>NZ_JBIOLR010000001.1:0-467500 GCF_051710965.1 Enterococcus sp. DIV1283b
ATGGTATCCCTCGATGCTTTATGGAATGAATTAAAAGCAACATACCAAAAGGATTTATCGCCTGCTAGCTATAATACATGGATCGAAACAGCGAACCCTCGAACTCTTGATCAAAACCAGCTCGTTGTTGAGGTTCCTAGCAAGATTCATAAAGAATATTGGGAAAAAAACCTGGCAACAAAAATCGTTGAAGTCGGTTATATGTTATCAGGAAATGAGATTATCCCTCGCTTTATTACTGGCGAAGAAGCAGAGCAAGAAGAAGTTGTAGAAGAAAAAAATCCAAAAGTTGCGGCACCTAGTCCGCTAAAAAAAGCCATGCTGAATCCTAAATATACCTTTGATACGTTTGTCATTGGTAAAGGAAACCAGATGGCTCATGCAGCAGCGCTCGTTGTAGCAGAAGATCCAGGTTCTATTTATAACCCGCTCTTCTTTTATGGAGGCGTAGGACTTGGTAAGACTCACTTGATGCATGCAATCGGTCATCAAATGCTGCAAAGTCAGCCTAATGCCAAAGTAAAATATGTAAGCAGTGAAACTTTTGCTAATGATTTCATCAATTCGATCCAAAACAAAACAGCAGAAGAATTCCGTCAAGAATATCGAAATGTTGATTTACTATTAGTAGATGATATTCAATTTTTCGCAGAAAAAGAAGCTACGCAAGAGGAGTTTTTCCATACTTTCAATGCCTTGTACAATGAAGGTAAACAAATCGTTCTAACCAGTGATCGGTTGCCAAACGAGATTCCGAAACTACAAGAACGCCTTGTTTCTCGCTTTGCATGGGGGCTATCTGTTGATATTACGCCACCGGATCTTGAAACAAGAACAGCGATTTTGCGTAAAAAAGCAGCAGCTGAACGTCTAGAGATCCCAGATGACACGCTGAGCTATATCGCAGGACAAATTGATTCTAATATTCGTGAATTAGAAGGGGCCCTTGTTCGAGTACAGGCTTTTGCTGCAATGAATAGTGAAGATATTTCGACTAGTCTAGCGGCAGATGCGCTGAAAACGTTAAAATCAGGAAAAGGACATCCTCAATTGTCGATTTTGCAGATCCAAGAAGAAGTGGCAAAGTATTATCACATCCAATTGAAAGATCTCAAAGGAAAGAAACGCGTCAAATCTATTGTTGTTCCTAGACAAATCGCTATGTACTTGGCACGTGAGCTCACAGATAATTCTTTACCGAAAATTGGAGCTGAATTCGGCGGCAAGGATCATACAACGGTTATTCATGCCCATGAGAAGATCCAGCAGCTGATGGAATCTAGTGTCAGCATGCAAAATGAAGTATCAGAAATCAAAAACTTTTTACTAAATTAATTTGTCGATTCTACCAATTGAAAATAGCATGTGGATAAAAGAAAAAAACAAGCAAAAGTTATACACACTTTTTCCACAGCTGTTTTTTCGTTTCTCTCTTACGTTTTTTGAGTTTTCCACAGAATCAACATGCCCTATTACTTTTATTATTCTTTTTAACTAATAATAAATAAACAAACATTCAAAGGAGATACATCATGAAAGTTACTTTAAACCGAGCTAGCTTTATGCAGGAATTGCAAACTGTTCAACGAGCTATTTCAAGCAAAACCACTATCCCTATTTTGACAGGTGTAAAAATCACACTGACACAAGAAGGTTTGACTTTGACGGGGAGCAACGCTGATATATCAATTGAAACTTTTTTGTCTGTTGAAAACGAAAAAGCAAATATGCAAATCGAATCTACCGGATCAATTGTTTTACAAGCTCGTTTCTTTAGCGAAATTATTCGAAGACTTCCTGAAGAAACATTTACTTTAGAAGTATTAGAAAATAAACAAGTAGCGATCACTTCTGGAAAAGCGAATTTTATCGTGAATGGATTAGATGCAGATAATTATCCTCATCTTCCTGTTGTCGAAAGTCATAACCAGATGAAATTACCAGTACACGTATTGACTAAACTAATCAACGAAACAGTTTTTGCTGTGTCGCAGCATGAGAGTCGTCCGATCTTGACGGGTGTGCATTTTATTTTATCTGATCATTCTTTATTAGCTGTAGCTACTGACTCTCACCGTCTAAGTCAACGGGTGATCCCAGTAGAACAAACGGCTGATCATTTTGATATTGTTATTCCTGGGAAAAGTTTGATCGAATTGTCTCGCTCACTGACAAATGAAGAAGAAATCGTCGAAATCAGCATTATGGAAAACCAAGTCTTGTTCAAAACGGAAACAATGTATTTCTATTCCCGCTTGTTAGAAGGAAACTATCCTGATACCAATCGTTTGATCCCATCAAGCTTTAATACAGAGGTCGAATTTTCTGTTCCTAGTTTTCTAGCGGCAATCGAACGTGCTTCTTTACTTTCTCATGAAGGCCGCAACAATATCGTTCGTCTATCTATCCGTCCAGATGCGGTTGTTTTATACGGAAATTCTCCAGAAATCGGGAAAGTAGAAGAAAGCTTGAGCTATACAGCAAGCAGTGGCGATCCATTGGAGATTTCTTTCAATCCGGATTATATGAAAGCAGCGTTGCGTGCATTTGGAGATATGAGTATCAAAGTAAAATTTATTTCCGCTATTCGACCATTCACGTTGGAACCAACGGAAGATGGCGTTCAATTTATCCAATTGATTACTCCTGTACGTACAAATTAACAAAGATTTTCATAGATATTGAAAATTTAATTGAAAAGAATTAGAAAAAATAAAATTTAAACAGAAGGCCCTAAAATCTCTTTTAAGGCTTTCTGTTTATTTTTGTTTAAATCACCTTTTTTAGATTAAATCGTCTTATATGGAAAAATATATGGATAAATTTGTTTTATTGCGGAAAAAAAGGTATAATAGAGTATACTTTTAATAATGAAAATGAGGGATGGACATTGAAACAACAAGTCATTCTAAATACGGAATTCATGACGTTGGGTCAAATGCTGAAAGAAGCCACCGTTATCGGTAGTGGCGGACAAGCAAAATGGTATTTGGCAGAAAACACTGTGTTAGTCGATGGCGAGCCGGAAAATCGTCGTGGACGCAAGCTTTATCCCGGTATGATGGTTGAAGTTCCAGAAGTAGGAACTTTTTTTATGGTAAAAAAAGGAAACGACGATAATGAGGCTGAATAAGCTGTATTTAAAAAATTATCGAAATTACGAAGAGCTGAACATCGAATTTTCCAAGAATCTGGTCATTTTTTTAGGTGAAAATGCGCAGGGAAAAACGAATCTTTTGGAAAGTATCTATGTATTGGCTATGACGCGAAGCCATCGGACAAGTAGTGAGCAGGAATTGATTGGTTGGAATGACGATCAGGCAATGATCCAAGGAGAGATCACAAAAGGTTCATCCACTCTCCCATTAGAAATCTTATTATCTAAAAAAGGCCGAAAAACCAAGATCAACCATATCGAACAAAAAAAGTTAAGTACTTACGTGGGACAAATGAATGTCATTTTATTTGCACCAGAGGATCTTTCGTTAGTAAAAGGCAGCCCGCAGATCAGGCGGAAATTTTTAGATATGGAATTAGGTCAGATCAATCCAATTTATCTTTATGATCTTGTCCAATACCAAGCGATTTTGAAGCAAAGAAACCAGTATTTGAAGCAATTGAATGAAAAAAAACAAACTGATTTGCTTTATTTGGATATTTTGTCCGAACAACTAGCAGCGTTTGGCAGCAAAGTATTGAAAGCAAGAGCACAGTTCATCAAGCGATTGGAGTTTTGGGCTAATTCTTTACATCAGCAAATCACACATCACAAAGAGCAGCTGGAAATCGAGTATCTCACCGCAGTCGATTCTTTAGAAACACATACGCAAGAACAAATCCAAGAACAATTTCTCGCACTTTTGAATCAAAACAAAAAGAAAGACCTTTTTCGGGGAACGACGACAGTTGGTCCTCATCGTGACGATCTTTCCTTTTTTATTAATCAGAAAAACGTGCAGACTTATGGATCGCAAGGACAGCAAAGAACGACTGCTCTAAGTGTCAAATTAGCAGAAATTGATTTGATCAAAGAAGAGACAGGGGAGTATCCGATCCTCTTATTAGATGATGTGATGAGCGAGCTGGATGATAATCGTCAGCTCCATCTGCTGGAAACAATTGAAGGAAAAGTTCAAACGTTCTTAACAACGACGACACTTGACCATGTAAAAAATAAAATGACTGTTGAACCTGAGATTTTTTATGTTCGACAAGGGAAACTAAAAGGAGAAGAAACTGAATGACAGAAGAAAGAAGTTTAGTAGAACGCGCTAAAGAATATGATGCCAGTCAGATTCAAGTACTTGAAGGACTTGAAGCCGTTCGTAAACGACCTGGTATGTATATCGGTTCGACTAGTTCTGAAGGTCTGCATCACCTTGTTTGGGAAATCGTCGATAATTCGATCGATGAAGTATTAGCAGGTTTTGCAACGAAAATCCATGTGATTATAGAAAAAGACAATAGTATCACTGTTATTGACGATGGACGGGGGATACCAGTGGATATCCAAGCAAAAACCGGACGTCCTGCAGTTGAAACGGTCTTTACTGTTTTACATGCTGGAGGAAAATTCGGCGGTGGCGGGTACAAAGTTTCCGGTGGTCTTCATGGAGTGGGATCTTCCGTCGTAAACGCACTTTCTACGCAACTTGATGTCAAAGTATACAAAGAAGGAAATGTGTACTATCAAGAGTATCGTCGTGGAGCTGTAGTGGACGACTTAAAGATCATTGAACAAACGGATCGCCATGGAACAACGGTTCACTTTACGCCAGATCCTGAAATTTTTACAGAGACAACTGAGTTTGATTTTTCAAAATTGGCTACCCGTATCCGTGAACTAGCTTTCTTGAACCGCGGAATGCATATCTCGATTGAGGACAAACGAGAAGAAGAACCAGTCATCAATGAATACCATTACGATGGCGGGATCAAAAGTTATGTCGAATACTTGAATGCAAACAAAACCGTGATTTTCCCAGAACCTGTATATTTGGAAGGTGAGCAGCAAGATATCGCAGTTGAAGTCTCTATGCAATATACAGACGGCTACCATTCCAATATCATGAGTTTTGCCAACAATATCCATACGTATGAAGGCGGAACACATGAATCAGGATTCAAGACTGCTTTAACTCGTGTGATCAATGATTATGCCCGAAAACAAAAGCTGATGAAAGAAAATGATGACAACTTGACTGGTGAAGACGTGCGAGAAGGATTGACAGCTGTTATTTCTATCAAGCATCCTGACCCTCAATTCGAAGGACAAACAAAAACAAAATTGGGCAATTCCGAAGTACGGACAGTTACTGATCGGTTATTTAGCGAGCATTTCATGAAATTCTTGCTAGAAAATCCAAGTGTGGGTCGTCAAATCGTTGAAAAAGGATTATTAGCTTCCAGAGCTCGTCTAGCAGCGAAACGTGCGCGTGAAGTAACGAGACGTAAAGGTGCTTTAGAGATCAGTAATCTGCCAGGAAAATTAGCAGACTGCTCTAGCAACGATCCTGAAAAATGCGAATTGTTCATCGTCGAAGGAGATTCGGCCGGCGGATCAGCTAAGCAAGGTCGTAATCGAGAATTTCAAGCTATCTTGCCTATTCGTGGGAAAATCTTGAATGTTGAAAAAGCAAGCATGGACAAGATCTTGGCAAATGAAGAAATCCGGTCTTTATTTACTGCTATGGGTACAGGGTTTGGAGAAGATTTCGATGTATCGAAAGCTCGTTATCATAAATTAGTGATTATGACTGATGCCGATGTTGATGGTGCGCATATCCGTACATTGCTGCTGACTCTTTTTTACCGTTACATGCGTCCAATTGTTGAAGCTGGTTATGTCTATATTGCTCAGCCACCTTTATACGGGGTAAAACAAGGGAAGAATATCACGTATGTACAACCAGGAAAGAATGCAGAAGAAGAGTTGAAACAAGTCGTTGCTTCACTTCCTGCCTCACCAAAACCAAGTGTTCAGCGGTATAAAGGACTTGGAGAAATGGATGATCATCAACTATGGGAAACAACTATGGACCCAAGTAATCGAATGATGGCCCGCGTCAGCGTGGACGATGCTATTGCGGCAGACCAGATATTTGAAATGTTGATGGGGGATCGAGTAGAGCCTCGTCGTGCATTCATCGAGGAAAATGCACATTACGTGAAGAACTTAGATATTTAATCATGAAGGAGGAAAAAGAATGAGTGAAGAAATCAGAGAAAACATCCATGATGTCAATCTAACCAGCGAAATGAAAGACTCCTTCATCGATTATGCGATGAGTGTTATTGTCGCACGTGCACTGCCTGATGTCAGAGATGGTCTGAAACCCGTTCATCGCCGTATTTTATACGGCATGAACGAATTAGGTGTGACACCGGATAAAGCCCATAAAAAATCTGCCAGAATCGTCGGAGATGTCATGGGTAAATACCATCCTCATGGGGATAGTGCGATCTATGAGTCAATGGTACGGATGGCGCAGCCATTTAGCTACCGTTATATGCTAGTGGATGGTCATGGAAACTTTGGTTCTGTTGACGGTGACGGTGCCGCTGCTATGCGTTATACCGAAGCACGGATGAGTAAAATCGCTACAGAAATGCTGCGTGATATCAATAAGAATACTGTTGATTTCCAAAGCAACTATGATGACACAGAAAAAGAACCCGTTGTATTACCTGCTCGCTTCCCTAATCTTTTGGTGAACGGAACGACGGGGATCGCCGTTGGTATGGCAACGAATATCCCGCCTCATAATTTGTCTGAGGTAGTAGCGGCTATCGATTTGCTGATGGATAATCCTGATGTGACGACCAATGAATTGATGGAAGTATTACCTGGACCAGATTTTCCAACAGGTGGTTTAGTCATGGGAAAATCAGGAATCCGAAGAGCGTATGAAACAGGTAAAGGTTCTATTACCGTACGTGCAAAAGTTGAGATCACTGAGATGCCAAATGGCAAAGAACGGATCCTCGTGACGGAATTACCTTATATGGTCAATAAAGCAAAATTGATTGAACGGATTTCTGAGTTGCACAGAGACAAGCGTATCGAAGGAATCACGGATTTGCGGGATGAATCTTCCCGTGAAGGCATGCGAATTGTCATTGACATTCGTCGTGACGCCAGCGCATCAGTTATTTTGAATAACTTATACAAATTGACATCCTTGCAGAATTCATTTGGATTCAATATGTTGGCAATCGAAAAAGGCGTGCCGAAAGTTTTAAGTTTGAAACAAATCCTTGAAAACTATATCGAACATCAACGCGAAGTCATCACACGACGGACGGTCTTTGAAAAAGAAAAAGCAGAAGCAAGAGCACACATCTTAGAAGGTTTGCGTATTGCTTTGGATCATATCGATGAAATCATTGCGATTATCCGCGGGTCTAAATCAGATGACGAAGCAAAAGCAACAATGATCGAACGGTTCGATTTATCCGATCGCCAATCTCAAGCTATTTTAGATATGCGTTTGCGTCGATTGACCGGTTTGGAACGGGAAAAAATCGAAAATGAATATCAAGAACTATTGAAACTGATTGAAGATTTGACTGACATTCTGGCAAGACCCGAACGTGTCACAGAAATCATCAAGAATGAATTAGCAGACTTGAATCAACGATTTGGCGATAAACGACGCACAGAATTACTAGTCGGTGAGGTCTTAAGTCTAGAAGATGAAGATTTGATCGAAGAAGAAGAAATCGTTATTACATTGACAAACAATGGTTATATCAAACGTTTGGCAAATAATGAATTCAGAGCTCAACGAAGAGGCGGGCGTGGTGTCCAAGGAATGGGTATCCACAATGACGACTTCGTCAAGAATCTAGTTTCTTGTTCTACCCATGATACATTGTTATTCTTTACGAATAACGGAAAAGTGTATCGGGCAAAAGGATACGAAATTCCAGAATACGGGCGTACAGCCAAAGGGATCCCAATCATCAATTTGCTGGGTATCGACTCGAGTGAAAGCATCCAAGCAATTATTGCGGTGACGGGAGAAGCAGAAGAAGGCCACTATCTCTTCTTTACGACGCGTCAAGGTACAGTTAAACGTACGTCTGTCACTGCTTTCGCTAACATCCGAAGCAATGGTCTGATCGCAATTGGTTTGAAAGAAGATGACGAATTAGTCAATGTTCTATTGACAGATGGACAGTCAAATATCATCATTGGCACACATAACGGCTACTCTGTGACCTTCAAAGAAGAAGCAGTCCGCGATATGGGACGTACAGCTTCCGGTGTCAGAGGGATACGCCTGCGTGAGGAAGATTACGTCGTTGGGGCATCCCTGATGAAGGAAGACCAAGAAGTACTAGTGATTACAGAAAAAGGTTACGGAAAACGGACCAAAGTATCGGAATATCCAGTGAAAGGCCGCGGAGGTAAAGGAATCAAAACGGCGAATATCACTGAAAAAAATGGTCCACTAGCCGGATTGACCACTGTTTCTGGAGATGAAGACATCATGCTGATTACAGATAAAGGTGTGATTATCCGTTTCAACGTATCGACTGTTTCTCAAACTGGACGTTCAACATTGGGTGTACGTTTGATGAAGATGGAAGCTGACACGAAAGTCGTCACAATGGCAGCAGTCGAGCCAGAAGCGGTAGAACAAACAGTTGAAGAGCAAGCAACAGAAGAATAATCATAAAGATGAAGTGTTTAAGTTAGCAAAGAGATTGTGACAGAAGTGGGCAACTTCAAGAAATAAGAAGGAATTTACGAAAATTGCTTTTCAAATTTTTGTGAAATTTCGGCTTATTTCCGAAGAAGTTACTTCTGGAACACCGTGTAGGAGGTTGTGAAAAAGCTGCTCTGCATCAAGCAGTAAGAACAATCAAATAAAAATAGCACTCCATATTTTTCATCTGATTGGGCTTAGTGCCGTAGATGCAAGCTTTTGAACACCGTTTATTCGAAAAAAGGGAACTGCGACAAGACTTTTGTCACAGTTCCCTTGCTCGCTTTTTTGATTAATTGAATTTCTCTTAAAATATTTGAAACTGTTTATTCTGTATTGCTTTTGACCAAAATAGAGTGTATAATCAAAGCTTGTGAGTAGTCTAATTAATTAGATAACTCTCCTTGCTCTTAGGAACCTAAGAGCCGAAAGTCCACAGGGAGGTGAATATCAATGGAAAACACGAAATATGAAATCATGTACATTATTCGTCCAAACATTGATGAAGAAGCAAAAACTGCTTTAATCGAACGTTTCGATGCAATCTTGAAAGATAACGGAGCAGAAGTTATCGAATCAAAAGATTGGGAAAAACGCCGTTTCGCTTATGAAATGAACGGTTACCGTGAAGGTATCTATCACATCGTTAAAGTATCTTCTCCATCATCAGCAAATGCTGTCAATGAATTTGACCGTCTTGCTAAAATCAACGACGACATCATTCGTCACATGATTGTTAAAGAAGAAGCTTAATTGTTGTTTCATGTGAAACAATAGAAAAACGATGAGAGGAGATGATTATTTTGATTAATAATGTTGTATTAGTTGGACGTCTGACGAAAGATCCAGATTTGCGTTACACAGCAAGTGGTACGGCAGTCGCAACATTTACTTTGGCTGTGAATCGTAATTTTACAAACCAAAGCGGCAATCGCGAGGCTGATTTTATCAACTGTGTGATTTGGCGCAAATCAGCAGAAACTTTAGCAAACTATGCTCGTAAAGGAACACTTTTAGGTGTTACTGGACGTATCCAAACTCGTTCTTATGATAATCAGCAAGGACAACGTGTATACGTGACAGAAGTAGTAGCTGACAACTTCCAATTGCTGGAAAGTCGTTCTGCATCTGAAAATCGCCAACAAAGCGGCGGATTCCAAAGTTCTGGTCAATCAGCTGGCGGATTTGGCGGAAACAATAACTCTAATCAAACATCTCAATCATCCAACGGTATGCCTGATTTCGACCGTGATACTTCTGACCCATTCGGCTCAAGTTCAACGATCGACATTTCAGATGATGATTTACCATTCTAAACGAATTTGATAGGAGGGAAATAGAATGGCACAACAAAGAAGAGGCGGACGTAAACGTCGTAAAGTAGACTACATTGCTGCTAACCATATTGAATATATCGATTATAAAGATATCGAATTACTAAAAAGATTTATTTCAGAACGCGGTAAAATCTTGCCACGTCGTGTAACTGGTACAGGCGCTAAAAACCAACGTAAAATTACTGTTGCAATCAAACGCGCACGTATCATGGGCTTGCTACCTTTCGTTAGCGAAGACTAATAAATCCGAGGAATTGAATGACTGATCCTTTTGATCAGCTATTCAATTCTTTTTTTTCTGTAAAAATAACCGATATACGTTTAGTCGCTTGAATGACGAAAGTTATGGTAAAATCAAGTTAGTCATATATGGGAGGAAAATTATGGAAAATAAAAACAATCATTTATCCCCAAAACCTCTCTTCCTTATCCTGTTTATACTAATCGAAGTATTGGTAGTCTTAATTTTACCATTTCGTTTTGTTAGCGCTTCGGTCATTCTTTTGATGAATTTATGGGGCGTTCGCTATTGGTTGAAAATGAAACGCTGGCTTACTTTAAATAAACGTGAAAAAATTCAGCAAGCTTCGACCGTAGCCGAAACAAATCTGGCTTATGTCTCAGAAGTCATGCCTGTAGGAGTGATTGCTTATCAGCCATCAAGCCAAAAAATCGAATGGCTCAATCCTTTAGCATTGAAAGTCAAAGATCAAAGTGGATTAACAGAGGAAGAATTGTTAGATACTTTTTTTACTGCAAAAGAAAAAAAGAAAAACCAAGTCTATCTAGCAGATAAAACATTTCAGTTTGATATGGATACAGTAAAGGGTGTCGTTTATTTTAATGATATCACCCAAAACCAGTTATTGAAACTTCATCAGGCGAACAGTCAGCCAGTGATCGGTATTTTATCTATTGATAACTATGCAGATGCTATTGATAAATTGGATGACAAAGAGATTTCTTATTTGAACTCTTTCGTCACTACACTTGTTTCTGACTGGATGAATGAATACCATGTCTTTTTTAAAAGAATCAACGCAGAACGGTTTTTCTTCGTCGCGCAGATGATCGATTTGAAAAAGATGATGGATAAAAAATTTGATTTGTTGGATCGCTTTCGAGCAGAAGCTGAAAAACAGAGCTCGCCTATCACACTGAGTATGGGGATTGCTTATGGCGCAAGATCCCTCGATGAAATCGGTGGAGAAGCTCAGAATAATTTAGATGTTGCTCTAGTCCGCGGAGGCGACCAAGTTGTCGTGAAAGAGGTAAAAGAAGGTGCGAAACCTGTTTATTATGGCGGTAAATCAGCTAAGAATGTCAAACGCACGCGTGTCCGTTCTCGAGCGATGAGTACCGCTTTGCGCCGGATTTTTGATGAAACAGGCGATGTGTTCATCATGGGACACAAATTTCCGGATATGGATGCTTTAGGCTCTGCTTTTGGTGTCAGTTGTCTTGCACGCTTCAACCAGAAAAAGGCTTATATCGTTATCAACGAGAACGAAATCATTCCAGATGTAGAACGTTGTCTCGAAGAAATCCATAAACATCCAGAATTAGAAATGCAATTGATCTCTCCAGAACGCGCCATAGAGCTGAAAAAAGATGAAGACCTCCTCGTGATGGTGGATTATCATAAACCTTCTCTATCGATCTCTCAGAGCCTATATGAGCAATTTGATAAGATCGTGATCATTGATCATCACCGCCGAGGGGAAGAGTTTCCAAGCAAGCCTTTGCTGACTTATATCGAATCTTCAGCCTCTTCCGCTTCAGAGCTAGTTTCTGAGCTGATCCAATACCAAAGCAGCAAAACGAATCGCTTAGATCGCTTTGAGGCTACACTATTACTTGCAGGGATGGTTGTAGATACGAATAGTTTCAATGTTCGTACAACTGCACGAACTTTTGATGTTGCCAGCTATTTAAGGTCTTGTGGAGCAGACGCATCCTTAGTACAATATTTATTGAGCTCGGACTTAGCGACATACTTGGAAATCAGTCATTTGATTGCTGGAAGCGAGTATGTGACTTCTGATATTGTTGTGGCGGCAGGAACAGATGAAAAAGAGTATAATAGTGTCATAGCGGCAAAAACAGCAGATACACTGCTTTCGATGATCAATATCAACGCAGCTTTCGTCATTACGAAGCGGACAGACGGATTGATTGGGATCAGTGCCAGAAGTACCGGTACGATCAATGTCCAAATCATCATGGAATCCTTAGGTGGTGGAGGACACTTCACAAATGCAGCTACTCAACTGGAAAATACGACAGTTGAAGAAACGAAACAGAAGCTTTTTGCTGCAATCAAAGAAAATATGAATCAAATATATGATAAGGAGTAATCCAAATGAAAGTAATTTTTTTACAAGACGTAAAAGGAAAAGGTAAAAAAGGGGACATCAAAGAAGTTCCAGCAGGTTATGCACAAAATTATCTAATCAAAAATAACTTGGCAAAAGAAGCAACGAAAAGTAGCATCAGTCAGTTAGCTGGACAGAAGAAAGCCCAAGAAAAACACGAAGCTGAAATCTTGGAAGAAGCTAAAAAATTAAAAGAATTCTTGGAAAAAGAAGATACGGTAGTCGAGTTAAAAGCAAAAGCAGGGGAAGACAGCCGTTTGTTTGGATCGATTCCTTCAAAACAAATTGCTGAAGGGCTAAACAAACAATACAAAATCAAATTAGATAAACGAAAAATCGAACTAGAAAACCCAATCCGTTCACTAGGCTACACAAACGTACCTGTGAAGTTGCATCATGAGGTGACGGCTACGATCAAAGTTCATGTCGTACAAGAATAACAAGTCTTGATAGTGATGTTAAGCTGGTAAGAATAACCAGAAGGAGAAAAGACAAACCGAAATTTATCTGAGAAAAGCAGCTGCAGCAACAAAAGCACAAGCTGCATATCGATTTCAGATTGATTTCGGTTTCTTTTTTGAGAACAGTAAAACAGCATGAAGAAAACGAGTATAATAAAAGAGAGCTACTTTTTTATGATACTTTCGATGCGAATGATGACTTTTCCATCATTTTCTTGTAAAATGAAGCAATTGAAGACAAGGAGCGATACGTATGAATGAAGTGTGGCAGGATCGAATCCCACCGCAAAATATTGAAGCTGAACAAGCGGTTCTAGGCTCTGTTTTTCTTGATGCAGAAACGATCATTGATGCCATGGAGTACATAGAGCCAAAAGACTTTTATCGTCGCGGCCATCAAATTATTTTTGAGACAATGATCGAGTTGAACGATCGTAATGAAGCGATTGACGTTGTCACTGTTAAAGACCGGCTAGAACAAGCAAATTTGTTAGAAGATGCCGGTGGTTTAAGTTACCTATCAGATTTGGCTTTAGCAGTTCCGACAGCAGCAAATATCGTCTACTATGCGAAAATCGTTGAAGAAAAATCATTATTGCGTACATTGATTCAGACAGCAACAGGGATCGTTACAAAAGTATTCGAGCAAGGAGAAGAAGTTCAGTCGATCTTAGATGATGCAGAACGCAGTATCTTGGAGGTTTCGGAAAAAAGAAATCGAAGCGGCTTTTTATCCATTGCTGAAGTACTGAATTCAACGATTGAAAATATCGATCGACTAGCTCAAAATAATGAAGAAATCACTGGCCTACCAACTGGCTATCAAGGTCTGGACAAAATGACAGCAGGTTTCCAGCCCGAAGAACTAATCATTCTGGCTGCTCGTCCGGCGGTAGGTAAAACTGCGTTCGCATTGAATATTGCTCAAAATGTAGGAACCAAAACAGATCGTTCTGTTGCGATATTCAGTCTGGAAATGGGGGCGGAATCTCTTGTAAATCGGATGCTTTGTGCAGAAGGTTCGATTGAAGCTAGCCATTTGCGTACAGGTCAGCTTTCGGAAGAAGAATGGTCGAATCTGATCGTTGCGATGGGAAGTCTTTCTCGAGCAAATATTTTCATCGACGATACACCAGGGATCAAGATCTCTGAGATCCGCGCGAAATGTCGGAAACTAGCGCAAGAAAAAGGCAACCTAGGCTTGATATTGATCGATTATTTGCAGTTGATTGAAGGTAACGGTAAAGAGAACCGTCAACAAGAAGTATCAGATATCTCCCGCCAACTGAAAAAACTGGCAAAAGAACTGAAAGTACCTGTCATTGCTCTTTCGCAGTTGTCTCGTGGAGTAGAACAGCGACAAGACAAACGTCCAGTACTAAGTGATATTCGTGAATCCGGATCAATCGAACAAGATGCGGACATCGTAGCCTTCTTGTATCGGGATGATTATTATGAAAGAGAAGGCGGAGATGACGATGATGGAAATGAGCCAAAAAATGACAACGTCATCGAAGTCATCATCGAGAAGAACCGAAGTGGTGCGCGAGGAACAGTTGAACTGCTGTTTATCAAAGAATACAATAAATTTTCGTCGCTTTCGCCAAGAGAAGAATTTTAAAGAAGAGATTGTGAAAGAAGCGTTCAGCCTTGCGCAATGACCAAGGGCACTCGTATAAGATGCGACGAGTAACTGCAAGAGTGACTAGAGCACTTAATTAAACAAAATTCCCAAAAGGATAGGACGGATGATGTCCTATCCTTTTTTTTAACAATCATTCTAAAACGATAAATGTTCGTTTTTTAAGCGTTTTTATAAAATAAAAATAAAAATCATTCGATTTTATTTGAAATATGTATCTATTATTGATACAATGGTTCAGGATTAAATAATATAGAACGAGGTGTTCACATGTCATCTGTAGTAGTAGTAGGTACGCAATGGGGCGATGAAGGGAAAGGAAAAATCACAGACTTTCTCAGTGAAAATGCTGAAGTGATTGCACGGTACCAAGGTGGCGACAATGCAGGGCACACAATCAAATTCAACGGTGTGACTTATAAACTGCATTTGATTCCTTCTGGGATTTTTTATAAAGACAAAATCAGTGTGATTGGAAATGGCGTCGTAGTCAATCCTAAATCATTGGTCAAAGAATTAGCTTATTTACATGAAAAAGGTGTAGAAACAAGTAATCTGCGTATTTCTGACCGCGCACACGTAATCTTGCCTTATCATATCAAATTGGACCAATTACAAGAAGATGCGAAAGGTGAAAACAAAATCGGTACAACGATCAAAGGAATCGGACCAGCTTATATGGATAAAGCCGCTCGTGTAGGTATCCGTATCGCAGACTTATTGGATAAAGAAATTTTTGAAGAACGTCTTCGTTTGAATCTAGATGACAAAAACCGTCAATTTGTAAAAATGTTCGATTCAGAACCACTTGATTTTGACGATATTTTTGAAGAATATTATGAATATGGTCAACAAATCAAACAATACGTCACAGATACTTCGGTTATCTTGAATGACGCCTTAGATGCAGGTAAACGCGTGTTGTTTGAAGGGGCACAAGGAGTCATGTTGGATATCGACCAAGGAACCTATCCTTTTGTTACTTCTTCTAATCCAGTAGCCGGTGGTGTTACAATCGGAAGCGGTGTAGGACCTTCAAAAATCAATAAAGTCGTCGGCGTCTGCAAAGCCTATACGTCACGTGTCGGTGATGGACCATTTCCAACTGAACTATTTGATGAAACAGGTGAACAAATCCGCGAAGTAGGACGAGAATACGGTACGACAACAGGACGTCCTCGTCGTGTCGGCTGGTTTGATTCTGTAGTTATGCGCCATTCTAAACGGGTTTCAGGTATTACCAACCTATCTTTAAACTCAATCGATGTATTAAGTGGATTGGAAACCGTAAAAATTTGCACGGCTTATGAATTAGATGGCGAACTAATCTACCACTATCCAGCAAGCTTGAAAGAGTTGAACCGCTGCAAACCAATCTATGAAGAATTGCCAGGCTGGTCAGAAGACATTACAGGATGCAAAACACTTGCAGAACTGCCAGAAAACGCACGTAACTATGTACGTCGTATCTCAGAGCTTGTTGGTGTACGTATCTCAACATTTTCTGTCGGACCTGATAGAACACAAACGAACATCTTAGAAAGCGTCTGGGCGCAAATCTAAGGATAAAAACGACGACTGAATCAGGACGTTCTTACCAGAGCGAGTCGAAGTGTTTATCTATACGATAATAATCACTTGAACACTGTTTATTCAGAATAAGGGACTGTGACAAAAACCGTGTCACAGTTCCTTTTTTCGAATAAACGGTGTTCAAAAGCTTGCATCTACGGCACTAAGCCCAATCAGATGAAAAATATGGAGTGCTATTTTTATCTGATTGTTCTTACTGCTTGATGCAGAGCAGCTTTTTCACAACCTCCTACACGGTGTTCCAGAAGTAGCTTCTACGGAAATAAGCCGAAATTTCACAAAAATTTGAGAAGCAGTTTTCGTAAATTCCTTTTTATTTCTTGAAGCTGATCACTTCTGTCACAACCTCTTATTTTGATTAGAACTTGCGAAAATAAACCGGTTAAAGTGTGTCTAGCGCAAGAGATTTGCTATAATAGACGATAAGGGTAAAATGTAACGAGAAGGGGTTGAAAAATGTGTATCAAATTGTAACAGATTCTTGTTGTGATCTGCCATACCATGTATTAGCAGAAGAAAAAATTGATTTTTTATCAATGAATCTCCAATTGAATGATCAAGAGTTAGTAGATGATCTCGGAAAGACATTCAATTATGACCGCTACATGAATCAGCTGAAAAATGGTGCGATGCCTACGACATCACAAATCAATGTTGGCCGATATTTAGAATTTTTCCGTTCTTATGCGGAAAAACAGATTCCTGTCTTATATGTGGCTTTTTCCAGTGGATTAAGCGGCTCTTACAGCAGTGCGCTTCAAGCTGTTGAATTACTGAAGGAAGAATATGAAGACCCTGAGATCTATGTTTTTGATACAAAAGCTGCAAGTATCGGGGAAGGGCTTTTAGTATTGGAAGCTGCAAGATTGAAAAAAGAAGGGAAAAGTATCGAAGAAACCTTAGAGTGGCTGGAAAAAAATTATTTGAAAGTCCATTCATGGGTAACTGTAGACGATTTGAAGTATCTAGAACGAGGCGGTAGGATTTCCAAAGCAAGTGCTACTCTGGGCAGTCTATTGAGTGTAAAGCCTATTATTACGGTAGATAAAGAAGGAAGGCTGACGAATGTTGACAAAGTTCGCGGAAGGAACAAGTCGATCCAGACAATCGTCAATGAGACGGTAAAAACAATCGTTGCGCCACTTGATCAAATCGTTTATGTGGCTTACGCTGGGGATCTAGAGAGCGCGGAGAAGGCAAAACGGCTTTTGGAAGAGCAGATAAAGATGAAAGATGTGAAGCTTTATCCCTTAGGACCAACGATCGCCAGTCACACAGGCTATGGCTGTATCGCGATTTTTTCGATGGGAATCAGTCGATAAAAGCAGTAACTCATTCTGTAAAAAAGCCCAGGATTTGAATGTAACAAAAATAGCGACTCTTAAAAGATAGATGAGCATCCTATCTCTTAGAGGTCGCTGTTTTTTAAGCTAAATAGGCCATTACGCCCATAACTCGTTCAATTGTTTTTGAATATCTGTGTTTTCCAAGAATTCATCATATGTCGTATCAGCCCGATCAATCACACCTTTATCTGAAACAGCAATGATACGGTTTGCCAATGTTTGGATAAATTGATGGTCATGAGAGGCAAACAGGATTGAGCCAGTAAATGCCATCAAGCCATCATTCAATGCGGTGATTGATTCTAAGTCTAAATGGTTCGTTGGATCGTCTAATACAAGTACGTTAGCTTTCGAAAGCATCATTTTTGAGAGCATACAACGGACTTTCTCTCCACCAGATAAAACATTCACTGGTTTCAATACTTCTTCACCAGAAAACAGCATTCTTCCTAAGAAACTTCTTAAGAAGGTGTTGTCATCTTCTTCTTTACTTGCATATTGGCGCAACCAGTCTAAAATCGTTAGATTCGTGTCGAATTCTTTCGTTGTATCCTTTGGTAAATAAGAATGACTTGTTGTTACTCCCCAACGTACTGTTCCAGTATCTGGTGTAAGTTCACCCATAATAACTTTGAATAGCGTCGTTGTTGTTATATCATTTTCTGCGACAAAAGCAACTTTGTCTTCTTTACTTAAATTAAAAGATATATCATCTAAGATTTTCTTTCCATCAATTGTTACACTTACATTTTCTACCTGCAATAAGTCGTTTCCGATCTCACGTTCAGGTTTGAATCCAACGAATGGGTAACGTCTAGAAGAAGGCTGGATATCGTCCAAAGTAATTTTTTCAAGCATTTTTTTACGTGAAGTTGCTTGTTTTGATTTTGATGCATTCGCACTAAAGCGAGCAATGAATTCTTGGAGCTCTTTGATTTGTTCTTCTTTTTTGGCATTTGCATTCGCTTGGAGTTTAGCCGCTAATTGACTAGATTCCAACCAAAAATCATAATTTCCTACATAAAGTTTGATTTTACCAAAATCCAGATCCGCCATATGTGTACATACTTTGTTCAAAAAGTGACGGTCATGGGAGACAACAATCACAGTATTTTCGAAATTGATCAAAAATTCTTCCAACCAATTGATCGATTGGATATCCAGACCGTTTGTTGGTTCGTCTAGTAAAAGAACGTCAGGTTTACCAAATAGTGTTTGTGCTAACAACACTTTTACCTTTTGTCCGCCAGTCAATTCACTCATTTGCTGATGGTGCAATTCTTCAGGGATGTTCAGACCTTGCAGTAAAACAGCTGCTTCTGGTTCTGCTTCCCATCCATTAAGTTCAGCAAATTCTCCTTCTAATTCAGCTGCTCGAATACCATCTTCGTCAGTGAAATCTTCTTTCATGTAAATCGCATCTTTTTCTTTCATCACTTCATACAGACGCTTGTGTCCCATGATGACTGTTTCAAGTACAGTATAGTCTTCATAGTCGTAATGGTTCTGTTTCAATACGGCCATCCGTTCATCTGGTCCCATAGTAACGGAACCTGTGGAAGGCTGCAGATCCCCTGATAACACTTTAAGGAACGTTGATTTACCTGCACCATTTGCACCAATCAAGCCATAGCAGTTTCCGGGGGTAAATTTAATATTCACATCATCAAATAGTTTGCGGTCTGAAAAGTGCAAACTCACATCATTTACAGTAATCAATTTTTTTCCTCACTTTTATCATTATTAGTTTTTGACAAGTCTTATAGAATTATATAGGGGAAAGGTAAAAGATTCAAGGCAATCGAACATTCTTTGTGTTTCACGTGAAACAGAATGAAGAAAATAAACATAAAATAGGAGTAAAAATAGCTGCTATCGGATTTTTTGGTTTGCAACAGCATAATTTTTGACGTTATTTATAAGAGGGAGTACTATAAAACTGTAAAAGAAATGAAAGAAGGATTGAAAATGGATGAAAAAAGAACCATCGACTGGGGCTCATTGATTTTGGGAATTTTATTTGTACTTGTCTCATTGTTATCATTTCAAGACCCTGTCGGAAATTTAGTTGCAATTGTAGTAGTCTTTGCGATTTTTGCCTTTATTAAAGGGATATTTGAACTGTTTGTACGTAACAGATTAAAAGAGCTAACAGGATATAAAGGAAAAATGCCCTTAATAATCGGGATCATCGATATTCTAGTTGGCGTCTTTTTCTTATTCAATATTGGTGCCGGAGTCGCAGCATTACCTTTTGTTTTTGCAGTATGGTTTATTGCTGATTCAGTTTTAGCGTTATTTACTGCTGACTTGGCAAGAGGAGTAAGTGAAGGATATTATTGGTTTACGATCATCGTCAATATTTTAGGAATTTTATTAGGAATTTTCTTATTGTTTAATCCAATTTCTTCTGCGTTGACATTAAGCTTTTTAGTTGGGTTCTATTTTATGTTATTCGGCATCACACATATCGTCTATGCGTTTAGATAAGTGAAAACAAACAAATAAAAAAGCCAGCTTCCGGTAACAGTTTTACTGTTGCAATTGGTAGCTGGCTTTTTTATCATGGGCAAATATGCATGAGGTAATCTTTAGGTGTCGAGACAAATTTATGCAAAAATGTGAGAAGCAATATGCACAAATTTTATCTTAATACTTGAAACATAGCACAGTTGTCATAACCTCTTGATACACGGTGTTCAAAAGCTTGCATCTGCGGTAATAAGCCCAACCAAACGAAAAATATGAGGAGCTATTTTTGTTTGGCTGTTCTTATTACTTGATGCAGGGCAGCTTTTTCACAACCTCTGGTAAACGGTGCTCCACCTGCTGCTTCTCGGTAATAAGATCGCTGTCCTAGAAAATATGAGGAACTATTTTCTGTCCATCGTTCTTAATACTCGAAGCATAGCGCAGTTGTCACAACCTCTTTTCATATAATTCATTCAATACTGGCAAATCATGGACTTCATATTTTTCTTTGAATGCTTGGATTTCTTCTTCAGAATATTTTCTTGAATCTAAATGAAGATCTTCTACTGGCAATGGGCGCTTGTTATTGATTTTCACATCGATCACTACAGGACGGTCTGATTTTGCGGCTGCATCAAAGGCAAACCGAAGTTGCGAGTATTCTGTGACTGTAAAGCTTTTTGCACCGAGGGCTTCTCCAACTTTACCGAAATCTGCACCTTCTAAAAATACACCGAATTTCTTTTGTTCTGTATCTTCTTGTTCTGCTTCGATGAAACCAAAAGAATCATTAGAAAAAACAACATTGATAATTGGAAGCTGATATTTGACTTGTGTAATGATATCTTGCATGACCATAGCAAATCCGCCATCACCACTTAAGGTAAATACTTGTTTTTCTGGGTAGCTTAGTTGTGCGGCAATTCCTCCAGGCACACCATTACCCATAGTTGCGAACCATCCAGATGTCGTATGTTTTTGTTTACCGTTCATATTTAATAAGCGAATAGAATGGATAGTCGTGTTACCGACATCTGTGACGAAAATCGCATCGTCTTCAGCAATCCGATTGATTTCTTTATAAACAGCCTCTGGTCGAATCGGTTCTTCCTCACGATCTTCAAAAGATTTCAACCAATTTACCCATTTTTCTTTATTTTCCTGATTTGCTAGGTACCAGCTATCAGCAGGACGAGCATCACCTAATTCGACCAGTCTTTGCAAAGCCGTGTTTGCATCACCGAGAATCGACAGCGATGTTTCATGGCGCCGTCCGAATTTTGACGCATCAATATCGATTTGGATAAATTCAGCAGTTGGATTAAAAAATGCACGTCCAAATGGGAAGTCGCTACCGACAAATAAGATCAGATCGGCTTCTGCCAATGCTTCATTTCCGGGTTTAGTAGCGACACGTCCAGCAAAACCAAGAAAGTTTTCATAATCATCAGGAATAATTCCTTTTGCTAGAACGGAAGCGACAATAGGAACTGAAAAATGTTCTGAGAATTCTTTGATTTGCGGAAATCCGTTTCGCGTTCCTTGACCAACATAAAGAACTGGTTTTTTTGCTTTTTCAAGATAAGGCAAAGCAGCCAGCAAATCTTTTTCTTCTGGTAATATCACACTTGTTTTGTGAGTATGAGCAGTAGAGAAAGGTTGTTCATCAATTTCTTCAAATCCAAGATCAACAGGAATAGTCACGATAGCCACACCTTTATGCTCATAGGCGGCTTTAATGGCTTCATCTACGACATGTGGAAGACTTTGGGGCGTCATGACTGTACGATTGTATACGCTGACATCTGCGAAAATAGGATTTTCATTTAATTCTTGGAAAGAGTTATAGTTCATGGATGTAGAAGCAACTTGTCCTAAGAACGCTACTAGAGGCACATGGTCCATCTGTGCATCATACAAACCATTGATCAAATGTGTCGCACCAGGTCCTGCAGAGCCGAAGACAGCGCCGACTTTCCCGGTTAATTTTGCATCTGCGGCTGCTGCTAGTGCACCGACTTCTTCATGACGGACTTGAATATATTTGATTTCGCTTTTTTCGTGATATAGCGCATCCATAATCGAATTGAAAGATCCTCCGGGAATGCCATAAATATGGTCGATGCCCCAGCTTTCAAGAACTTTTACCATTGCGACTCCTGCATTGATTTTTGACATGGTGTTTCACTCCTTTAGCAATGATGATCCGTAAATTTTTGGTATCTAGAGTATAGAACTTTTTATCGAAAATCCCAACTAATTCGTCTTTTCACAAAAATGTAGTCATGTTTTTGGGAATATGCTAGAGTAGTACATAAATAGATTCAAGAGAGGGGAATGGCATGGTTGAATGGCTATTGAGGCTTGATCCTTGGCAGCAAGCACTTGCTGGGACAGCTTTTACTTATTTTATGACAGCTCTTGGTGCCGGATTGGTTTTTTTCTTTAAAGAAATCAAAAAAGAAGTGCTAAATTTGATGTTAGGATTTGCTTCTGGTGTCATGATTGCTGCAAGTTTTTGGTCCTTGCTCGATCCAGCGATTACAAAAGCAGAAGAAAATGGAGATATTGCTTGGCTAGTTGTAAGTATTGGATTTGGTTTAGGTGGGGTGTTTTTATATATGGCAGATAAAACACTGCCCCATATGCATTTTGGACCGCAACATGAAGCAGAAGGATTGCCTACCCATTTAAAGCGGACAATCTTGCTTGTTTTTTCTATTACATTGCATAATGTTCCTGAAGGTTTAGCCGTGGGGGTAGCATTCGGTGCAGCAGCAACTGCGGATAATCCGACAGCCGCTATATTAGCCGCTGTTTCGGTGGCGCTAGGTATTGGTATCCAAAACTTCCCAGAAGGAGCAGCTGTATCAATCCCATTGCGACAAGAAGGTCTGAGCCGTAAAAAAGCCTTTGTTTACGGACAAGCTTCTGGAATCGTTGAACCAATCGCTGGGGTGATTGGCGCACTACTAGTAACGAAAGTGGAACTGCTGCTTCCTTATGCACTTGCTTTTGCTGCAGGAGCGATGATTTATGTCGTGGTGGAAGAATTGATTCCCGAAGCACAGCAGACATTGTCTAGCAAGCGTCATTTTGCAGTTTTTGGTGTCATGAGCGGATTTATCATTATGATGATCTTGGATGTGGCATTAGGATAATTCTGAAAATCCATATATGATATATCAAATAGGGCCGCGAACTTATATCGCGACCCTATTTTTAAGTATGTTATATCATAATAGAGTGATGATGTGATTCATTAATAATAGTTTTTTCTATGTGTATTGCCTTTGATCCAGCGAACGAGCCAGATGATAAGTGCAATCGGAATCAAAACTTTGACCGCAAACCATAAAAGGCCGCTTACGACACTAACAAAAAGACTGATGACAAAGCTAGCGGCAATCAACACTAAAAGAACCATGAAGATATTTAAGAACATATTTTTTTGACGCATACAAAACCCTCCTCTTGTTCATTCTTTACTATAGAAAAAGTATAACAGGGATTCTCTAAAAACACCTCCAACTGCAGACTGATTTTTACTTCATCTGCTTAAATGATCAAACAATTGCTTTTTCCCTTGTTTATCATCTAAAATAGAGCGGAAAAGGAGGAGAATATCATGCCTAAAAATCGTCTTGAAGCATTTACAGATGCTGTAATCGCCATTATCATGACTATTTTAGTTTTAGAACTTCATGAACCTAACGGAGATACGTGGGAGGCGCTCGCTGCATTAGGTTACCGATTTTTTATCTATATTGTCAGTTTCATCATCTTAGCGATTTATTGGAACAATCATCATCATTTATTTCAAGTTGTACATAAGATAAATGGACGGGTCTTATGGGCGAACAGTTTCTTTATTTTTGCGCTTTCACTTTTTCCATTTGCCACTTCATGGATCAGTGAGTACATCAATAGTCTGGCTCCAGAAATGACTTATGGTTTTGTTACCTTGACCGCTAACATTGCGTATTATATCTTGGCAAAAGAACTTGTCAAAGCAAATAAGGGCCACGAGAAAGCATTGAAGGCGATGCTGAATGATTACAAGAAATCGTATTTATCGATTGGCTTGAATGTCTTAGGAATTGTCTTAGGCTATTTAGTAGCGCCAGTAGCCGTGCTGATTGCAAACATCGTGATTCTGGCTGCTTGGATCATCCCAAGCCGTACCATTGAATCACAATATCGGTAAAATGATCCGTGTTTAAAAATTAAGAGAAAAATATAGAAAAAATAATCAAACGATCAAATATCCGAGTGATACTAGTATTCAAAGAGGGATGCAGATGGATCAAAAAAGACTTCATGTAGGACTGATTACTAGTTTTGTCACGATGCTTATTTATTTGGATCAAGGTCATTTGACTTGGACAGTAGTTAGTGTCACGGTATTTTTGACATTATTCGCAGCAATAAAAAAATAAACATCTTTATGTAAGCTAACATTCTATCTATTTAATAAAAACATGTTTACAGCAGTATGATTCTGTTGTAAACATGTTTTTATTTGTGGAAAATTTTTATTTTTAGAAAAGTATATTGAAATATAAAACATTAGTTTTTCCACAGTGGATAACTTTATGATAGCTAAAAAAACAATAGACTAGTTAAAGGAGACAGATAGATTTCTTTTGACAGGGGATATACATTAGAAATGAATAAATATTAACGAGAGTTCAGATGGTTTTAAAAAAGTAAATTTGAAAGAGTGAAAAATAACGAACTAGCTATATTTTAAGCGTTATTTTATAGTTAAAAAATAACGATACACTTATTTTGATTTCTCTACTACTTCTAAAAACTGCTGCTTTTTCCTTTGAAATGCCTTCAAAAAGTAGGATCAGGTAAAATCTACTGGCAGAAATCAAGGAAAAAGATACCTTCATAAGAGAGAAAAATGATAGAAAAGAAGAAAAATTATTTATAGAACAAGCTTTTTGCAACAAATTAATATACCTATACGGGGTATAAAGAAGAACGAAGATTTCTTAATTGATTTAAGTATTGAATAGGAAAATGCTAAGATTTAAAGCATGTAAGCTAAAAAAATAATCATTTTTGATTCAAATGCGTACTTAAATTATGAAGAAGTTATGATAATACTTATTTTTCAAGGAAAAAGAGCAAACCTAACCAATTTAACGAATAAAAAGGGGAAGTAAACAAAATATATATTTCTGTACTTTTTGTGATAGCGCTTTAATGATACACTTAAAAGGAGGAATAAGCCTATCTAAGAGTTTCTTTATAAAATAGCAGGCAATGTTCCCTTAAACATATGAAAAGCTGGAGCAAGCATTCTACTCCAGTCACATGAGTGTGTTGATACTATTTTATTGAATAGGGATTGCTAAATGGAAAATCGTACCCTCTTTGTTGCTTTTGACTCGAAGAAGCCAATCATTTTTTCGAACGAGAGAGGCAACAATAAATAGTCCGAGCCCAGTTCCTTCAGCTGTAGTTTTCGTTGTAAAAAACGGAGTGAATATCTTATCTCGGATTTCTTCTGGAATACCAGGTCCATTATCTGCTATTTTGATAAAGACCCAATTTTTTCCTTGTTGCAAAACGGGGATATCTGTCATGCATTTAGGAAGTTCCGCGCATTTTTTGGATGTGATGTGTATATGGGCATCGTTTTTTGCTTGATAAGCGTTCATTATCAAATTATAGAGGACGATTTGCAGATCTTCTTTTTCAAATCTGCTACTTCCATTAGCGGAAAGATCAGTATCTAGAATGATTGTCTTAGGAAGTAAAATACGAATCGTTTGTATCGCTTCTTGAACCGTTTCTGATACTTGATGGAATGACCGTTCCCCTAAATGTACTTTTGAAAAGCGCAAGACATTGGTAGAAAGTTGCAGTCCTTTTTCTGCGGATTGATAGATTTCTTTTAAATCTTCAGTTAATTGTTCATCTTCTTGGCGTTCTTCTATCAAAAGCTGTAAGTTACCGATCATGGGTGTCAAGAAGTTGTTCATGTCATGAACGATCGTGGTAGTCAATAAACCGATTGTCTCTAATTTGGATTCTTGAAGGATACTTTTTTCCAGCTCATATTTTTCTTGTAAAAGCAGTTGTCGTTCTTGCAGACGAATATTCTCTAAGTAAGTTTCATTTCGTTTTACATAATAGCGGATGGAAACAGTTAACAAAAAAACAATGACTAGCAAGAACATTAACAATCCTAGTGTAATCAGGTTATCCTGTAGGAGCAACCCATTTCTTTCGTAATAATCTTCATTGCTAGCAGCGATAAGTCGAGTGTTACCAACTGTAAACCACTCATAGGAAGAAATCTTCATCACTTGTTTAGGATGTTTTTTTGTCCACCAGTATGAATAGTAGGTCAGGCTGCCTTTTTTATGTTTCAGTTGTTCTTTTTCTAGCTGCTCCAAACTAGCAAAATCAAAAGTTGGGAATTTTTCTTTTCGATCATCTACCACTGTTAAGCCAATCTGTTCCTGAGAAGGATGCATGATGATCTTCATTTCTGCATTTTTGACCATTGTATAGCCGATGACTGCAGAATCTTTTGAAATATTGGTCTGATAAATCTGCTGTAAATCAAGCGGCATGACGAGTAAAACTTGTTTTTTAGAGGCGAGAGAAACTTGCTGGTATAAATTTATGTAAGCATGATGTTGATGGAAATACACCTCACCATTTCCAATAGTATTCTCTGACAAAGCTGTTGAAAATAAAGGATCGGCTGTTAGGGTTTTTGGTATATCAGTAAAGGCACTCTGAAATTTATATTGGTGAATAAATTGACCATTAGAAGAGAAAAGGAAAATACCGATTGCAGCTTTTTGATTTTTAGATATAGAGACATCAGAAGCAAGTTCCTCGTTTTTCATTTGTCCGCTGTACTTGTCCAGTAAGCATTGATAAGAAAAAATCTTTTCTTTGATCAATTCAATAGCAGAATGATTGATTTGAGCTAATTGCACTTCTGCAGATTTTACAGCTTTTTCTTGTGAAGTATGAAAACTGGCAAGTGTAAAAATAATTCCGCTGATCGTCAGCAGCAGGATCAGTGCGATGGGAGCATAGAGACCTTTGTTTGTAGGTTTTTTCATTGTTCGTTCCTTTCTGTTGCTAATCTATCAAATAAAAATAGAGGAGGAGTTTTTGTGCGAAATGAAAAAATTTTAGTTGTAGACGATGAGCCGGCGATTCGAAAACTGATTTGGAAGTCTCTGCAATCTACAGGCATTTTAGTTTATCAAAGCGACTCAGTAGAAAAGACGATTGAAATCATGTCACGTGTGACATTTGATCTTTTTTTACTTGATATCAGCCTTGATTATGAAAACGACGGGTATCATTTAGCGCAATTGATTCGAGAAGAAGATCCAGCCGTTCCGTTACTGTTTCTAAGTGGTAAGAAAAGCGAAGAGGCGATGATTACCGGTTTAGAAGTAGGAGCAGATCAATATTTGACTAAGCCTTTTTCTTTAGATCTTTTACGCGCACAAGTGACAGCAGCTTTAGATCGTAACAAAGCGATTCGCAACCAGTCTGCCCATCCTGTAAAAGGAGAAATCAAAACCGGAGATTTTCGATTTGACCCAATACGTTATCAATTGTTTAAAAAAGATTTTCTGATTCAATTATCATCTAAAGAACTTCAGTTGATTCGTTTTTTCATGGAAAATCCAGATCAGGTCTTTTCCAAAGAACAAATTTATCGCAGTGTTTGGAATGATGATCATTTTGATGCCAATACGATTATGGTTTTTATCAATCATTTAAGAAATAAAATCGAAACCGACCCCAAAAACGCAAAGTATTTAAAAACGATTTGGGGAATCGGCTATACATTCCTGCCTGATGGAGACAAGGAATGTTCTAAAAATGAAAAATAAATACTTAAAGCAAGTAGATCAGCAGAACCGCCGGGGCTTAAATGCCGTTTGGTCAAATGGAGGTCATAAATTGTCAGTTCATGGATGAATGCTTGCGCTGATAAATTTTTTCTGAACAGATAGCTGCTTTCAGCTTGTACTTGCTTTAAAGCTTCAAAGCCGCCACGATGGAGCAAATTGCTGTCTTGTGTCTCGCTCATCAAAAAAATCAATGCATATAAGTATTTTATCTCTTGGTTGTTTTGCGTATGCTGCCGTAAAAAATCTAACAGCTTATTTAGTGTAGGGAAACCGCTTGCTGCTTCGCCTCGGATTCCGGTAATGCCGTGTTCGAGATAAAGTTTTTCTCCATAAGTCAAGGATTCTTTATCTTTACATGAGAGGTGCTGAAAATCTTTTTCTACTATTCCGGAGACGATCTGCTTTGCTATTTGAAGGACAGACTCAGTATCTTTCTTTGTAAAGGGAAGGGTAGCACCTTTTTTGATATATAGACCTGTAGCACCTAGAAGAATCGCAAAAGAGAAATTAGCACCCTTATGTGTATTTACACCATTTGTTGCGTGTAGCATTGCTTTTTCTGCTTTTTTTCCAATCTTTCGTAACTGTTCAAAAAGTAAAGGAACATCTCCTTTATGATTATAACCAGCCTCTGCATATTGATAAAAAAAGGGGGCTAAACTGACGATACTGTCGAGAAAAGTATAAAAATCCATATCGTGATGAGCACCATTCGAGTAGCGATCGACCAGTCCGGGTTTTGGAGTAAGTGAGACTTCGTATAGCAAAGCCTTTTCTGCATAACTACTGATGGTCTTTAATAAAGGATTAGTCAATTTTTTGCCGCTCCATTTCTTCTAGAATGAATTTTAGCGAGTGATCTAAATGTTCATGGGTCAATAAAGTGAGTTGCTCTTTGTTTTTTGTTTTCATCCCTCGATAGATAAGCCAATGTTCCTCCAAGGCTGTATTTCTACGTTTAGAGGAACGAATGGCAATATCACGAAAGTAGACAAGGTAAGATTGCAATTCTAATACAATTCCTTTTAGCCGAAGCATTTGGCTCTTTTCATAAATAAATGCATTGAAATCGGAGAAATTTTGTAGTAATTCATCTACTCGATCTTCTCTATTTAATTTCTCCCCATATATCAACAGCGCTTTCATTTTTTTAAAATCGTCAGTTGTCATTTGATCCATAGCTTTAATTGCGGCGAGTGTATCAAGCGATTTTCGAATATCATAGATTTCATGAGCATCTTTCGTACTTATTCCTTTTACTACGACACCGATTTTAGGAACATATGTGACTAATTTTTCTGTAGTTAATTGCTTTAGCGCATAACGGATCGGGGTACGGCTGATATTCAAGATCTCAGAAAATTCTTTTTCGTTGATTCGCGTACCAGCAGGAATTTCTCCTAAAATAATCGTTTTTCGAAACGCTTCGTAAAGTAAGATTTTCAAGGTCTTATTTTGTGAAAAATCAAGATTTTTTTTGACTGCATCAATAATCGAGCTCATTTGCCAACTCCTTTCTGACTATTTGAATTGGATTCTAAAAATCAATTAATCAAGCAACTAAAGGAATCATAACGAAAAAAATAACAAAAAACAATTGTATATAAAAACAAATTTTCGAATTAATCTTTTTATGGTTATTTATTGAGGAATGTAAAGCGGCATATGTCCTAAAAGAATGATCGTAACGACGAAAATGATGAAGATCCCTAATGCATACTTTGCTGCTTCTTTTTGCCATTGTCCCATATCTAAACCTGTCAGGCGCAAAAGCAGATAAATAAATGCGACTAGCGGACTCAGTAAATGAAAAGCCTGTCCTAATAAGGAGGCAAGAGCCATTTGCATATTAGTAAATCCATAAGCACGACCTGCTTCTGCTAAGACTGGTAAAACACCAAAATAGAAACCATCATTTGAAATAAAAAATGTTCCTGGTGCAGAGATCAAAGCAATGACCAATCCCCAAAATCCAGCAAGCTGCTGAGGAATAAGGTGCGTGAAACTATTAGCTAAAGCGGTAGCCATACCGGAACCTTGGAATAAGCCCATGAAGATTCCTGCGGCAAAAACAAGGATGACAACTTGAACAGCATCGCCACCATTTGCGCCGATTCGTTCTGATTGCTCTTTCAATACCGGGTAATTGACCATCAAAGCAATACATGTTCCTACTAAAAACAAAAGAATAGGTGGAAGAGCAATACTTGAGATGAAAGAACTGGCAACTAACCAGCCGATGAGAAGAATCGTCAATGCAGCATTGAATAAAAAATTTTGTGGACAACGAATCTTTAGCATATCTGGATCAGAAACAGTTGTCATTTCTTTGATTTCTGCATCTGTCAACTCAGTGATTCCAAGCCTCGCCCGCTCTTGTTTTCCCATACGACGAGCAACAAATAAGATGACATAAAGCAAGGAGAGAAACATTCCTGGGAGCAAATAAGTCAAGATATCCGCATCAACTTCTAGAACTGCCATTGCACGAGCAGTTGGTCCACCCCAAGGAAGCAGATTCATGATAGTGTTTTGAAGGATGATCAGCACACCAAGATTCATCATTTTCATCTTTAGTTTTTTGTAGATTGGGATGAACGCAGAGCAGCAAATCAATGTAGTTGTCGTTCCATCACCGTTTAGTGATACCGCTGCTGCAACAACTGCAGTGGCCATTAGGACTTTCATTGGATCTCCCTTAGCAAAATAGATCATTTTCCTTGTAATCGGGTCAAATAAACCTGCGTCTAACATAATTGAAAAGTATAAAATAGCAAAAAGTAGCATAATCCCTGTATTTGCTGTAGTAGCTACACCTTCTAAGACAAAATCGCCGATATTTCCTTTATCGGCTACGCCAGCTAGCATCGCGATAATTGTCGCGATAATTGTAAAACAAAGTGGGATAATAACTAACGCTGTAAATGGTGACATTTTCTTTTTCATAATGACAAACATAAACACGATAATCATTGCATAAGATAAAATTGTAAGTATCATGATATTTCTTCCTCTCTAATTCTAAATAAATGTAAGCGTTGACATATTGCTGTAAAAAAATAAATACATTTGGCTCTTGATCCGCCTCGCCCCTCCTTTTTGTTTTTTATCAATTCATTGCTTAACGTGGTTAAGAATAATCAATATGAAATACAGTGAAAAGATGAATGATGAAAAAGAACAGAGAAAAAACAATTCCTAAACTTATTTCTTAGCTCTAGCTTAATAAGTTCTTAACGAAATATTAATTCGAAGAAAATACTTATATACCAACGTTTTAAAGAGTTTTATTTATTTTTTGAAAAAAAGGAACAGCGAAAAAACAATTCAAACATAAAATAATGCTAGCTGATTTTTTAGTTATTTTTATAATGGAAATGAGTCGAATAACGGAGAAAGGAGAAAGGCCTTGAACTTTTTGAAAAACCTGTTCAAAAAAAAAGAAAAACAGCAAAAAGAAGAATTTCAAACAAAACATCCATCAAACGAAGCTTTACTTTCAGATGAATGGGAAGCGGTTCCAGAATATATTCCCACAAGTTCCGAAAACAACGAGATAGTGAGTGTAATCTCTGCTGCTATTGTTGCCAATAATCAGCCAAAAAGCCGATTCGTAGTCAGAAATATCCAAGAACGCAATCCTGAAGCTGTACTTGTCTCCATGATTGCGACAAGTATCGTAGCTGGAGAAAAAGAAAAATCGCAATTCATCGTAAGAAAAATCATGAGAAAAAAAAGAGAAATAATTATTGGAGGTCGAAAAAATGCTACGTAAATTCAAATTAACGATTGATGGAAAAGAGTATTTAGTAGAAATGGAAGAGATTGGCGGCACTCCTCAACAACTGTCTATGCCTAGCCAACCTGTTGTTCAGAAGCCAATAAGTCAAGCAGAGGAAACACCGTTAAAAAGAGAGACAGCACCCCTTACGCCGATAGCTCAAGGAACAGATGATGCCATCACTGCTCCGATGCCTGGCACGATCTTAAGAATACTTGTTGACAATGGGGAAGCTGTTCAGGAGAATCAGCCATTGATGATTTTAGAAGCCATGAAAATGGAGAATGAAATTGTAGCTGGAAAAGCTGGAACAGTAACTGCTATCCATGTTACTGCGGGGGATATGGTCAATCCTGGTGATGCATTGATTACGGTTTCGTGATCATTAATTTAAAAAGAGGAAGTGAAGTTTATGGAGACATTGATTGAAGGTGTAACTGGGATCGCAACGGAACCTGGACGCTTAGTTATGATGATCATCGGTGGCATACTGATGTATCTAGGAATAAAAAAGGAATATGAACCAACCTTACTTGTGCCTATGGGACTAGGTACGATTTTGGTCAATTTTCCCAATTCAGGGGTACTTAGTGCGGGCGGAGAAGCGGGGCCGTTTCAAGTTTTATTTGAAATGGGGATCAGCACAGAATTATTTCCTTTACTTTTATTTATTGGGATTGGCGCGATGATCGATTTTGGACCATTATTGCAAAATCCGTTTTTGCTGTTGTTTGGGGCAGCAGCTCAATTCGGGATTTTCTTTACGGTAATCGTGGCCGTCTTATTAGGATTTGATTTAAATGACGCAGCCTCGATTGGGATTATTGGAGCCGCAGACGGGCCAACATCTATTTTTGTAGCGAATACGTTGAATTCGAAATATATGGGAGCGATTATGGTTGCTGCTTATTCGTATATGGCACTAGTTCCAATCATCCAACCAGTCGCCATCAAAGCAGTAACGACCAAAAAAGAACGTCAAATCCGTATGAGCTACCGTGCAGGCGAAGTTTCTCAAACAGCTAAGATACTGTTTCCTGTAGTGATTTCGATCGTAGCCGGGCTTATTGCACCTGTGTCTTTACCTCTTGTGGGTTTCTTGATGTTTGGGAATTTGTTGAGAGAATGTGGCGTGTTGGATCGATTATCCATTACGGCACAAAACGAATTAGTGAATATCATCAGTATTTTGTTGGGTCTGTCGATTTCTGTCAAGATGCAGTACGAAGAATTTTTGAAAGTCGATACATTGATAGTGATCGGTCTAGGGCTAGTAGCCTTTATCATGGATTCTATCGGTGGGGTGCTATTCGCAAAAATGCTGAATTTATTCCGCAAAGAAAAAGTGAATCCAATGATTGGTGCAGCTGGGATTTCTGCTTTTCCAATGTCTAGTCGAGTCATACAGAAGATGGCAACAGATGAAGATCCGCAGAATTTTATTTTGATGCATGCAGCTGGAGCGAATGTTTCAGGTCAGATTGCTTCTGTTATCGCAGGTGGACTACTTTTGGCACTGCTCACATAAAAAGGAGGAATAAAAATGACAGAAGATTTATATACGGCATTCGAATTACTATTGTTTGGCTGGGGCGGCGTATTCGCAGTGATTTTGATTATTTATTTAGCTTCTTTACTGCTGACCAAGACATTTCCGATAAAAAAATAAAGAAGGGCTTTTATGTACGTACTTAAACAGCTTTGGCTATCTAAAGAGTATCAAACAATGATTAAATGGCAGGAATTGTTGCATACTGTAGGGTTGAGTGGAAACGAGTGTCCAGATTATACAGTTGGTATTTATGATGGTGATCAGTTGATTGCCTCAGGGTCTTATGAAGGTCAGGTCATTAAATACATTGCTGTCTGTAAAAAATATCAGTCGGAAAAACTTCTGATCCGAATCATCAACCATTTAATCGAGAAGCTTAGAGAAGAAGGCAAGTTGCATTGTTTTATTTATACTAAATTGGAAAATCAAAGAGTGTTCCGATCGTTAGGTTTTAAAGAAGTCTTTTCAACGAGAGAAGTCGCTTTTATGGAGTTAGGAGCACCGAATTTCAATGAATACAAAGCACTACTGAAACAGTCTAAGAAGGCGGAAAGTGCTAGCGGAATCGTCATAAATGCAAACCCATTTACGAAAGGACACCAATATTTAGTCGAATCTGCTGCAAAAGAAAGTGAATATGTGTATCTCTTTGTTTTATCCGCAGAAGAATCAATGTTCTCAGCGGCTGATCGTTTTGAAATGGTCAAAAGAGGTGTAGCCCATCTTAAAAACGTCAGTGTACTGCCAACAAATGATTATCTTATATCTGCTGCGGTGTTTCCTGCATATTTTTTAAAGGAAAAAGCACCAATCGAACAAGCTCGTATACAAGCAACCTTTGATTCACAGCTTTTCAAAGAAAAAATAGCATCAATTTTACACATCAATAAACGCTTTGTAGGGGAAGAACCTTTTTCAGAGGTCACGAATCTTTATAATCAAACTATGAAAGAAGTTTTTGGTTCGGACATTTCTCTTATTATTCTTCCTCGTTTGAGCTGTAACGGCGAAACCATCAGTGCGACAAAAGCACGGCAAGCAATAAAAGAACGAAATGAACAAAAACTAAAGAAATTCCTACCTGAGACTACGCTTAAATACTTACACCAAAAAGGAGTGATGACATGTGGAAATAAAACAAGTTGCAGCTGCTGGTACCGTTGAATCCAGCGATATTTTGATAACAATCGAACCAAATGAAAAAGAGGCACTTAGCATTTCTTTAGATAGTAGTGTAGAGAAACAGTTTGGCAAGCAGATTCGACAAGTAATAACAGAAACGCTGACTCATTTAAAGGTAACTTCAGCAAAAGTAACAGCAATCGACAAAGGAGCATTAGATTGTACGATTATTGCTCGATTGATTACTGCCGTTTATCGAGCTGCCGAGAAAGACGCTTATGATTGGGGAGAAATCGACAAATGGAAAAATTGAGAAGAACGCTGATGTTTGTTCCTGGTGCAAATGCTGCTATGTTGAGGGATGCCTCATTATATGGTGCTGATTCCATCATGTTTGATTTGGAAGATGCTGTATCGCTGAAAGAAAAAGATGCTGCTCGTACCCTTGTGCATTTTGCTTTAAAAACTATAGATTACGGTAATGTAGAAACAGTTGTCAGAATCAATGCTTTGGAACAAAGTGGTGAAGAAGATATCAAAGCTGTTGTCTCAGCCGGTGTGGATGTTGTTAGGTTGCCTAAAACAGAAACAGCTCAAGAGATCATTGCAGTGGATAAAGTGATTACCAAAGCAGAGGAAATATTCGGTTGTGCAGTCGGCACGACTAAAATGATGGCTGCTATTGAATCAGCAGAAGGTGTGCTGAATTCACGGGAAATCGCACAAGCATCTCCACGACTAGTTGGTATTGCTTTAGGAGCCGAAGACTATGTGACGAATATGAAAACAAAACGTTACCCTGATGGACAAGAATTGTTCTTTGCTCGGAGCATGCTTTTGCACGCTGCACGTGCTGCTGGTATAGCCGCTATCGATACGGTTTATTCAGATGTAGAAAACATGGCTGGATTTCAAGCGGAGACGGAGCTTATCAAACAACTAGGGTTTGATGGTAAATCAGTGATCAACCCTCGCCAAATCCCTGTCGTACACGAAATCTATGCACCAACTAAAGCAGAGATCCAACATGCAAAAGAAGTTATTTGGGCAATTGAAGAGGCAGATTCCAGAGGTTCTGGTGTTATTTCTTTGAACGGAAAAATGATCGATAAACCAATCGTGGAGCGTGCTGAGCGGGTGATTGCACTTGCAAAAGCTGCCAATCTACTAAGTGAAGAGGAGTGATGAAAATGGTTTTGAATCAAGCAGGTAGAGAGATACCAAAAGAATATGCTGAACATTACGGTATTTTCGAAGGTGAACTTGCGCACATCAATTCGTATAAAGAAGCCAGTCGCAACATTACACCAAAAACACCACGTGAAACAAAATTGTTAAGCAATTTACGCGAAGCAATTGAGCGAACAGGCTTGAAAGACGGTATGACGATTTCCTTCCACCATCATTTTCGCGAAGGAGATCAAGTCATGAACAAGGTTTTGGCAGAAATTTCAGCGATGGGTATCAAAGATTTAACGATTGCACCTAGCTCGATTGCCAATATTCATGAGCCTTTGATCGATTATATCAAAAATGGAGTCGTCACCCATATTACAACTAGTGGATTACGAGACGAGGTTGGGGCAGCAATTTCTTCTGGAATAATGGATTCTCCTGTGATTATACGGTCTCATGGTGGAAGGGCAAGGGCGATAGCGGCAGGAGACCTATCTATCGATGTTGCGTTTTTAGGTGCGCCTAGTTCAGATGTTTATGGAAATGCAAATGGAACAGTTGGTAAAGCAACATGTGGTTCTTTAGGCTATGCAATGGTTGACGCAAAATACGCGGATCAAGTAGTAATTGTGACGGACACGCTTGTACCTTTTCCTAATACACCTATTAGCATCCCACAAACAGATGTTGATTTCGTTGTTGAAATAGATTCGATTGGAGACCCAGAAGGTATTGCTAAAGGGGCTACACGATTCACTAAAAATCCAAAAGAGTTACTGATCGCAGAATATGCGGCTAAAGTAATCACTCAGTCTCCTTATTATCATGAAGGTTTTTCTTTTCAGACAGGTACAGGTGGAGCAGCATTAGCGGTGACACGCTTTTTACGTGAATCGATGCTTCAAGACGGGATTAAAGCAAGCTTTGCTCTTGGCGGTATCACGAAAGCGATGGTCGATCTATTGCAAGAAGGATTAGTAAAAAAAATCATTGATGTCCAAGATTTTGATCATCCTTCTGCTTGTTCACTGGGAGAAAACAGACATCATTATGAGATTGATGCCAATATGTACGCGTCTCCTTTGAGCAAAGGGTCATTTATCAATCAGCTAGACACAGCTATCCTTTCTGCTTTAGAAATTGATACGGATTATCATGTCAATGTCATTACTGGATCAGATGGGGTGATTCGAGGCGCAGCAGGAGGACATCCTGATACTAGTATGGCTTGCCAAATGAGTTTAGTAATTGCGCCACTTGTTCGAGGACGGATTCCGACAATTGTAGATAAAGTCAATACTGTAGTAACACCCGGTTCGAGTATTGATGTGGTTGTTACGGAATTTGGGATTGCTATCAATCCTAAGCGGAAAGATCTGATCCAACACTTCAAACAAATAGATATCCCACAATTTACGATTACTGAACTGAAAGAAAAGGCATATGGGATCGTAGGGACACCAGAACCGATCAATTATGGCGAAAAGATTGTTGCTTTGATCGAATATAGAGATGGGACGATTATCGATGTGGTAAAAAATGTGTAATCAATTATTCCAAGGAACAATTGTTGATTTGGAGCAAATGCTTACAGCACGTACGAAACGAGCAGAAATCCAAAAAGAAATGTTATCGATGAAAGAAAATACTGTTTTGCTTTGTGCAACATTGAATATACCTGGGCCCGTCAAATACTCTGTAGGATTAGCAGAACTATTTGAACAGATCATTGAAGTTGTAGAAGATGCGATAGCTTTACATGCCATTCTTCGTTTATATCGAAAAGAAGTCACTGGACCAGAATATTATTTGCTACTTTCAATGCCTGAAAAGGAAGCGAAGGAGACCATGTTAGAAATCGAAGAAAGACATCCGTTTGGGCGTCTGATTGATCTAGATATTTTGTGTTTAGTTGACGGGCAGCCGAACCCAATCAGCAGAAGCAGTTTAGGTCATCCCCCAAGAACTTGTTATCTCTGTCAGGAGCAAGCAAAAGTATGTGGACGTTCACGAAAACATAGTATGAAAGAAATGCAGGAAGCGATTCTGCTAATTACAGCAAAGGGGAGGGGAAAAAATAATGGCAAAAAAAATCCGATTGATGGAAACAGTCTTACGTGATGGACAGCAAAGTTTGATTGCTACACGTATGCCAACAAAAGATATGCTACCAATCTTGCATACAATGGATCAAGCCGGTTATTCTGCCTTGGAAGTATGGGGAGGAGCAACATTTGATTCTTGTATACGGTTTTTGAATGAAGATCCTTGGGAAAGATTGAGAAGTATCCGAAAAGAAGTAAAAAACACAAAATTGCAGATGCTTTTGCGCGGACAAAATTTATTAGGCTATAAAAATTATGCAGATGACGTGGTACGATCTTTTGTCGAAAAATCAATCCAAAACGGGATTGATATCATAAGAGTGTTTGATGCATTAAATGATACGAGAAACCTGCAAACGGCGATTAGTGCTACAAAAGAAGCTGGTGGTCATTGCCAAACAGCAATCTCATATACCACAAGTGATGTTCACACGGTGGAATATTTTACTGAATTAGCAAAAGAAATGGTTCAAATCGGTGCAGATTCTATTTGTATCAAAGACATGGCGGGCGTATTGACCCCCAATACCGGATACGAATTAGTTAGGCGTATCAAAGATGCTGTAGATGTTCCTTTGGAGATTCACACACATGCAACTAGTGGAATTTCAGAGATGACTTATTTGAAAACAGCTGAGGCAGGAGCAGATATTATCGATACAGCAATTTCTTCATTTGCTGGCGGAACGAGCCAGCCGGCAACAGAGTCTATAGCGATGGCTTTGGAGGATATGGGCTTCGATACAGGATTGGATCTACAAAAAACAGAAGAAATCGCAGAATATTTCAATCCTATCCGAGATCGATTTAGAGAAGAAGGACAATTGAATCCAAAAGTAAAAGATACAGAACCTAAAGCATTAATTTACCAAGTTCCTGGAGGAATGCTTTCCAATCTGTTAAGTCAATTGACTGAACAAGGACTGCAGGACAAATATGAAGATGTATTGAAAGAGGTACCGAGAGTACGGGCAGATCTAGGATTCCCGCCACTTGTTACGCCTCTTTCCCAGATGGTAGGAACTCAAGCATTAATGAATGTGATTACCGGCGAACGCTACAAGCTTGTCCCAAATGAAATCAAAGATTATGTACGAGGCTTATATGGGCACCCACCAGTTCCTATACAGAAAGAAATAAAAAAATTGATCATTGGTGAGGAGAAAGTAATCACCGTTCGTCCAGCAGATTTCATTGGACCTCAACTTCCAGCTTTTCGTCAAGAAATTTCAAATTATGCAAAATCTGAGGAAGATGTCTTGATGTATGCTTTGTTTCCAATACAGGCAAAAGATTTTCTAGGAAGAAGAGAAGATCGATTTTACGATGTCCCACTCCAAATGGTAGAGGTGAAAATCGATTTTTTTGAGAAACAATAATTGAATAAAAAAGGACTGACATAGATACGCACTGGAATGTATCTGTGACGGTCCTTTTTATGAACGATTTTATCGAAGACGGATAGTGCGTGTCAAAAATAAAAAAGCTACGATTAGAAATAATAATAAAATGTACCCCAAAATAACGGCTAGGCGATCCAACTTATTTGTCGATAGGTGTTTGTTTAAAAGCTGATAGAACCATAATCCAATCAGACCTCCTGTTGTATTAGTAATTACATCAGTGATATCCGCTACGCCAATACCGAATAGGAATTGAATAAACTCTGCGAAGAAGCTTACAAGGAAAATAATCCCTAATTTTTTAGAAAAGGAAAGCCCTTTGAAATTGACATTCAAAAGCACCCCAAAAGGACAAAAGACAATCAAATTATAAGTGGTTTCGCGCAAAACCGTCGTATTCTCAAAAGAAAAAGTAGAAAAAGGGACGAGATTGACATTGCTGTAAGAATAAGTGAGAAATTGTGGAAGATTAAATGATAGCTTGAATAAAATCAACCATAATAGAAAGAATAAATAAATCCCTAATAAAAATTTTGATACATACCGCATAGACATCTCCTCCATTTAAAAAGTATACCATCGAAAACCGCTGAAAAATCATAAAAAAGTATGAAGTTTAAGGACCAACGTAGTTATCGTACGAAAATTAGAAGCTTTTTTTTGTTGGGAATCCGGTTTCTTTTAAATGAGTTTAAAATGAGAAAACATTCAAATATATAACTTAAGTAATTTTTATTCGTTCACTTTTTCCTCTCAAAGATTATTTTTAATAATTATATAAACTACATGCATATATATATTATTTTTAGTATAAAAATGGAATATGCTATACGTGAAAAAATTATGAAAAGATAAGTCTTTTAACGATTTTTTCTTCGAGTCCATTCATTTTACGCTTATTACATTAATGATATTTATTTTTTTATTTTCTTGATGATAAAAAGCAAAAAGTTAGATAATTGCATATATAGTTATATATATAAATTTCAGATAATTCGAATTATTTTGCTGAATTACCTTGACATTGCCTAACGCCAAATGTATTATTTCAATAACTTTCATTATCTTTTAATTATTTCAGGTGATTTATTAATTAAACATGTTGCGCAATTATCTGGTTAATAGGGGTTGAAAAGGGTGAAAGCAGTATAAATAAGAGGGGGATATACATTATATGAAAAAAGTTTTAGCTTTGCTTCTAGTAAGTGCCGTTATGCTGGGAGCATGCGGGAGTAATGCAAAAGGGTCTAGCTCTTCAAAGAAAAGTGATCTTGTATCAGAATATAGTTCTGTATATGTAACAGATCTTGAAACGCTAGATTACACATTCTCATCCCGTAAAACGAATAGTGACCACTATACTAACTTTGTGGAAGGTCTTTTGGAAAATGACCAATACGGGAACCTGAAAGGCGATATGGCTAAGTCATGGGAAGTCAGCGATGACGGGTTGACTTATACGTATCATCTTCGCAAAGGTGTTCCTTGGGTGGATAGTGAAGGAAATGAGTATGGGGCTGATGTGACAGCAAATGACTTTGTTACTGGGTTGAAACACGCGGTAGATGTACAATCAGAAACGTTATATATCGTGGCAGATAGTATCAAAGGCTTATCTGATTATATAGATGGTAAAACGAATGATTTTTCTACTGTTGGGGTAAAAGCAGTAGATGACTATACGTTGCAATACACATTGAATAAACCTGAACCATTCTGGAATTCAAAAACGACTTACGGTATCTTATATCCAATCAATGAAGAGTTCTTAAAATCAAAAGGGAAAGATTTCGGAAAACCAACACCAGACTCCATCCTTTATAATGGACCATTCATCCTTGCAAACAACACAGCTAAATCAGTCATCGAATATACGAAGAACGAATCGTATTGGGATCCTAAAAATGTCCATTTAGATACAGTAAAATGGACCTATAATGATGGAAGTGATCCGGATGGGTTATTCAAATCTTATGAAAATGGCGAACTCTCTGCTGCCAGAGTTTATCCAAACTCTCCAGGGTATAAAGACGTAACGAAAGCTTATCCCGATGGCGTGACTTGGACTGAAACAGATGCATCAACATATAATTTAACCTTCAACTTTAACCGAGGTACATTTGATGCAACTTCAAAAACAACAGACAAAGAAAAAGAAGATACACACAATGCTATTTTAGACCGCAATTTCCGTTTAGCTGTTCTATTCGGATTTGATAAGAAAAGCTATAACGCACAAAGTGTAGGAGAAGAAGGAGCCAATAAAGCATTACGTAATACAATGATTCCAGCCGACTTTGTAGAGATCAACGATCAACCTTACGGCGACACAGTAGCAAGCAAATTAAAAGCACTGGATTCAGATGCTTTTGGCGATGTAGATTTATCTGATGGACAAGATGGGTATTATAACGCAGATAAAGCCAAAGAATATATGGAAAAAGCAAAAACAGAACTAGAAGCAAAAGGTGTCCAATTCCCTATCCATTTAGATATGCCGGTTGAAGAAACTTCTGAGATCAGTGTCAACATGGTCAAATCTTTGAAGAAATCAGTGGAAGCTTCTTTAGGATCAGATAACGTAGTAGTCGATGTTCAATTATTAAATGATAATAAATATTTAGCTGCTACTTATCAAGCAACAACCGGACAAGCTGGCGACTTTGATATTACAAATGCCTCTGGCTGGGGTCCAGACTACACTGATCCATCTTCTTACTTGAATATCTATGATTCACGCAAAGGGGATATGATCCATACACTTGGACTGGAAGCTTCTGCCATAGTACAAGGAACAGATCCTTCAGCTGCTGCGAAAAAAGCAATCAACTTATCTGAATATGATGCTTTATTGGATAAAGCCGCTGCTATCACTGATGATTTAGATGCTCGTTACACCGCTTATGCAGATGCAGAAGCTTGGTTGTTGGATAATGCTTTGCAAGTACCAATCTATGCATACGGCGGTACGCCTCGCGTCACAAATGTTGTTCCATTTAGCAAGCCATTTGCTTGGACAGGTATTGCTACAAATAAACTGAAATATATAGAAGTACAAAGCAATATCGTTACAACAAAACAATACGACAAAGCGAAGAAAGCTTGGGAAACGAAAAAAGAAGAAACTGCGAAAGAAGCAGAAACAACAAGTTCTAAGTAATTTAGCTGAATGAATAGTAAAAAAGGCTTTCAATTTCTATTGTAGCCTTTTTTACTTATATGATGAAAGAGAGGGAAAATTGTGAAAAGATACCTTTTATTTAGGGTCCTGCGCTCTATACTTAGTATTTTTCTTGTAACTACCTTAACCTATGCGGTGATCTATTCACTTGTTCCGAGAAAAACGATATTTCAAAATGATGTGAATTACGGAAAATTAAAGGCAAAACCAGATGAACTGGCAGATTATGAAAATACAGCCTTCAGCAAGATGGGTTATATCGAATACCACACGACGAAAGAACTGAAAAAAGAAGTAGGAAGCAGTTCATCAGAAAAAGCCTCTTCTGAGCAGTTAGAAGAAAAATACCAAGATTGGGCGAAGAAAAATGGTTGGACGCTCAAACAATTTCCAATCAGCAAAGAATATTATGCGACAAAAGATATTCCATTAGTAAAACGCGTAGTGAATTTCTATGCGAATATGATCCAAATCGATCACCCATGGAAAGTAAAAGATGCCAGCAATTCTAACTTAAAACATTCTCTGCGTATCGAAAACGATGAGTTGGTCGGTTGGGCACTTGTCGGTTCAGGAACACAATATAAATACCAAATCTATTTCAATGGACAATTTCCTTATATCCATCAAAATATCGTTCATTTGAATCTAGGCACTTCATATCCGACATTTGCCGGACAAGCGGTAACAAGCATCATCTCAGGAGGACAAGGGAAAACAGAAAGTACAGAGACAACATTTAATGATGATTTTACAGCGCGCTCTTCTGCTAATATCTACCTTCGTCAATATCAGAAAACAAAAAACATCTCTTCACGAGACAAAAAATATTTTTCTGATAATTATGTCATCACAGATACGAATTACCAAGACCCATCGATGATCGGTACATCATTTCGTATGGGAGCCATCGCTGTTGTTATTGCTTATGCGATCGGCATACCAGCTGCGATGTTGATGGCTCGTTACAAAGGAAAGATACCAGATAAAGCAGGGATCGCTATCGTAACGGTGCTGATCTCCGTGCCAAGTCTAGCCTTTATCTATTTCTTCCGATTTATTGGAAGCAGCTGGTTTTCTTTGCCAGATTCTTTCCCAGCATTGGGCGCACAAGATATTCGTTCCTATATATTACCGACAGTGATTCTAGGACTATTGTCTGTTTCTGGAATCGTTATTTGGCTGAGACGTTACATGATCGACCAACAGTCTTCCGATTATGTTAAATTTGCGAAAGCAAAAGGTTTGAATGCGAAAGAAATTGCTAGAAAACACATTTTCAAAAATGCAGCTATCCCAATCGTCAATGGGATTCCAGGAAGTATCATCGGAGCGATTGCTGGGGCGACGATCACAGAAACAGTGTTTGCTGCACCAGGTATGGGGAAAATGCTACCTGATGCGATCATTACCCATAACAATCCGTTAGTTATCGCAATCGTTTTTGTCTTTACCACAGTATCCGTATTTTCAATCTTAGCCGGGGACATTGCGATGGCATTAGTCGATCCGCGAATCAAACTATCGTCAGGAGGAAAATAGCTTGGAAAATGTGAAAACAGAACAAATGAACGAATTCATTTTTGTAGAAACGAATTCGTTAGCTTCAGAAAAGATTGATACGCCGAAGTATTCGTATTGGCGTTCGGTCATGCGTAAATTCTTTTCAAACAAAGTTGCGATTTTTATGCTGATACTGATGCTGGCTGTCTTATTGATGAGCTTTATCCAGCCATTATTCAGCGGATACAAATTTATGGATGTAAAAGATATCAATGATTTTACGAAACGCTATAATCCACCAAGTGCAAAATTTTGGTTTGGTACAGATGCTAACGGCATGTCCTTATTCGATGCAGTTTGGGCAGGGGCGAAAACATCGATTTCCATCAGTGTCATTGCTACATTGATCACTACAGTTATTGGTGTAGTAGTAGGGGCGATTTGGGGAACATCTAAAGCAATTGACCGTTTCATGTTGGAAATTTACAACATCATCTCGAATGTGCCAACTTTACTGATCGTCATCGTCCTCTCGTATACGTTTGGTTCCGGATTTTGGAATTTGATTTTTGCGATGTGTGTGACGAGCTGGCTGAGCGTAGCTTACTTTATTCGGGTACAAGTCATGATCATCCGCGACCGCGAGTATAATTTAGCCTCAAAAACACTAGGAACACCGACCTTGCGGATGATTTTTCGTAATATCCTGCCTTATTTGATTTCTATCATCGTGACAGATGTATCTAGAGCGCTACCTTCGTTTATTTCATATGAAACATTTCTTTCATTCTTAGGCGTTGGATTAAGCAGTGATGTTCCTTCTCTCGGACGATTGATCGCAAAATATACGAATAACATGAGCAATTACCCTTATCTTTTCTGGATTCCTGTGACTGTACTGGCGTTAGTTTCTGTTTCTTTATACATCGTAGGACAAACTCTTGCAGATGCGGCAGATCCAAGAACACATATTTAGGAGGCAAACAATGGAGAATCAAACAATTTTATCAGTAGAAAACATCTCGGTCAGCTTCCATGTTCGTCACCGTGAATTAAAAGCGATCAGAAATGTCTCATTAGAGCTAAAAGAAAAAGAAACATTAGCCATCGTTGGTGAATCAGGATCAGGAAAATCAGTTCTGACAAAAACATTCACCGGGATGCTGGAACAAAATGGCAATATCACTTCAGGAACGATCCGCTATAAAGACAAGATATTAAGCGAATTGAAAAAGGATGAAGAATGGGAAGATATTCGGGGAAAAGAAATCGCGACGATCTTCCAAGATCCTATGACTTCACTGAATCCTATCAAAACAATTGGCTCACAAATCTCAGAAGTCATCATCAAACACCAGAAGAAATCAGCGAAAGAAGCGAAACGCTTAGCTGTCGAATTGATGGAAAAAACAGGAATCCCTAATGCGGCAAAAAGATACGATGAATATCCTTTCCAATACTCTGGTGGGATGAGACAACGGATCGTCATTGCTATTGCATTGGCTTGCCGACCTAAAATCTTGATTTGTGATGAACCGACAACCGCTTTGGATGTAACGATCCAGGCACAAATCTTGGAACTAATCAAAGAGCTTCAGGAAGAATATCAATTCACAACGATTTTTATCACCCATGATTTGGGCGTTGTCGCGGCTATAGCAGACAAAGTAGCTGTTATGTATGCTGGACAGATCATCGAAAGCGGAACAGTTGAAGAAATTTTTTATGATCCAAAACATCCCTATACATGGAGCTTGCTTTCTTCTTTACCACAATTAGCACAAAAAGGAGATGTGCTTTACTCTGTACCAGGAACACCACCTTCTTTATATAAAGATATCCAAGGAGATGCTTTTGCGCCTCGCAGCGCCTATGCGATGAAGGTCGATTTTACTAGTGAACCGCCTATGTTCCAAGTATCCGAAACCCATTTTGCGAAGACTTGGCTGCTGGATCCTCGTGCACCGAAAGTACTTAAACCAAAACAAATCGAAAATCTTCATGAAAAAATGATTGCTTTGGCTGCAGAATTGGATAGTGAAGAACAAGACGGGGGGAAGCAAGTTGTCAGCTGATAAAAAAACTTTGTTAACTGTAAAAGATTTAGAAATCACTTTTGGAGAAGGAAAAAGCAAGTTCGTAGCTGTCCAAGACGCCAACTTTGATATTTATAAAGGAGAAACGTTCTCTCTCGTAGGAGAATCTGGTTCAGGCAAAACGACGATTGGCAGAGCAATCATTGGGTTAAATCCGACAAGCAAAGGGGATATTCTCTTTGAAGGGAAAAAGATCAATGGTCCCTTGTCGAAAAAAGAACAAGCAGAAAAAATCCGTAAGATCCAAATGATATTCCAAGACCCATCCGCATCGTTGAACGAACGGGCAACAGTAGAATATATTATCTCAGAAGGCCTCTATAATTTTAACCTGTTTCACTCGGAAGAAGAACGTTTGGAAAAGGTGGCGAAAATCATCAAAGAAGTCGGACTACTTCCAGAGCATATGTACCGCTATCCTCACGAATTTTCCGGCGGTCAAAGACAACGGATCGGGATCGCTCGTGCATTAGTGATGGAACCTGAATTAGTCGTAGCGGACGAACCAATCTCTGCTTTAGATGTTTCGATCCGTGCGCAAGTGTTGAACTTACTGAAAGATGCACAAAAAAAACGAGAAGTGACATATCTTTTTGTCGCTCATGATCTATCAGTCGTACGTTTTATTTCAGATAGGATCGCTGTGATCAGACAAGGACATATTTTAGAACTAGCTGAAACGGAAGAGTTATTCAACCATCCGCTTCATCCATATACAAAGGCATTGCTTTCAGCTGTGCCCATACCAGATCCTATTTTAGCAAGGAAAAGAAAATTACATGTGTATGATCCTAGCATACACGATTATACAAAAGACGGTCCGGTTTTCGAGGAAGTACGCCCCGGACATTTTGTATACGGGAATCAAAAGGAATTAGAAGCGTATCGAAAATTGTGAGATCTGCAGTTTGACTGGACACTGAAAGTCAGGTGATCAAACATGATAGTTAATCGATATTTTGGTAAAAGCAGGGGGAAGACAGAGAAGTCTTACCCCTTCTTAGTCCACAAAGGGGTGGATGAATTGGAGGATTGTTTATTTTGTAAAATAGTGAATGGAAGATTGCACCGAAGAAAAATAGTTGAGAGTGAAAACATTCTTGTATTTTTAGATAACGCAGGAGATGTTGATGGTCATATGATCGCTCTAGTCAAAAAACATCGGGTCAATTTAATTGATTGCGAGCAAGAACTATTTATCGAATTGATGAACGTCATTCGAGCGGTTTCTCTTCATTGTGTCGAAAATTGCGGTTTTGATGGCGTCAATTTGATCAAAGCAGAGGATGAGACAGTAGAAGAACATGTCTCTCACCTTCATTTCCATATTATTCCTAGAAAGAAACAAGATGGGGTGGATGCTTGGCCCTTATTTACCGGCGCGATGAATGATTTAGAGACTATGCACCAGCTTCTTGATATGAGACAAAGGACAGGAGAAAAATCCAGTGCATAAAAGAGAAGAATGTACGCTCTTAGATACGATTCATTCGGTTTTTAATAAAAAAAGATAAGGTAGCGAGTTGCTTGGAAAACTTGCTACCTTTTTTTGTTAGTACGACTCGGAATGTTCGTTCTTTGTTTTGACTTTTCCAAGCCTTTTTCTTCTTGATACTAATTTTATGAAAAATCAAGAAATAGTTGTTATACTAGGTAATGCTGACAAACGGGACTGGCATTTCATTTTGATTCAGCTTCTTTTCAAATCACTAGGAAGGAGGGATAGATTGTTCAAGACTTATTTTCGTTTCAATAAAATACAAGATAATCCTTTTCGTATCATGAACCTGATGCTACTTATCTTTATCGTATTATGGTTAGGTTACATAAATCATGACTTTTTGATTTCAAGTTTTTCATCATTAGGGATCTTTACTTTTTTCTATTATCAAAACATACCGATGAAATCTTTGCTGAAACGTATGTTTTTGATCGGTTGTGGACTTTTGTTTGCTTTCGTTCTAGGGATTTTGTCAACTTATGTTTTATGGCTTGAACCATTTGCTGTAGCTTTGGTTGCTTTTTCCAGCAGATTCGTGTTGCGATTATTCCATATCTCTAAACCAGGTGGCTTGTTTTTTGCGATGCTTTCTGCCATGGGAACGAGTATGCAGCTGCCAATCGCTCAATTACCAATCGTCTCGCTTTATTTTTTTATGGGTGTCGTTTTTGCCCTGATTGCGGCAGTGATTACAAAACTACTGGATTCACGGCCTGAGCAGACAATTGAAAAAGCGACTCTAAAAGAAAGGTTTCATGAAGAGCCTTTGGTGATCATTGATTCTGTTTTCTACAGTGCCGCCTTGTTTCTGTCCGTTTATGTCAGTCATGGCTTGAATCTGCATAATCCTTATTGGTTGACTTTGTCATGTGCATCGATTTTGCTTGCGGAAAATTTGGATGCGATGAAGCATCGACAAGTCCAATATCTGATTGGATCGATGGGTGGGTTATGTGTATCAGCAGTCTTGTCATTTGTGCCGTTCACGCAACTGCAGACGATTTTTCTGATTACGTTTCTTTACGGAATCGCACAATTTCTAGTTGCTAGAAATTACGCAGTTGCTAATATTTTTCTTAATCCCATGGCGTTGATGCTATCTACACTTATTCGCGGGGCCTATCTGATGTCTTTGATCGAATATCGTTTTTTAGGAATCATCATAGGAAGTTTCATCGGTTTAGGTGTTGCGTGGGTAATGACGGTTGGCTTGCAACATTATTTAACGGTTGTTCGACAAAAACTAGAATAGAAGGACAAATAGAAATATATGTACTAAAAAAGGTTGTGAAAAAGTCATTTTCACAACCTTTTTCTTAATACTCAAAACTGAGCGGCTTTTTCATAACCTCAATTAATCGAATGATACTTCAAAGCGGACAGAAGTAGGAAATTCCGCAATGATTTCGTTTAATATAGTTGGTTTCACGTTTTTTACATCTTTTCTGTGTTTCCAAACTGGTCGCACTTTTTCTTCTGATGCAACGATTTTATGTCTATCCGAGTGAGCTACACGTTTCAAAAGATAGACGAAATTGATTTGCTGATAGGTTTTATCTGTGTTTTCTTCAATTGAAAAGGTACTTTCAATAAGGGCAAGCAAACGGACGATTTCTGTTTCATAACCAGTTTCCTCCAGCATTTCGCGAACAACGGCTTGTTGACTTGTCTCAAAACGTTTGACCGCTCCGCCAGGCAACACTTGGATGCCCTGTTTATCGTTTTCCATGCTCAAAAGAATAGCATCTGTTTCCTCATTCCATAAAATTCCAGATGCCCGTATATCAAATTGAAAATTCTCTTCTACCATACGCAAATCATTTGTTTCCATTCCAACGCCCACCAATCTTTTTCGCAAAAAAATTTTTATATTTATTTTATCATAAATTTTTGTTTATGTTGGCGGATGGATAAACTTTTTTGAGATAATCAACGTTTTACTTGAAAGTCGTACAGATATTCTTGTTTTCTCCATAGTGAAGGTTCTACACGTCGCTTTTCCGTAAGAGACAAGTTACTTAGATCGAGTTCCCAGATGATTAGATTATTATCATGATCATGGGTAGCAATCGCTACGTGTTCATCATCAATCACGGAGACAATAAATACCCCACTAAGATCCATGTTTGTCGGGAGTTTTTTAGTAGTTTCTGCAGTCTCAAGATCAATAAAGTAGATCGTGCCGTTACTTGAAAAATAAACAAGCTGATCTTTATAAATAAAACTTCCTTTTGAAAAACTGAATCCTATATCTTCCAGTATTATTTCTCGGTCTGTTTCTTTAAATGTATATGATGAATCTTTCAGCGAATAGCTAAATAATCCAGCTCGCCGATTATTAGCAAAATCAAAAGCCACTCCGTATAAGTGGTTTTCATGAACATTTAGCCGATAACCTATCAGATATTCACTCCCTTCTATATTGGGGAACGAACCAAGGTTCTCACTGATAAGCGTATCTTCAGAAAGATAGAATCTATCAACAAATAATTTTCCTATTTCTTCGTCACGTAAAATATAGAGAGACTGCTCATCGTTTCCAGTCGAAAAAATATGCCCGTTGATAATCGTATAGTCATTATTAAAATAAAGATTGTTTTGATAAAGGATGTTATCGGTATCTGGATAGCCATGATTGAACAAAGTAATCAGCTTCCCGTCCAATATGACGCTGTCTATTCCTGTATGTTCTTTTGTTTGGCGCTTTTCCTTTTCGATTTTTCCTGAATGAGGTGTATAAACAAAGTCATGCGTTCGATCAGATAAAAAGACTTTTTGATCATGTTGTACGAAAGTGCCTAGTTCCAGTCCTTCTGTTTTTAAAATTACTTGATCCTTCTTTCCGATACCAACGAATCTGCCAGATGTTACAAACTTGTCCATTGTATTCGAAAAATAGAGATAATAATCATAATCACCTGTCAGTTCTTTTCTTGCATCAGTACATCCCGATATCCCTAACAATAAAAGGAACCCCAAGCTAAGAAATAAGTATTTATATTTCATGACATCTCCTTGTTAACGGTCATATTCTAAAAAAACATTCCAATATTATTCCACCTATTACCGATTTTTTCATTCTCTAACACTCCTTTTATTTTTTATATTTCAACAATTACAGTGTATTCTAACTAGCAATCAAATGTAAGACACAAATCATTGAGCCATATATTCAATTCCTAAATTTTCCGTTATAGTTAATATGGGAGAGAATACTTAAATGAAAGGAGCGAGGGATGGAGATCCATCAATGGTTGCGTGAGAAGAGAAGGGAAAAAGGGTATACTCAAAAATGGGTGTCACTTCAGTTACATATTACAAGACAAGGTTTGTCCAATTGGGAAAATGGCCGGTCATATCCAAGTTATGAGATGCTCTATAAATTGATTTGTTTGTATGGATGCTCAGCTAAAGAGATTTCAGAACTGTTTACAAGAGAAAGAGAAACAAAGAACTAGGATACACCATTTCTTTTTTAAGATCCCAATCGTTATAGACTCTTTTCAATTACAAATGTTTCTAATATAGTTGATATTGAAGGAAATGGACGCGGGTTAACAACGAGGAGGATGCTTGGATGGTATTTGCTCGATGGCTGACAAAAAAAAGAAAAGACCGAAGTTACACACAAGATTTCGTTGCACGACAATTAGGTATCACAAGACAAACGCTTTCCAAATGGGAAACAGGTCTATCGCGTCCCAATTATGAGATGTTACAAAAAATTTTTCGTTTTTACGACTGTTCGCAAAAAGAAGTTGCTGAATTGTTTAAGACAATCGGAAACGAACAGATGTGAATGTGGGAAGAATAATTGGTAGATTATATGTAATAATAAAACTTATTTTCGAAGAAGCACCTTTTGGAACACTATTCATTCGGAAAAAGGGACTGCGACACGACTTTTGCCACAGCTTTGTTTTAGCAGGTTGACTTTCTTTTTAACATTTGATACCATTCAAAATACAAATCGTAATTATTTCGATTTGTATTTTGAACATGACTATAATCAAAGAAGAAAGTGGGTCGTCTATATGGAAAAAACAGATATCTCAAGTGCATATCGTCGTTTGAAAAGCCCAAATATCAAAACACGAAAACGTGCGTTGAAAATCATCAAAGATGTGAAACGAAATAGTGGAAAAAGGTAAGAAGAAGGAAACTTAATAAAAAAATGAGGTTGTGACAGAAGTGGTCAGCTTCAAGAAATAAGAAGGAATTGACGAAAATTGCTTCTCAAATTTTTGTGTAATTTCGGCTTATTTCCGAAGAAGTTACTTCTGGAACACCGTTTATTCGGAAAAAGGAACTGCGACACGATTTTTGTCACAGTTCTATTTTGTTTATTCCCACTTGAAAATAAAAGATAGCGTATAGAATTATTTCGCTAATCTAAAGGTTTGCAACATATTATAATATGTTTAGAATACGATGGATTTTATAGAGTATTATCATTTTATTTACTTATTTCTACGTATTAATGTGTTAAAATTTTTTCTTGCTTATCTAGGACAGTTAAATCTAACGTATTTTTAGTAAAGTTTATAAACTTTTTGTCATGAGTCACAAAAACAACGGTAGCATGATATTCGACATTAAATTTTTTTATGATGCGAAAGACTAATTCAGCATTTTTTTCATCAAGATTACCTGTAGGTTCATCTGCAAAAATATAAGAAGGTTTTTTTAAAATTAATCTAGCTAACGCAATACGCTGCTGTTCTCCGCCGCTTAATTCATAAATCTTTTTCTCTAAAACATTGGATAGACCTACTTCGAATAAACTGTTTAACATCATTTCTTTTTTCACTTTTTTATTCATTTTTTGGTTTTTTAATGCTATAAGTAGATTACTTTCGACACTTTCATCGTTTATTAAACCGAAATTTTGAAAGATATAGCCAATCTTATCTTTTTGTAATAAATGAACTTCTTTAGCACTAGGATTTTCTACACCTTCAAATATGATTTTTCCACTATCAGGTTTTTCCAGCAAGCCTAACAAGTTTAATAAAGTTGTTTTGCCACTCCCGCTTTTTCCATAAATACATAAAAAGTCACCATCTTTAATCGCTAAGGAGAATTGTTCAAAAATTTTATTTTTTCCATATGAAATACCAACGTTTTTTATCTCTATCATCTCTAAACTCCTTTTTTTTCTATGCTTGGCTTGTTAATAGAAGTGCTTAAGTAATACATGGTTAATAAAGTGATAAGTAATTCTAAAATGCTCCAGCAAGTAATTATAAAAATAATATATTGGTTTCTATAAAGGATGAATAATACTGATACAAGAATGATATCTAATAAGATAATTGGCATGACTATTGGAGTAAAGAGTTTTATAAAAGAGTATCCAAAAAGTCTCTTAATATGCAAGCTATATCTATATTTTTCTACGATTAATTGGTAGGATGAAAAAACATTAAAAATTTGGATTACGGTTAAACAAATCAATAGAATTCTTATAGTGTAAATCAATGCTTTCTTTGTATTCAATTCTTCAGCTCGGAAATTGTAAATTGAAATAGTATTCTGGATGCTTGGTAAAGTATTTGTTTTGATAATGGTCGGTAATAAATAATTAAATCCATCCTTTTTTTCTGTTTGAACAAAAGAAGATGTCGTCAACCAGGCTGCGTAAAAACTAGCATCTAGATTTCCTGTATCTACTATAGAGATTGGATCAACTATAGTAAAGTCTCTTTTATCAATGTGAGGATTATACGTAAAATATTTTTGATGACTTTTCACATATATGATGTTTATTTTTGCATTTATCGGTTCTGAAGACGCGCTCGTAGCTCGCCTCAAAAAAGAAAAATATTCCAGATATTGCGATTCAATTTCTTTTTCAAATTTATTCAAGAAGTCTGGCACTAACAGATTCAAATGGTTAGGTGAATAGATTATTTTATCTATAGGAGATTTTCCTTGAGTATCTATGATCGGGCTGTGCGCGAAATAGTTTTTATTGATAATGATCGATTTTCCAGCAGGAGAAGTCAATTGTTCAATATCACTATGAGTATTCATTTCATAGAGCGGTTTTCCATTTGATAGTTTTTCATAATTGGATGAGTTTATTAGGAATAATCCTTTTTTATTTGTTGCCTCGTTAAAAAAATTTTTCAAATTTTTCTCGTAAGGACGATATTCATCTGGATCATTCGTGATAAATCTTAATTGTGTGGCATAGATATTCTTTGTTTTCTCCCAATAGACATTTTGATTTTGGTGCTGAACCAATACCTGTTGCTCTTTTAATAATGAAGTACCTAAAATAATAATGGTTGTTGCAACTGCTAATTTACAGAATAGATTAAAGGCTATCCCAAAACTGCTGTAATTGTTGCCTTTTAAATTATTGGGATGATTCGAGCGATAAATGAGTTTAATAGATAGATAAATACAGATAGAATACAGCGTAATGAGTAAAAGAGTGGTCAATAATGACAAAGAGAAAAAGGAAATTATAAATGGCATTCCTTTATAATGGATAAAAAAGTATGGGACAATAATAAGGCTGACGGTAGATAAACTCAATAAAAGTACACGTATGATAGGAATTGTAAAAGAACTTAAAGTATCTTGGATACTCCAGCCAAATAGTTTAAATAGAGTGATTTTTTTAGTTTGTTTAATAAGAAATTGGATCAATATTGCTAAATTAACCACCAATAATAGAAACCATACTAAAATCAATAAATATTTGTCGAAAAACTCTTTGCGGACATTTAGGTTGTAACTATCATTGTTATCGGTTTGTATAGTTCCTAGTTTATTGATATCTCTGAGAAACGCGTGGATCTGTTTTTGAGTGTTTCCCTGAATATAATAGACGCCTGAAATCCCTGTTTCAGGAATGTCGGCGAACTTTTTTAGCTCTAGGTCAATTTTTGAATTTGTCCAAACGAAATCTTTTCTAGATTTTAAAGTATCTGTACTGCTTTCATTTGGATTCCCTAGAGTAGTAAATCCATTCTTCATTGTTTGATTTGTATATATTTTTAAATCGGAGTCACTAGAAAATATATATTTAAAGATTTCAATTTGATTGTTGTTTGCTGTTTCAATAATAAAATCAGCTTGTTGCTGAGGTTCTCTTAACATTGAATTAGATTCGACTAGAATAGTAATCTTTTCTTTATCTTTATAAAGTAATTTATTTAACTCTAATTGGTTAATAACTGAAAGGAAAATAAAAACAGTTAATATTAATTGGGCAATTATTCCTATGTAAACATATTTTTTCATAATATCTCCTTTGATAATTACTTAAACAGATAGCTTCATACGTGGTTTTTTGTGTTTTAATTAACGAAAGTTATAATATGCTTTGTTTCCACCAAAAAGAGTCCAGCCAACACTTGCGTTACTCCATTGATATGGCGCTTTCCAACCACCACTATTAAACGTTCCGTTTCCCTTCTCGCATGAGGCATGGCCCTCTTTTGTATAGTGTTGGTATTCAGAAATATTACGGTTGCCATTCTGACCTCTACGCCACCAGCCACCACCAACGGCACTTGAAGCATATCTTGATGAACTATCGTTTTTATTATCTTTTGTTTCAATTACAGTAGTATATGCATCTACATTTTCTTGCCCACCAGAGTATAAAGAGTCCTGTGTAGCATTAGCAATAGGTACTACTATTCCAATGGCTGTTCCGGAAATTAATAAAGTACTAATAATTATTTTTTCATTTATTTCTCCTTTTAGTATAAAGCTATTTCAATTAAAGATAGCGTTTACAAAAGTGGTTGTCAATAGTAAAAAATAAAATGTCAAGTAATTAGCTCAAAATATTTTTTCTATCGGAAAATGTTTGTGTTGATTAAGGTAATACTAGAGTTATCGAATATATTTTTATTATGTCTTACCTTGTTTAAAATTATTATTGTTATTTAGTATTAACTGTAAAAGTTTCATTTTTTATTATTTGAGAACACATACTGAGTCATGTCCAGAACTGTTAAATATTTAGCAAGAAATATTTGGTAAGGAACAAAGAAGACTAAAGAAGCGGACATATAAAAAACGCTTATGAAGTACTATTGAAGGAATTTTCATGTTTTGTCAAAAGTAAATCAATTAAAATTACGTATAAAGTAATTGATGAAATCTTTTAAAAACTTTGTAACTGTTATAAAAGTGTGATAATGAAAAAACAAACAGCCAACAAACATTGACATATCAAAATTTGTTGGCTATTTTTGATTATTCCCACTCGATAGGCCTATTAGGAAGTAAGAAAATTTAACACTGATTTGTTGGAATTTTTAACTGTATGATTAGTGTTTTGTTTCATTTTTTTGCGCTTTGAGTTAGCACTTAAAAAGTGTTTAAACTTTTTAAATAGAGATGTAAAAATTACGTTACTTTTTAGCAATGAGGAAATAAAATGTAAAAAAATATAAAGAATTCGCCTACTATTGTATATTTGTAAGCCAATCATTTCTTATTGGTAAGGCGCTCAAAATAATCTTTATACTTTTTGGAAAAGTGATTTAAATCTAACGATTCACAAATGTCGAAAAAGCGGTTTATTTTTTGTTTCCCTATTGTGGAATCCCCTGTCATAACTAAGAGTAGCCCTTCTAAATATACAGCCATGGCACGACCATAAAAATCTCTTGTATCAAGAGATTTTTGATACTCAATCAAATATTTTTTTGCTTTAGAAAATTGGGAGGCATCAATACATAGTAAAGTGGAATTAATAAGTATCTTATTATAAGGGGAATTGAATCCTTTTGATTTTGAATAAAGAGTCCTTTTTTTAAGTATTCTGTTGACTATAACTGTCACAGTTTCCAATGGCAGTATATCCATTATCGATATGAAAATTTTTATCTCTTCGCTTGTCCATAAATCCATGGTCATCAACTTATTTACAATAGGCATATTCTCATTGGGTTCAGGAATATTTCCTCTCAAGCGCGTTATACAAAGTTGTACTATATATTGTAAATCATTTTTGTTAGAGGATGTTTCTAAAATAGTATTAATTTTTTGGAGCTCTTCGATATTTCCTGAATGATAAAGATCGGACAATCTATACCACCAAAAATCGCTGGAAGATTCTTTGTAATTTAGGTGTATAAACATAAATTCATCAAAACTGATGTTCAATCGTTGTAAAATTTCTAGAAATACTGAAATAGTAGGTTCACTTATATTTCTTTCAATGCGGCTATAGTAGCTCATAGTAACTATACCTTTACAAACTTCTTTTTGTGTTAACCCTTTTTCAACTCTGATTTTTCTTATGGTTAATCCTAGATCCATGATAACCTCCTATAAAAATTAATTATTTGTGAATTTTTTTCCAACTAATTAAATTATGTTTAATTGGTTTTTCAAGGTTATTTTTTTGTAATATTGATCTCCGAGCTTCTTACCATATCTATAACAGATAAACATAATGATTTTAAACCATATTTTTGAAGTAGTAAATTAATAAATATAAGATTTTGATAAAAATGACTTATAATACTTCTTTTAAACGATTGTCTTAAAAAAATGATATTGTATATAAATGAACATGTGAAAACAAGGAGAAATAAAGGAGGGAATTATGAGAAAATCAAAAAAATCATTCGCCGCAATGATTCTATTATTTGGGAATCTTTTACCAACCGTACAGACTATGGCAGATGTAGTAGATGAACCAGAAACCAAACAGGGACAATTACAAACTGAGACATAGAAGAAAAGAGCTATTTGCCATGCTTGATTTGATAAAAATATGATATAAAAGTTTGAGTGAAATAAAGAATAGATGATTACTTTAATACCTATAGAGTTACTAAAGAAGGGAGATTTAAATGAAGAAAAAGATTTTTGGTGTTTTATCGTTAGCTATCTTATTAAATTCCCTTGTTTTAATGCCTTTGATAGAAGTATGGGCTGAAGAACAAAAAGAGACAGTAGAACAATATAACAATGAGGATTTAAAATCTATAGAAAAGACAACGGATTCTTTATCTGATCCAAGTAATTCGATTGATTCTTCAGAGAACAATAAGGAGTCAACAAACGGGACGAGCGAAAGGACCTTAGAGGTATCTGACTCGAGCGACTTTGAAGAAAGAATTCAACCTAATGCTACAGCATCATCGGAAGTAGATGCCTCGAATAGTGTTAGGATAGCAGAAGAAGACCTTTCATCGTGGTTACCTGATCCAATATTACAATCGGTTGTCGCCAATTCTCTTGGTATATCAGTCTCAGAAATCACAAAAGAAAAAATCAGTCATTTAGAAACGCTATATATATACTCTAGTGATGCTAATATTGCAGATTTGACTGGATTAGAATATGCTACAAATCTTTCTTCTTTTTTCATGAGCGGAACGAATCAGATTACTGATTTTACTGTAATTAATGAGTTTCCTAAATTAGAAAGTTTAGCAGCTTACGGCCAGAATGTAGGAAGAAAAGATGAGCCAACTTCGATATTAGCTAAAGATTTAACGTATGATCAGGAAAATCAATCTTTTTTTGTACCATTTTCACTAATGCCCAATCGATTAACAAATTTTGATGGGTATCAGCCTCCTTTTACAACATCTAATAGTACTAGTCAGACGTACTTTGATTTGAATGGTGTACAGGTACCTTCCTCAAGACTAGCTATTACTGAAGATGGGATTACTGTATCTGGGGTTACTCAAAGTGAATTTGAAAGTATTGAAACAATGGAGTATAACGCACGATTTAATAATCCTGCTGGATCTTATGCACAACCAGATGGTTATAGTTTTTACGCCATTTCTTCAGGAACCTATTTGCACCAATTCTTGATCAATCATCAAGAAGCCGCTGCAGATATCATAGTGAGTTATATTGATACTGAAGGGAATGAATTGAAACCTTCTCAAAACATTAGCGGTAATATTGGTGAATCTTTTGATGCAACAACACCAGAGTATAAGTTAGAAATAGACGGGTATACTCTAAAAGAAGTTCAAGGTGATGCGACGGGAACCTTCAGCGAAGATACCCAAGAAGTAGTGTATGTATATGAGCGCAGCGATGCAGCACCAGTGACGGTGAGGTATCAGGATTCCCAAGGAAATCAATTGTCAGAACCAAAAATCTTAAGCGGAAAAATCGGATTGCCGTATGAGAGTGAAGCAAAAGAAATTACCGGCTGGTATGTGATTGAAACGCCAAGTAATGCATCAGGAATCTTTAGTGAAGAAGCGCAAGAAGTGACTTATGTGTATGAAAGGAGCGATGCAGCACCAGTGACGGTGAGGTATCAGGATTCCCGAGGAAATCAATTGTCAGAACCAAAAATCTTAAGTGGAAAAATCGGATTGCCGTATGAGAGTGAAGCAAAAGAAATTACCGGCTGGTATGTGATTGAAACGCCAAGTAATGCATCAGGATTCTTTAGTGAAGAAGTACAAGAAGTAGTGTATACTTACGCTTCTCAACTGGAAAATGAAGAAAAGAATAATCTCGAAACAGATGTGAAAGAAAAGAATGATGAGAACGTATCAGAAAATAATTATCAAGATAAAGAGAACAAACAAAGTGGAGAGACAACAGATAGAGAAAACAGTTCTGATGGGAAGTTACCAAATACAGGAGAAGAAAAATCAAGTCAAAGAGTAATGATTGGAATTGGCTTATTATTTGTCCTGTTTACTTTAGTAGTGATTGGAGAGCGGAAAAAGAGTAAACGAGAATAAGCTATAGTATTTTTTTAGGAAAAGAGGGTGTTCAGAAAATGAAAATTTTCTGGGCACTCTTTTTTGCAAGTATAATTTGATTATTTGGCTATCTTTTGTGTCTACAAACTCGTCAAAAAATCTAAGTTCTGTTAAAAATTTGTTTTTTTATTTATAAAAGTAAGGAGAGGTTTAATAAGCACTAATTTCTTATGAGATAAGCCGAAGTTTTCCAAAAATTCAAGAAATAATCTTCGAAAACTGTTTTCTTGAAGTTAATTAAAAATAGAATAGAGATATACAAGAGCATTACTATTTTTGGAGTATGTAGTTTTAGCCTATCGTTTTTATGTAATAAACACATACTGAATTTTTAGGAAGTGTTTGATGGAGAAAGAAAAAAGAACCGCGAATCCCTTAATTATCAAAGGATTCACGGTTTTTCTTTTATTATTCCCACTCCACTGTTGCTGGTGGTTTAGAAGTGATGTCATACACGATACGGTTGACATGTGCTACTTCGTTTACGATACGTACAGAGATTTTTTGCAAGACTTCCCATGGGATACGGGCAAAATCAGCTGTCATTCCGTCGATTGAAGTCACCGCACGGATACCGACTGTGTAGTCGTAAGTACGTCCGTCACCCATAACACCGACAGAGCGGATTCCTGGAAGAACAGTGAAATATTGCCAGATATCACGGTCAAGTCCAGCAGCTGCGATTTCTTCACGCAAGATAGCATCAGATTCGCGTACGATTTCTAGCTTGTCTTCAGTGATTTCGCCAAGAACACGAATACCAAGACCAGGGCCAGGGAATGGCTGACGCCAAACGATTGAATCAGGCATGCCTAATTGAGTACCTAATTCACGGACTTCGTCTTTGAATAATGTGTTTAATGGTTCGATCAATTCAAATTGCATATCTTCTGGCAGTCCACCTACATTATGGTGAGATTTGATCGTTTGTGCTGTTTCTGTACCAGATTCGATAACGTCAGTATACAACGTTCCTTGTGCTAGGAAAGAGACGCCTTCTTCACCAGCAAGTTTTGTTGCTTCGTCATCAAAAACATATACGAATTCATTCCCAATGATTTTACGTTTTTGTTCTGGGTCAGATACACCTTTCAACTTGTCTAAGAAGCGATCTCTTGCATCGACTTTGATGATGTTCAAGCCGAATTTTCCGCCTAGACTTTCCATTACTTGTTCCGCTTCGCCTTTGCGTAGCAGACCATGGTCAACAAAGATAGATGTCAATTGGTCACCAATCGCTTTTTGTAAAAGAACCCCAACGACACTAGAATCAACGCCGCCTGAAAGACCAAGCAAGACTTTTTTGTCACCAACTTGTTCACGGATTTTTTCTACTTGCATATCGATAAAGTTATCCATTGTCCAGTTACCTTCACAGTGACAAACATCAAAGGCAAAGTGGCGCAGCAATTCGATTCCGTATTCGGAATGACGTACTTCTGCATGGAATTGGATACCGTAAAAATTACGTGTTGTGTCTTGGATAGAAGCAATCGGACAATCTTTGCTTGTTCCGACTGTTTCAAAGCCTTCAGGAACTTTAGTTACCAAGTCGCCATGGCTCATCCATACTGTTTGTTGTTTTGGTGTTTCTTTAAACAAGACAGCTTGATCGCTTGTTACTTCTAACAAGGCTTTCCCATATTCGCGGTTTTTAGCAGGCTCTACGGAACCGCCAAGTTTGTACGTGATCAATTGCATACCATAGCAAATCCCTAATACAGGAATACCTAAATTGAAGATCTCAGGATCGATCCCAAATGCATTCTCATCATATACACTGTTTGGTCCGCCAGAAAGAATGATTCCCTTTGGATTCATCGCTTTTACTTCTTCTGCAGTAATGCGGTGGCTCAATAATTCGGAAAAGACTCCAAGATCACGAATACGTCTTGTGATCAATTGGTTATACTGACTACCGTAGTCTAATACGATAATCTTTTCAACGTTCGTCATATCGGCAACGTTTGTCAAATTTATTACCCCTATCCCTTTAAATTTTATCTCAAAATAGTTAAACTATTTTAAAATGCTAATATTTTCGCATGAAAATCGAATCGATGATATGATTTTCAGTTTTATGGAGAATTATATCGGCTCTTCCTCGTGTAGGCAAGATATATTCCTGTAAATTTTTCAAATTCACATTTTTCCATACATCTTTTGCCATTTTAAAGGCTTCTTCACGATCTCCGATAGCAAAACGATAATAATAATTCTCTGGATTTTGGAAAGCCGTATCTAGTAACGCGCCAAAACGATCCAAATACCATTTTTCGATCAGCACGGGATCAGCATCGACATAGACAGAAAAATCAAAAAAGTCGCTGACGTATATTTGCTGATTCGCAGGTAATTGAAGCGTATTGATCCCCTCAACGATCAAGATATCAGGTTGTTGGATCAGCTCGTACTTATCTGGAATGATATCATATACATCATGTGAGTAAACAGGTACTTTTATCTCTTCCTGACCAGATTTTACACGATTCAAGAAGTCGATCAGCATCTCCATATCATAACTTTCAGGAAATCCTTTGCGATCCATGATTCCACGCTCTTTTAATATACGATTTGGATAAAGAAATCCATCAGTCGTGATCAGCTGAACATTTCTTCGTTTGAAGGTACGAGACAAAATCGTCTGCAGCAGTCTGGCTGTGGTACTTTTTCCAACGGCTACGCTTCCGGCAATCCCGATAATAAAAGGCGGTACTTCTACATATTTATGAAGAAATAAACCTTTACTCAAGAACAAAGATTCAAATTCTTTCATATATAGATATATCAGATGAGCAAGAGGTACGTAGATATCTCGAACATCCTGCATGGAAATGCGGTCATTCAAACTTTTGATATTATCTAGTTCATCTTGTGTCAAAGGTGCTTGCCCATTACGATAAAATTCTCGCCATTCTTCTCTTGCCACACGGTAGTAGTTCATTGGATCATTCATATTAGCCTCCTGCGTTCTCCCATCAATGGAACTATTTTAACACAAAATAAACACAAACCCCACCACTTAAGAGAGATTGCCAATCTTTTTGTACAATCTTTATAATAGAAAGAAAAGGAGTTTTATTCTTGACTTGCGCACGGATACATAAAAGGATAGACTGTTGACATGAAAGAAATGAGAAGGATGGAAGACATGACAAATCATTACTATTCTGAACGCCCAGATACGGCGCACGATTTTGAACAATGGGCTTTTGAGTTAAAAGGCAGAACCTTTCAATTTGTAACTGATTCTGGTGTATTTTCACGTGAAACAGTGGATTATGGTTCACGTGTCCTGATTGATGCTTTTGATTGGGAAGAGTTACCTGATGAAGGAAAGATCTTAGATGTGGGATGCGGGTATGGACCGATTGGGCTAGCTTTGGCATTTGCGACACAACGGTTTGTTGAAATGGTCGACATTAATGAGCGAGCAGTGAATCTAGCGCAAGGAAACGCAAAGCGTAATCAAATCGAACAAGTGGACATCCATCAATCGAATATCTATGAAGTACTTCATGAAGAAACCTATGCAGCTATCGTCAGCAATCCGCCAATCCGTGCTGGAAAAAAAGTCGTACATGAAATCTTGACAGGCGCATATCCTCGATTGAAGCAGGGCGGTACACTGACAATTGTGATCCAGAAGAAACAAGGAGCGCCGAGTGCGCAAAAGAAGATGGAAGAAACATTTGGCAATGCAGAAATCGTCACAAAAGATAAAGGATATTATATCATCAAAAGTGTGAAAGAATAACTAGCTGAGAAATAATAGAGCGGCGAAAAAGTGGAACTGGGCGTGCATGCAAGGGTACGTATCAGTTCTTTTTTTGTTGAGAAGTTTTTAAAAACAAAGAACTATTTTTTCTTCAAAAAGAAATAGTAGGAACAGAGTAGTTGTTTTTTACGATAAAATAAATAAGATACAGAACTTGTATAGAAGGCTGCCAAGTTGGTAGATAAAGGAGATTTTTATCAAAAACATACTTTCTTTTTTTCTCTATTCTTTTCTTGGGGGTTTTGGTACACTGATAGGGAATTTAGATAGAAGGGAGCCACTAGGGTGAAGCTGACCATCAGAGATATCGCAGAAATGGCAGGGGTATCAGTAACAACTGTCTCACAGATTTTGAATAACAAAGGAAGCCGATTTAGTGATAAGACAAGAAAAAAAGTGTTGTCGATCGTGAATGAACATCATTATAAACCCGATTATTTCGCCTCAAATGTAATCAATCGACATTCAAAGACCATAGGAATGATCGTCCCTGATGTCACCGATTTCTTCTTCTCCAAACTGATCGAAGGTGTAGAGAGCTATTTGAATCCTTTGGGCTATGTGATCATGTTATGCAATTCTCGTCATAGCCAAGAAAATGAGATCAAGTATTTACAAGAGCTTTCCCACCGCTCAGTGGACGGGATCTTGCTGGCAACACCAAATATTTTACCTGAGAAATACGCATTAGATAGCGGATTTTATCAAAAAATGCCGATTATTTTAATCGATCGCGGATTGAATCGTCGGGATAACGGACGGCTTATCGTAAAGGAATATGAGGGAGCCTATCAAGCCGTTTCACTATTTATTGAAAGCGGCCATACGAAAATCGGCATGCTGAAGGAAACCACTGGATACTATCAACTAGAAGAACGTTTCAACGGATATCGTCATGCGCTGAAAGATCATGGCTTGCCTTTTAATGGGAAATTTGTTGAACATGGAGAGTTGACTGTCCAAGGTGGATATACTGCATCAAAAAAATTACTCAAACATAAAGATATCACGGCTATTTTTTGTGGGAATGATGCCATGGCGATCGGATGCTATCAGGCGATAGATGAATTGGGCAAAAAAATCCCAGAAGATATCTCAGTCATAGGATTCGATGGATTAAAGCTCTCAGAATACATGATTCCGCAATTGACGACAGTGCAGCAACCAAGTTTTGATATTGGATTTTATGCTGCGCGTTTCCTGATCGATACAATCGAATTTCCTCAAAGAAAAGTTCCGAACAAAGTGTTCGAAACAAAATTAATTATTCGTGAGAGCGTAAAAGTATTGACAAAGGGCTAACTCGGCGGTATATTGCTTATGTAAGCATTTACAAAGGCGAGTTAGTGCTTTTTTTATTTTTAGTAAACCAGTTTACTAAAGTGGTTTACCTTTCCTAAAAATAATGTATAATACCGAATGAAGACAAGGAGGATCAGGCAATGCGAATGGTGGATCTGATTGAAAAAAAGAGGGATGGAAACGAGCTGTCGAAAGAGGAAATCGAGTACATCGTCACAAACTATACGAATGGAAAGATTCCAGATTATCAAGTCAGTGCATTATTGATGGCAATTTTTTATCAAGACATGACAAATGAAGAAATCACGAACTTAACATTGGCGATTGCTAATTCTGGTGATGTCATCGATTTGAGTTCTCTTGAAGGAATAAAGGTAGATAAGCATTCGACAGGTGGCGTTGGTGACACGACCACATTGATTTTAGCCCCCCTAGTAGCTAGTGTCGGAGTGACAGTGGCTAAAATGTCTGGACGCGGTCTAGGTTACACAGGTGGCACATTAGACAAGCTAGAAGCAATTCCCGGATTTCAGATCGAGCTTTCGGATGAAGCATTCGTGCGCATTGTCAATGAAAGCAAAGTAGCAGTAATCGGTCAATCAGGAAACTTGGCACCGGCGGACAAAAAATTGTACGCTTTGCGTGACGTCACAGCGACCGTTGATTCTCTTCCGCTGATTGCCAGTTCGATCATGAGTAAAAAGATCGCGGCAGGAGCAGATGCAATCGTTTTGGATGTGACCACTGGAGACGGTGCTTTCATGAAGAATATCGAAGATGCAAGACGTCTGGCAAAAACCATGACAAGCATTGGCAAACTAGCGAACCGAGAAACAGTGGCGGTAATCTCGGATATGTCAGAACCTCTTGGCGAAGCAATCGGAAATAGTCTAGAAGTTGTCGAGGCAATCGAAACATTACAAGGAAATGGTCCAGAAGATCTAGTAGAAATGTGCTACGCCTTAGGAAGCCAAATGGTTGTTCTTGCTGGCAAAGCTAAAACAATCGATGAAGCAAGAACGTTGCTTCAAGAAGCTCTGGAATCAGGTAAAGCGTTAGCAAAATTCAAAGAAATGATCCAAAATCAAGGGGGAGACCCAACGATCGTGGAACAACCAGAACGAATTTTGACTGCACGTTACACAATGGAGCTTCCTGCTAAACAAAGCGGAGTCGTGTCAAAAATCGTGGCAAACGAATTAGGAATTGCTGCAATGATGCTAGGCGCTGGGCGTAAAACCAAAGAAGACGATATTGATCACGCCGTTGGATTGAAACTGCATAAAAAAATCGGGGACACTGTGACAAAGGGCGAGTCATTATTGACAATCTATAGTAATGATGAAGAAATCTCTTCGGTTATTGAATTATTATATAAAAATATTGAAATTGGCGAATCAGCAATGAAGCCAACATTGATTCATGACATTATCACAGAATAAAAGGAAAAAAGCGGATTTTACCGTTTGAAAGAAAAGGGGAAAAGAAATGGAACTAAACCGAATGATCGACCATACTATTTTGAAAGCAGATGCATCTAAAGAAGCTGTGATGCAAATTATCGAAGAAGCGAAAAAATATCATTTTTACTCTGTCTGCATCAATCCAGCATGGGTTGCGCTAGCAAAAGAACAATTACAAGGTGAACCAGTAGCTGTATGTACAGTGATTGGGTTTCCTTTAGGAGCAAACACATCCGAGACAAAAGCATTTGAAACGACAGATGCCATCGATAACGGTGCAGATGAAGTCGATATGGTCATCAATATCGGTGCGTTGAAATCAAAAGATGATCAAAAAGTTCAAAAAGATATCGAAGCAGTTGTTGAAGCAGCAAAAGATCGTGCACTTGTCAAAGTGATCATCGAAACATCTTTATTAGATAGAGAAGAAATCATCCGAGCATGCGAATTAGCAAAAGCTGCAGGCGCTGATTTTGTCAAAACATCAACTGGTTTCTCAACGGGTGGTGCAAAGGTAGAGGATGTCCGCTTGATGCGTGAAACGGTAGGACCTGAAATGGGCGTCAAAGCTTCTGGCGGTATCCATAACGAAGAAGAAGCAATGGCAATGATCGAAGCGGGTGCTACAAGAATCGGAACAAGCGCAGGAGTAGCAATCGTATCTGGTTCAACTGGCGAAAGCTATTAATTTTCAAAGGAGAAACTCATGGCAGAACTCAAACAAGAATGGATCAACACAGCTATTGAAGCGTTAGATAAAGCATACGTTCCTTATTCCCATTTTCCGGTAGGTGCTTGTCTCGTAACAGAATCAGGCAAGACTTATCAAGGAATCAACATCGAGAATGCATCATTTGGATTAACGAATTGTGCTGAGCGCACAGCTTTCTTCAAAGCCGTATCAGAAGGAGAAAGATCGTTTACCCATTTAGTCGTAGCAGGGCACACCCCTGATCCTATTTCTCCATGTGGTGCATGTCGGCAAGTAATGGCAGAGTTCTGCGCCCCTGATATGCCGGTTACGCTAGTGGGAGACAATGGTGTGACGAAGGCAACGACCGTTCGAGAACTACTGCCTTATGCATTTACTGAAAAAGATCTATAACTCATGTTCATTCAGTCAGCTGACTGTTGAAAAATAAAACAATTATTTTAGGAGGCTTTACAGAAATGAAAAAAGCAAAATTATTTGGTTTAGGTGCTGTCGCACTAGCAGCAGGGTTATTTTTAGGTGCATGCGGCAACAACGGCTCTACTGATTCATCCGGTGGCAAAAGCTCATCAGACGCAACAACTGCAGCATTGATCACAGATACAGGTGGTGTAGACGACCGTTCATTCAACCAGTCAGCTTGGGAAGGATTACAAAAATGGGGGAAAGATCAAGGTCTTTCACGAGGCAATGATGGCTTCCAATACTTCCAATCTTCAAACGAATCAGATTATATCCCAAATATCGACCAAGCATTGAATGCTGGATTCAAAACGATTTTTGGTATTGGTTATAAACTAAAACCAGCGATCCAAGAACAAGCAACAAACAATACAGGTACGAACTTCGTTATCATCGATGATGTGATTGACGGATTAGATAACGTTGTATCTGCAACATTCAAAGACAACGAAGCTTCTTATCTTGCAGGGATTGCAGCAGCTTACACGACTGAAACGAACGTAGTCGGCTTTATCGGCGGCGTAAAAGGTGAAGTAATCGATCGTTTTGATGCTGGATTCAAAGCCGGCGTTGATGCAGGTGCGAAAGAACTAGGAAAAGAAATCAAAGTATTGAACCAATATGCTGGTGACTTCTCTGCTCCAGATAAAGGACGTTCAATTGCTCAAGGTATGTATGCACAAAATGCAGATATCATCTTCCATGCTTCAGGTGGTACAGGTAACGGTGTATTCCAAGAAGCAAAATCATTGAACGAATCAGGCGACAAAAAAGTTTGGGTTATCGGTGTTGACCGCGACCAATCAGACGAAGGCGAATACACATTGAACGGCGAAAAGAAAAACTTCACATTGACATCTACACTGAAAGCAGTTGGAACAGTAGTAGAAGATTTGGCACAAAAATCAGCTGACGGTAAATTCCCTGGTGGTGAACACACTGTTTATGGATTGAAAGAAGACGGTGTTGGTCTAACAGAAGGACAACTTTCTGACGAAGCGAAAAAAGCAGTGGATGAAGCAAAAGAAAAAATCATTTCAGGTGACGTAAAAGTTCCAGAAACTCCTGAAGAAAACTAAAACCATTTCTATAGCCTTGTTAGACACATGTTTGACAAGGCTATGGTTTGATTAGAACAAGAATTGTTCATTTATCCAAGCTGCCTTGAGACAGTTTGGATAAGGGAACAACTCCCTGAAGTAATGTTTGTTTCAAAAGAAGAACGCTCACTAAGCGTGAATCTTAGTCAATCGTTGCCCTAGATAGAAATCGTTAGGATGTGAAAAAAAGGTGGTTCAAGAAAATATTGTCATAGAAATGCAGAATATTACCAAAGAATTTGGAACATTCAAGGCAAATGACAACATCAATTTACAAGTAAAGGCAGGAGAGATTCATGCGTTGCTTGGAGAAAACGGTGCTGGCAAATCTACATTGATGAACGTGCTTTCCGGATTATTAGAGCCGACATCAGGGAAAATTTTGATGCGTGGGAAAGAAGTACAGATCACAAGCCCGACAAAAGCCAATCAATTAGGGATTGGGATGGTCCATCAGCACTTTATGCTTGTTGATGCCTTTACTGTAACAGAAAACATCGTGTTGGGAAGCGAACCTAGTCGTGCAGGGATGCTTGACCATAAAAAAGCGCGAAAAGAGATCCAAAAAGTTTCTGAACAATATGGATTATCAGTCAACCCAGATGCTTATGTTCGTGATATTTCAGTTGGGATGGAACAACGGGTAGAAATTTTAAAAACACTTTACCGAGGAGCAGATGTACTGATTTTTGATGAGCCGACAGCTGTATTGACCCCTCAGGAAATTGATGAATTAATCGTGATCATGAAGGAATTAGTCAAAGAAGGCAAGTCAATCATTTTGATTACGCATAAGTTAGATGAAATCAAAGCAGTAGCTGACCGCTGTACAGTTATCCGCCGTGGAAAAGGAATCGGTACAGTCAACGTTAAAGACGTTACCTCACAGCAATTAGCTGATATGATGGTCGGAAGAACGGTTTCATTCAAAACGATGAAAAAAGAAGCGAAGCCTCAAGAAGTCGTTTTGTCTATTGAAAATCTAGTGGTGAAAGAAAATCGTGGATTAGAAGCCGTGAAAAACCTGAACTTAGAGGTTCGTGCTGGTGAAGTACTTGGTATCGCTGGAATCGATGGAAACGGGCAGTCGGAGTTGATCCAAGCTTTAACTGGTTTGCGAAAGGCAGAAAGCGGACATATCAAGCTAAAAGGGGAAGACATCACCAATAAAAAACCTCGAAAGATCACTGAACATGGTGTAGGACATGTGCCAGAAGACCGTCATAAATACGGGTTAGTCCTAGATATGACATTGTCTGAAAACATTGCCCTGCAAACGTATCATCAAAAACCTTACAGTAAAAACGGTATGCTGAATTATTCAGTGATAAATGAACATGCCAGAGAATTGATCGAAGAATATGATGTTCGAACAACGAATGAACTTGTTCCTGCAAAAGCTTTATCAGGCGGAAATCAGCAAAAAGCAATCATCGCTCGGGAAGTCGACCGAGATCCTGATCTGTTGATCGTTGCAAATCCAACTCGTGGACTGGATGTAGGTGCGATCGAATTTATTCATAAACGTCTGATCGAACAAAGGGACAAATACAAAGCAGTGTTATTGATTAGTTTCGAATTAGAAGAAATTTTAAATGTTTCGGATCGTATTGCTGTTATCCATGAAGGAGAAATCGTCGGGATCGTTGATCCGAAAGAAACATCTGAAAATGAATTAGGTCTATTGATGGCGGGCTATACCTTAGAAGAAGCACGAAAAGAGTTAGAAAAGGGGGCTGGCGCACATGAATGATCGCAGCGAGAAATTCCGTAATTTATTAGTGCCTGTACTTTCAGTTGTTTTAGGATTGATCTTAGGCGCGATATTGATGGCTGCTTTTGGTTTTCAGCCCATCCAAGGTTATTCTTCTATGTTAGATGCAGCTCTTGGTTCGCAAAGAGGAATCGGTGAAACATTAAGGCAAGCAACGCCGTTGATTTTTACAGCATTAGGGTTTTCTGTAGCTAACTCAGCTGGGTTCTTCAATATCGGGCTTTCTGGACAAGCGCTTTGCGGATGGATCGTCAGTGTCTGGGTGGCACTTGCTTTTCCAGATCTTCCAAAAGTCGTTTTGCTTCCATTGTGTGTGATCCTAGGTGCCTTAGCAGGTGCGATGGCAGCGGCTGTTCCTGGGTTGCTACGAGCATTTTTTGGAACAAGTGAAGTGATCGTAACGATCATGATGAACTATATCTTATTATACGTAAGCACATTTGCTTTACATGAAGTGATGCCTGAAAGCTACCGATCAAGTTTGGACTCTTCCAATATGATCAGTCAAAATGCATCGTTGCGGTTACCTTGGTTAACACAAGCTTTTGGCGGTTCTCGCGTAAACTCAGGTTTGTTTCTAGCAATCATCGCGCTTATTTTCGTTTGGCTATTGATGAAGAAAACGACTTTAGGATTTGAGATCCGTTCCGTTGGTTTGAATCCTTTTGCTTCTGAGTATGCAGGGATGAGCAGTAAACGTACAATCGTTTTGTCGATGGTCATTTCTGGTGCTTTGGCAGGGCTTGGCGGTGTGGTTGAAGGATTAGGAACGTATCAAAACTTCTTCGTTCAAACAACTTCACTATCTATTGGATTTGACGGAATGGCTGTCTCCTTACTTGGATCTGGATCAGCAATCGGTATTCTTTTATCAGCGATTTTGTTCAGTATTTTGAAGATCGGCGGACTTGGCATGCAGACAGGAGCTGGTGTTCCGTTTGAGATCGTCAATGTATCGATTGCTCTGATTATCTTCTTTGTTGGGATCAATTTCTTGATTCGTTTCTTCATGGCTAAGTTCTTCCAAGGAAAAAAACAAGAAGAAATCGTTGCGACAATCGAAGCGAAGCCAACGAATCAAAACCATGAAGGAGGCGAACTATAATGTCGACTATCGAATTAATTGCCTTGATTCTTACTTCAACACTGGTTTATTCAACACCGCTAATTCTAACGTCACTAGGCGGAACGTTTTCTGAACGCAGCGGGATCGTAAACGTAGGGTTAGAAGGAATCATGGTCATGGGTGCTTTTAGTTCCATCGTTTTCAACTTGACGATGAGCCCCTCACTTGGTTCCATGACGCCATGGATCGCTATTTTAGTGGGTGGCGTCGTGGGTATCCTATTTTCTTTGATCCACGCAGTAGCAACAGTCAGCTTGCGTGCTGACCATATCATCAGCGGTACAGTGATCAATCTGATGGCACCAGCTTTAGGTGTTTTCTTGATCAAAGCATGGTATGGGAAAGGTCAAACAGATAACATCACGCAGAATCTGGGATATTTCTCTTTCCCAGGTTTAGCAGATATTCCGGTCATTGGACCAATTTTCTTCAAAAATACATTCTTGCCTGCTTATTGTGCAATTTTGATTGCTGTCATTGCTTGGGTGATCATCTTCAAGACGAAATTCGGCTTACGCCTCCGTTCAGTTGGTGAAAACCCTCAAGCTGCCGATACATTAGGTATCAATGTATATGCTATGCGTTATTCAGGCGTGCTGATTTCAGGTTTGTTAGGCGGTATGGGCGGTGCTGTTTTTGCTCAGTCGATTTCCGGTAACTTTTCAGCTGGTACGATCGTCGGACAAGGTTTCATCTCTATGGCTGCTATGATCTTTGGTAAATGGAATCCTTTAGGCGCAATGGGTGCCTCACTGTTCTTTGGTTTTGCACAAAGCTTGAGTATCATCGGTGCACAATTACCAGTTATTTCTTCGATTCCACCAGTATTGCTGCAAATTGCTCCATATTTGCTGACAATCATTGTGTTGGTTGTTTTCTTAGGGAAAGCTTCTGGACCAAAAGCAAACGGGAAGAACTATATCAAATCAAAATAATCTTTTAGCGAATAAAAAGGGTGGGTTACGGGAAGTGTTTTTCGTCTCGCCCTTTTTGTTTTAAAGGTAATAAAAATAAAAAGAAAGAAGGAATAATCATGTTTAAACGCGTACATCTGATCGTCATGGATTCAGTAGGAATTGGAGAAGCACCAGATGCCGAGAAGTTCGGTGACGTTGGTTCTGATACATTAGGACACATTGCAAAAGAAGCAGGATTGAATATTCCGCATTTAGAGCAGCTTGGTTTGGGAACGATTCGGCCTCTTGAAGGTGTGGAATCAGTGAAAGATCATCAAGGCTATGCGACGAAATTAGAAGAAGTTTCTGTAGGGAAAGATACGATGACAGGCCATTGGGAAATCATGGGATTGAATATCAAGACGCCGTTTCGTGTATTTCCGAACGGGTTCCCTGATGATCTGATCAAACAAATCGAAGAGTTTTCTGGTCGTAAAGTCGTATGCAACAAACCATATAGCGGAACGGCTGTTATTGACGATTACGGTGAACACCAAATGAAAACAGGCGATTTAATCGTATATACTTCTGCCGATCCTGTCCTTCAGATCGCGGCACATGAAGAAATCATTCCTTTAGAAGAACTATACCGGATTTGCCAATTCGTTCGTGATATAACAAAAAATGACCCGTACATGATCGGTCGAATCATTGCACGTCCATACGTGGGAGATCCAGGAGACTTCACACGAACAAGCAATCGTCATGATTATGCGTTGGATCCATTCGGACACACCGTCCTCGATTCTTTGAAAGAAGCAGGAAAAGACGTGATTGCTGTTGGAAAGATCAACGATATTTTCAATGGACAAGGAATCACTGAATCTGTCCGCACGAAAAGTAATATGGATGGCGTCGACCAGTTGCTGAACGTTATGAAAAAAGAGTTTATAGGTATCAGCTTTACCAATTTAGTAGATTTTGATGCATTATACGGTCATCGCCGGGATGTAGTCGGTTATGCGCATGCGATTGAAGAATTTGACTTGCGGATCCCAGAACTGCTTGAAGCTATGGAAGAAGACGACTTGCTAATGATTACAGCCGATCACGGAAACGATCCGACATTTACTGGTACTGATCATACACGAGAATATGTACCGTTATTGGTTTACAGTAAAAAAATGAAAGAACAAGGGGCGTTGCCTCAAGGATATTATTCCGATATCTCCGCAACGATTGCTGAGAACTTTAGTGTTTCTTCGACTGAAAATGGCGAAAGCTTCTTAAAATTATTAAAATAATCTTTTTAAAATAGGAGAAAGCAAATGACCAAGTTAAGCGAGATGTTACAAGAAACGACCCAGTTTATCCTTGATAAAGGAGTAAAAGAAATTGATTTTGGTTTGATCCTAGGTTCAGGGTTAGGTGAATTAGCAGATGAAATCGAAGATGCTGTAATGATTTCTTATGATGAGATCCCGTTCTTTCCTGTTTCGACAGTAGTTGGACATGCAGGACAGCTAGTTTACGGATCTCTAGCAGGCAAGAAAGTGTTAGCCATGCAAGGAAGATTCCACTACTATGAAGGTCATTCCATGCAAACAGTGACCTATCCAGTACGTGTGATGGCCGGACTAGGTGCCCATTCAGTCATTGTGACCAACGCATGTGGCGGTGTCAACGAATCCTTCGTACCGGGAGATTTGATGCTGATTACCGATCACATCAATTTTACTGGTGAAAATCCTTTGATCGGCCCGAATGAAGATGACATGGGTCCTAGATTCCCAGATATGAGTCAAGCTTATACGCCTGACTATCAAGCAACAGCAAAAGCAGCTGCAGAAAAACTAGGTTTGGATCTTAAAGAAGGCGTATATATGGGCTATTCTGGCCCAACTTATGAAACGCCTGCTGAGATTCGGATGTCTCGGACAATAGGAGCCGATGCAGTAGGGATGTCAACTGTTCCAGAAGTCATCGTAGCAGCTCACAGCGGATTAAAAGTGTTAGGAATCTCTTGTATTACCAACTTAGCAGCAGGCATGCAAGCGAATCTGAGCCATGAAGAAGTTGTAGAAACAACTCAGAGAGTCAAACAATCTTTTAAAGCATTGGTTAAAGAAACATTGACACTATTGTAATAGGAGGAACAATAAAATGAGTGTGCATATCGAAGCGAAAGAAGGCGAGATCGCCGATAAGATTTTACTTCCGGGAGACCCTTTGCGAGCTAAATATATTGCGGAGACTTTTTTAGAAGAACCAGTTTGTTACAATCAGGTCCGCGGCATGTTAGGCTTTACCGGCAAATATAAAGGAGAACGTATTTCTGTTCAAGGAACAGGGATGGGGATGCCATCAGCCACCATCTATGCCCATGAATTGATCCAGTCATATGGCGTAAAGAAATTGATCCGAGTAGGTACATGCGGGGCATTGTCAAAAGATGTCCATGTTCGTGATTTGGTACTAGCGCAAGGCGCAGCGACTAGCTCTTCGATGATCGAAAAAAATTTCCAAGCCTTTCATTTTCCACCGATCAGTGATTTCAATCTATTACTGAAAGCATATGAGATAGCTAAAGAAAAGGGCTATACGGTTCATGTAGGAAATGTCCTTTCGGAAGATTCTTTCTACAAAGATGATTTGACAGAGACATTCCAATTAGCTGAACTTGGCGTCTTAGGAGTGGAAATGGAAGCAGCGGCTCTTTATTACTTAGGCGCGAAATACCATGTGCAGACATTAAGTTTGATGACCGTTAGCGACCATTTGATTACTGGGGAAGAAACAACAGCTGCAGAACGTCAATCGACGTTCAATGAAATGATCGAAGTAGGATTGGAAACGGCGATTCAAGGGTAAAGTAATAGCTAAATAGCAAGAAAGTGTGACTGCCTAAACTTCTATTAATAGAAATTTGGCAGTCACATTTTTTTGCAGAAACTGTCTCACATAACCTGAAATCAATGACAACCGTTGCTTCAGTTACTTCGAGAGTCCTCCTAAAGTCAACCATTTGAATGTCTAAAATGTGAATCGACATTCCTTTTAAATTGCAGACGAATGGCACAATCTTAATCAAATAAAAAAGAACAGAAAGAAGCGAGTTACGCTCTTTCTGTTCCGAACTAGGCTACCAACAGGATGTGACAAATGAGTCATATCCTGTTGGTGGTTTCGTCTAAATGAATACCTTAATCATTCAATTGCTCATGTGATGATGCTTGAAGAATGAAAAATTCAACTTAAATCAAGTCTGCATCAATAATAAGTGTTTCGAATAATACAGCGTGCTCAAGTGAGGGGCTTGATCCAGGACGTCCTGGTAGGCGATATACTTCTACTCGCTGTCCTGCTTTTCCAGGAAATGCTCGACGTATTTGAATATTACTATCAACTGTTCTTGTAAAGCTATAGAATGTTCTGCCGTCAAATGTTTCAAAATGATATCTTCCATCAATGTAAACGACCAATCTTTCTTGACTGTAAAAACGTTCAGGTGTCAATGTTAAATAAGCAAATGCTCGAGAGCCTTCTAGCCCTACAGACAACAAGTTTGTTTCTGTTACGCCTGTTTCCACTTGGATATTGTCATATTTCGCCCAACCATTCCATGTAGAAGCAAATCGTATAAGGTATGTATTTTCATCGTCTGGAGTCGTAAAAGTAAGTTTGCCACGTTCCCAGTTCTCATTATTATGTTCACTGCTCTCTAATACATCAAAACCGACATCATGATTCATGATCCCTAATTCAACACGTCCTGGTGCTGATTCGCTTGCTGCAACATCATAACTAAATGTATACGTGGTACTTGGTTTTAATGTCACGTATTGATGAACATTTTCACCATTTCTTGCTAAAGCAAAGTTATTTCCATTAACGGTTTGAAGTGTGGGATTATTTGGCTCTTGGCCACTAGTGATCCAATGATCAAACCCGTCATTAAAGTCACCATTATGGATATACAATTGTTGCTCAATGGCCTGTTTACTTGTACTAACAAAGTCAGTTGTTGATAGACTTGTTGCGAATGTCGAAACGGATCCTCCTAAACTTAAAAATACCATACCTGCTGCCATCACTGTTTTTAAATTATTTTTGATCATCTTGTATCTCCTCGCTCTCTATTTTTTATTTTTTGATTTTGTTTGTAAGATGCAGCCGTGTAATCTGTCTGTATCTCACAAATTAATCATAACCGAGAAAATAGCGGTCGTGTAAACACTTTTTTCTATATAACATTTATTATTAGGAAAAAATGATAAAATAAATAGTTTTATGAGGTTGACTTTTGTCTAAATTTCATTTGTTAGCAACATAAGAAAAGATGGAGAGTTGTGGTGATAGCTCATAAAAATGAAAACTTCCTCTTAGAAACAGGATAAAAGAATGAAATTTAAATAAGTTTCTACAAAAAATGTTCGCTCCACATCTGAATGATTGTCAGACATTCTTTTTTCTCTCAATGCTACGCCTTCTCTCTTAATTTTTTGTTTATTCAAACAGTACTTACTATTATAATCATATAGTTATTATGTAAATTGATGTCATTCGCATTAGATAGCTAAGACTACCGTCTAACCAATATCTAAAAAAAACAGCCCCTTCATCTCTTACAATAATAGGAGGTGAGAGGGCTGTCTTACTTACAATAGAGTATCTATTATAGGTAGTATTTTTTAGCCACTGTTAAGTCATCATTTAATTCATAAACAAGTGGTTGACCTGTTGGGATTTCAAGATCCATGATGTCTTCGTCAGAGATACCTTCGATATGTTTAGCTAGAGCGCGTAATGAGTTACCGTGTGCAGCTACTAAAACAGTTTTGTTGTCTAGTAATGCTGGAGCAATTTCATCTTGCCAGAATGGCAAAGCACGTTCTAATGTCACTTTCAAGTTTTCGCCACCAGGAATATCGCGTTTGTCTAACATTGCGTAACGACGGTCGTTTGCTGCAGAACCTTCGTCAGTTTCTTCCATTAATGGAGGAAGAGTATCGTAAGAACGACGCCAGATGTGTACTTGTTCGTCGCCGTATTTTTCAGCTGTTTCTTTTTTGTTCAAACCTTGTAATTTACCATAGTGACGTTCGTTCAAGCGCCATGATTTGATTTGTGGTACCCAAAGTTGATCTGAATATTCTAAGATCAAGTTACATGTTTTGATTGCACGAGTCAAAACAGAAGTATAGGCAACATCAAATTCGATTCCAGCTTCTTTGATTTTGCGTCCGCCTTCTTTTGCTTCTTCGATTCCTTCTGGTGCTAGGTTTACATCAGCCCAACCAGTAAATTGGTTCAATGCATTCCATTCACTAAGACCGTGACGAGAAAAAACTAATTTTGGCATGTTTAGCTCTCCTTTAAGATAGGTTTATATTTCTGAAAATTTCAGTTCTGTTTTATTGTACAATTTTTTGGAAGAGATTTCCATCGAAAAATTGGATAAGATTCTATGAGAAAACGAGTAGAGAAGATAAAAAAACGAACAGCTGCGAAAGCACTGTTCGTTTTTAGGCATTAGATGCATAATTGCTCGATTTCTTTTTCAGGCAAATTGATATATTTATAACATGTTCCAACTGAAACACCGCATTTTGAAGAAATAAATTGGATTGTTTCTTTTTTTTCATAATAGAGACGCCGGATTTTTTTGATCGTTTTTGCATCGATTTTTGGTCTTCCGCCGATTTTTCCTTTTTTACGAGCTTCATCTAATCCAACTAATGTACGTTCTTTGATCAATGCGCACTCCATGTTTGCCAGGTTTTCCATCAATTGGAAATAGATTTTTCCCATTTCGCGCGTATCGATTCCTTCATCAATGCTAATCAAGTGCAGCCCGCGGTCTTTGAATAATTGCGTAAGTTCTGTTAATTGCCGTGTAGATTTGCCCAATCGATGAAGTTGGCAGACGACTAGTGCATCGCCTTGCTGCATGTCAGCAATCACTGACTCCAAATGAACAGCAGTAGCATCGTTTTGTTCCACTTCATATGTCTCATGGAAAATTTCTTGACAACCAAAGTCAGATAATTGTTCAACCTGAGTTGTTAAATCAACATCATTTATGGTTGTGCGTGCATAACCAATAATTTTCATGGTGATTCCTTTCTAGCAGTGATTTTCTAACTGGATATAACAGTAAAAATGTAGCATAAAGTACGTCAAAAAGATAGTTTTTTCGCAAATTTTCCGCTGTCTTTTTTTATTGGATGATCAAGCAGTTTTTCTTTATTTATGGCGGATGGCATCAAGAATCTCAACACCTTTTTCTGAGCCAACAACAACTTTTGAAACCATATTTAGGAAAAGTCCATGTTCGACTACCCCAACAAGTTCATCTAAATAGGTAGCTAAGCTTTCTGGTTGTTCGATGACATCTAGATGTAGATCAATGATATAATGACCACCATCTGTGGTTAGGACTTCGCCGTTTTTGTCTGTACGCAAGACAGGTTGGAATCCTTTTTCGTCAAAAATATGAAGTAGCTGTTGGGAACCATAAGGGATGACTTCAACTGGGAGTGGAAACTTCCCAAGTTTATGGACTAATTTAGAAGAATCAACGATCCAAATCGTTTCTTTTGAGTACGTAGCGACTATTTTCTCGAAAAGCAAAGCAGCACCGCCGCCTTTTATCCCTTGAAAATCAGCACTGATTTCATCAGCACCATCTATCGTCAGATCGACTACTGGGACTTCATCGATACTCTTTAGCGGTATTCCTAATTTTTCCGCCTGTTCTTTTGTCGCATTTGAAGTAGTGACTCCTGTGATACGTAATCCTTCTTCACGCATGCGGCGACCAATCTCTTCTACCATATAATAGGCGGTTGAACCGGTCCCGAGACCAACGATCATCCCGTCCTTTACGAATTTCGCGGCTTCAATGCCAGCTAATTGTTTTAAATTCATCTTTGCATCCACCTTTTTTTAGTTTGAGCTTCGTGCTTTCCTCACTATTTTAGCGTGATTTACGGCAAAAAGATACCATTCTTTTTTATTGCAATAAAGCTTTTTCAAAAAAAATTGCATCTCTTGTTGACATGTTTTTTCATTCGTGATATTCTAACAAAGGTGCTTTATCTACAGGTTTCTGTGAAGAAACGTGCTGACTGTTTATCAAAGCATATTTGATAAGGATGCAGACATTGCATTTATTTTTTATCGCAAAAAAAGAACCACCTGGATGTGTGGAACTAGACGCAAATCGTGGGAAGGAGGAAACAAGGAATGCCTACAATTAACCAATTAGTACGTAAACCTCGTAAATCAAAGGTGGAAAAATCTAATTCACCTGCTTTGAACAAAGGATATAACAGCTTTAAGAAAACTCAAACTAACGTAAACTCACCTCAAAAACGTGGGGTAGCAACTCGTGTGGGTACAATGACACCTAAAAAACCGAACTCAGCTTTACGTAAATATGCACGTGTTCGTTTGTCAAACTTAATTGAAGTTACTGCTTATATCCCAGGGATTGGTCATAACTTACAAGAACACAGTGTTGTATTATTACGCGGTGGTCGTGTAAAAGACTTACCAGGGGTACGTTACCATATCGTTCGCGGTGCTTTAGATACTGCTGGTGTTAACGACCGTAAACAAAGCCGTTCTAAATACGGAACTAAAAAACCTAAAGCTTAATTTTAATTATTAAACAAATGAAACTTGCTTCTATTATATAGAAGTAATTACTATGAACAATATTTCGGAAGGAGGAGTTACGGATGCCACGTAAAGGTCCTGTTGCAAAACGTGATGTTTTACCAGATCCTATTTATAACTCAAAATTAGTAACTCGCTTGATCAACCGTGTAATGGTTGACGGAAAACGCGGGATTGCAGCTAACATTATCTATAATGCCTTTGACTTGATCAAAGAATCTACAGGTAACGATCCATTAGAAGTGTTTGAACAAGCAATGAAAAACGTTCAACCTGTTCTTGAAGTTAAAGCACGTCGTGTTGGGGGTTCAAACTACCAAGTACCAGTTGAAGTTCGCCCTGAACGCCGCGTTACTCTAGGTCTTCGTTGGGTAGTAAACTACGCTCGCTTGCGCGGTGAACACACAATGGAAGAACGCTTAGCAAAAGAAATCATGGATGCTGCAAACAACACAGGTGCTTCTGTTAAAAAACGTGAAGACACTCATAAAATGGCTGATGCCAACCGTGCGTTTGCTCACTATCGCTGGTAAGATTCTCTCTGTTTGGTCGGCTTTTATAAGTCGACCTCAGATAGTGTCCTTATTTTTAGCAACTAGATAGTAAAGAGAGGAGAAACAAGGAGAATGACCAGAGAATTTTCTTTACACAACACTCGTAATATCGGTATCATGGCCCACATCGATGCTGGTAAAACGACTGCTACTGAACGTATCTTGTACTATACTGGTAAAATCCATAAAATTGGTGAAACTCATGAAGGAGCTTCACAAATGGACTGGATGGAACAAGAACAAGAACGTGGGATTACGATCACTTCTGCTGCTACTACAGCACAATGGAAGGGTCACCGAATCAACATCATCGACACACCAGGACACGTAGACTTCACAGTTGAAGTTGAACGTTCATTGCGTGTACTTGATGGTGCTGTAACTGTTCTTGATGCACAATCAGGTGTTGAACCTCAAACTGAAACAGTTTGGCGTCAAGCAACAACTTACGGTGTACCTCGTATCGTATTTGCAAACAAAATGGACAAGATCGGTGCTGACTTCTTATATTCAGTATCAACTTTACATGACCGTTTGCAAGCAAACGCTCACCCAATCCAATTACCAATTGGTGCGGAAGACGACTTCACAGGAATTATTGACCTTGTAACAATGAAGGCTGAAATGTATACAAACGATCTTGGAACAGAGATCGAAGAAACAGAAATTCCTGAAGAATACCGCGAATTAGCTGAAGAATGGCGCGAAAAATTGGTTGAAGCTGTAGCTGAAACTGATGAAGAACTTACTTTGAAATACTTAGAAGGTGAAGAAATCACTGAAGCTGAGTTAAAAGAAGGTATCCGCCGCGCAACAGTTAACGTAGAATTCTACCCAGTACTATGTGGTTCAGCATTTAAGAACAAAGGGGTTCAATTACTATTGGACGCTGTTCTTGATTACTTGCCATCACCGTTAGATATCCCAGCTATCAAAGGGATTGACCCTAAAACTGATGAAGAAGTAGAACGTCCTGCAGACGACAGCGCTCCTTTCTCAGCTTTAGCATTTAAAGTTATGACTGACCCATTCGTAGGTCGTTTAACTTTCTTCCGTGTGTACTCTGGTGTTTTAAAATCAGGTTCATACGTACAAAACGCAACAAAAGGCAAACGCGAACGTGTTGGTCGTATCCTACAGATGCATGCCAACTCTCGTTCAGAAATCTCTGAAGTTTACGCTGGAGATATCGCTGCTGCTGTTGGTTTGAAAGACACAACTACTGGGGACACACTATGTGATGAAAAGAATCTAGTTATTCTTGAATCAATGGAATTCCCAGAACCAGTTATCCAAGTCGCTATTGAACCTAAATCAAAAGCTGACCAAGATAAAATGGGTGTGGCTTTACAAAAACTATCTGAAGAAGATCCTACTTTCCGTGCTGAAACAAACGTGGAAACAGGCGAAACAATCATCGCTGGTATGGGTGAACTTCACTTAGATATCATCGTTGACCGTATGCGTCGTGAATTCAAAGTTGAAGCTAACGTAGGTGCGCCTCAAGTATCTTACCGTGAAACTTTCCGTGCTGGCACTCAAGCCGAAGGTAAGTTTGTACGTCAGTCTGGTGGTAAAGGTCAATACGGTCACGTATGGATCGAATTTACACCAAACGAAGAAGGTGCTGGTTTCGAATTTGAAAATGCGATCGTCGGTGGGGTTGTTCCTCGTGAATACATTCCAGCTGTTGAAACTGGTTTGAAAGATGCTATGGAAAATGGTGTCTTAGCTGGCTATCCATTAGTAGATATCAAAGCTAAACTTTACGATGGTTCATACCATGATGTCGATTCAAATGAAACTGCCTTCCGTGTTGCTGCTTCTATGGCATTACGTGCAGCAGCTAAGAAAGCTAATCCAGTGATCCTTGAACCAATCATGGCTGTAGAAGTTGTTATCCCTGAAGATTACTTAGGTGATGTTATGGGTCACGTAACTGCTCGTCGTGGACGTGTTGAAGGTATGGAAGCTCGCGCTGGCGGACAACAAGTTGTTCGTGCGATGGTTCCACTTGCTGAAATGTTTGGTTATGCTACAACTCTTCGTTCTGCTACTCAAGGTCGTGGTACATTTACAATGACATTTGACCACTACGAAGATGTACCAAAATCAGTACAAGAAGAAATCATTAAGAAAAACGGCGGAAAAGCTGAATAATTTCTTAAAACCGGATAGTCCTGCAAAGAGATTATCCAAAGAGACTATATTTTTAATATAGTTTCGTGTAAAATAATTATCGATGATATGGGCATGTGGTGTACCTCGTGTACATCATATACCTATCAGACAAATAAAAAATATATTGTATTTTTAGGAGGACATTTTAAAATGGCAAAAGAAAAATTTGACCGTTCTAAACCACACGTTAACATTGGTACTATCGGACACGTTGACCATGGTAAAACTACATTAACAGCTGCAATCACAACTGTACTATCTAAGAAAAACGGCGGCCAAGCTATGGCTTACGATCAAATCGATGGTGCTCCAGAAGAACGCGAACGCGGAATCACAATCTCAACAGCTCACGTTGAGTACGAAACTGACGCACGTCACTATGCTCACGTTGACTGCCCAGGACACGCGGACTACGTTAAAAACATGATCACTGGTGCTGCTCAAATGGACGGAGCTATCTTGGTAGTTTCTGCTGCTGATGGCCCTATGCCTCAAACTCGTGAACACATCCTATTGTCTCGTCAAGTTGGTGTTCCTTACATCGTTGTATTCTTGAACAAAGTAGACATGGTTGATGACGAAGAATTACTAGAATTAGTTGAAATGGAAGTTCGTGACCTATTAACAGAATACGAATTCCCTGGTGACGATGTTCCTGTAGTTGCTGGTTCAGCTTTGAAAGCTCTAGAAGGCGACGCTTCATACGAAGAAAAAATTCTTGAATTAATGGCTGCAGTTGACGAATACATCCCAACTCCAGAACGTGAAAACGACAAACCATTCATGATGCCAGTTGAAGACGTGTTCTCAATTACTGGTCGTGGTACTGTTGCTACAGGTCGTGTGGAACGTGGACAAGTTCGCGTTGGTGACGAAGTTGAAGTTGTTGGTATTTCTGAAGAAACTTCAAAAACAACAGTTACTGGTGTTGAAATGTTCCGTAAATTGTTAGACTACGCTGAAGCTGGAGACAACATTGGTGCTTTACTACGTGGTGTTGCACGTGAAGACATCCAACGTGGACAAGTTTTGGCTAAACCAGGTACAATCACACCTCATACAAAATTCTCTGCAGAAGTATACGTGTTGACAAAAGAAGAAGGTGGACGTCACACTCCATTCTTCACTAACTACCGTCCACAATTCTACTTCCGTACAACTGACGTAACAGGTGTTGTTGAATTACCAGAAGGAACTGAAATGGTTATGCCTGGCGACAACGTAACAATGGAAGTTGAATTAATCCACCCAATCGCTATCGAAAACGGTACTAAATTCTCAATCCGTGAAGGCGGACGTACAGTTGGTGCCGGTGTCGTTACAGAAATCAAAGCTTAATTGAATTAAGCAAAACTAAGCAACATTTATTCGGACGTAATCGCTCGGAATGAAGATCTCAGAATCTTTGTTCCGAGCTTTTTTATTTATTGCAGACTCAGGAAAGAAAAGACAGGGCATTATAATAGAAGAAACGCGAAATAAAAGGGTTAGTGTTTTCTAAATGAAACTTTATGAAAACAAAATGTTTTTTACAAGAAAAAGCCTTGCGTTGTGAGTTTATATATATTATAATGACAAAGGTGCGTTTACTTTAGTGAATTGCACAGACGTAATCAGATTGATTTCGTCGGCTAAGAAACGAGAGGTTGCGACACGCCCGGACGCTTTGCCACGAACGAGCGTGACGGAAATTTTCGTGGAGCTATGTCTACTTTTCAAAATAGGCGAAGGAGGGAACAAGATGGCAAAACAAAAAATTCGTATCCGTTTAAAAGCGTATGAACACCGTATTTTAGATCAATCAGCGGATAAAATCGTGGAAACTGCAAAAAGAACTGGAGCTAGCGTGTCTGGTCCAATTCCATTACCAACTGAACGCAGTCTTTACACAATCATCCGTGCGACTCATAAATACAAAGATTCACGCGAACAATTCGAAATGCGTACACACAAACGTCTTATCGACATTGTGAACCCAACACCAAAAACTGTTGATGCTTTGATGAAGCTAGACTTACCATCTGGTGTAAACATCGAAATCAAATTATAAAACTAAAACAAAAATAATGGAGGTGTACTCATGACCAAAGGAATCTTAGGGAAAAAAGTGGGAATGACACAAATCTTCACTGAATCTGGTGAATTAATTCCAGTTACTGTTGTAGAAGCTACGCCAAACGTAGTACTACAAGTGAAAACAATGGAAACGGATGGCTACGAAGCTATTCAAGTTGGTTACCAAGATATGCGTGAAGTTTTATCAAACAAACCTGCGAAAGGTCATGTTGCAAAAGCAAACACGGCTCCTAAGCGCTTCATTCGTGAATTCAAAAATGTTGAGCTAGGAGAATATGAAGTAGGAAAAGAAATTACAGTAGATGTTTTCCAAGCAGGAGACATTATTGATGTAACAGGTACTACGAAAGGTAAAGGATTCCAAGGGGTTATCAAACGCCATGGACAAAGCCGCGGACCAATGGCTCACGGTTCTCGTTACCATCGTCGTCCTGGGTCAATGGGTCCAGTTGCACCTAACCGTGTATTCAAAAACAAACGTCTTGCTGGCCGTATGGGTGGCAACCGCGTAACTATCCAAAACTTGGAAGTTGTACGTGTAGATGCAGAAAGAAATGTTATCTTGATCAAAGGTAATGTTCCTGGAGCGAAAAAATCTTTAATCACTATCAAATCAGCTGTGAAAGCTAAATAATTGTAGGAAGAAAGGAGGAACTAAGGAATGCCGAATGTAGCATTATTCAAACAAGATGGAAGCCAAAACGGTGAAATCACACTTAACGAAGAAATCTTCGGAATTGAACCTAATGAAAGTGTTGTTTACGATGCAATCGTAATGCAACGTGCGTCATTAAGACAAGGAACACACGCGGTTAAAAACCGTAGCGCTGTTCGTGGCGGTGGACGTAAACCATGGCGTCAAAAAGGAACAGGTCGTGCACGTCAAGGATCTATCCGCTCACCACAATGGCGTGGAGGTGGCGTAGTCTTTGGACCAACACCACGTTCTTACAGCTACAAACTTCCTAAAAAAGTTCGTCGTTTAGCAATGAAATCTGTATTGTCAGAAAAAGTTGCTGAAAACAACTTGGTAGCAATCGAAGGCTTGAACTTCGACGCACCAAAAACAAAAGAATTCAAACAAGTTCTTGCTAACTTATCTATCGACTCTAAAGTATTGGTTGTTCTAGAAAAAGGTAACGACTTTGCTGCTTTATCAGCACGTAACTTACCAAACGTTTCTGTAGTAACTTCTGATAATGTGAGTGTGCTAGACGTTGTATCAAATACAAAAGTGTTAGCAACACAAACTGCTCTTACTCAAATTGAGGAGGTGCTTGCATAATGAACTTACTAGACGTAATCAAACGCCCAGTGATCACTGAAAAATCAATGCTTGCCATGGATGACAAGAAATACACTTTTGAAGTGGACACTCGCGCAAACAAAACTTTAGTAAAACAAGCGGTAGAAGCTGCTTTTGACGTTAAAGTCAAAAACGTGAACATCGTGAACGTACGTGCGAAATTCAAACGTATGGGCAAATATGCAGGATATACAAAAAAACGTCGCAAAGCGATCGTTACATTGACTGAAGATTCAAAAGAAATCCAATTATTCGAAGCTGCTGAATAAGCACTAATAGATAACTCATTAAATTAGGAGGGAAAAACGTGGCGATTAAAAAGTACAAACCTACCTCAAATGGTCGTCGTAACATGACAGGTTCTGATTTTGCTGAAATCACAACATCAACACCTGAAAAATCATTGTTACAACCATTGAAAAACCATGCTGGACGTAACAACAACGGCCGCATCACTGTACGTCATCAAGGTGGCGGACACAAACGCCAATATCGCGTGATCGACTTCAAACGTAACAAAGACAACGTTGTTGCAACTGTTCAAACGATCGAATATGATCCAAACCGTTCAGCTAACATCGCGTTAGTACACTATGAAGATGGAGTGAAAGCTTACATCTTAGCACCTAAAGGACTAGAAGTGGGTATGAAACTTGTTTCAGGTCCAGAAGCAGATATCAAAGTCGGAAATGCTCTTCCATTAGAAAACATTCCAGTTGGTACTGTTATCCACAACATTGAAATGAAACCTGGTAAAGGTGGACAATTGATCCGTTCTGCTGGTACAAGTGCTCAAGTACTTGGTAAAGAAGGCAAATACGTATTGATCCGCTTGAACTCTGGTGAAGTTCGTATGATCTTAGCTGCATGCCGCGCAACAATCGGTTCTGTAGGTAACGAACAACACGAATTAATCAACATCGGTAAAGCTGGACGCTCTCGTTGGATGCGTAAACGCCCAACTGTACGTGGTAGCGTAATGAACCCTAATGATCACCCACACGGTGGTGGTGAAGGTAAAGCTCCTATCGGACGTAAAGCACCAGTTTCTCCTTGGGGTCAACCAGCTCTTGGTTACAAAACTCGTAACAAAAAAGCTAAATCAGACAAACTTATTGTTCGTCGTCGCAAAAATAAATAATTACTTTGACCATGTGTCGCACATTTTGAGAGGAGGTTCACCATGGGTCGTAGTTTAAAGAAAGGACCTTTTGTCGATGAGCATTTAATGAAAAAAGTTGAAGCTCAAGCAGGGGTTGAAAAGAAAAAAGTTATCAAAACTTGGTCACGCCGTTCAACAGTTTTCCCAAGTTTTGTTGGATATACCATCGCAGTTTATGATGGACGTAAACATGTACCAGTTTACATCCAAGAAGACATGGTAGGACACAAATTAGGTGAATTTGCACCTACAAGAACTTATCGTGGACATGCTGCTGACGATAAGAAAACGAAACGCTAATTTGAGGGGAGGATAAATCCAAATGGCAGAACAAATCACATCAGCTAAAGCAACTGCAAAAACAGTTCGCACTTCACCTCGAAAAGCCCGTTTAGTAATTGACCTTATCAGAGGTAAAAGTGTCGCAGATGCAATTTCAATCTTGAAATTCACACCAAACAAATCTGCTGGAATCATTGAAAAAGTATTGATGTCAGCAGTTGCGAATGCAGAAAATAACTTTGACTTAGATGTTGAAAACTTGGTAGTAACCGAAGCTTTTGTTAACGAAGGACCTACAATGAAACGTTTCCGTCCTCGTGCAAAAGGTTCAGCTTCTCCAATCAACAAACGTACAAGTCATATCACGGTAGTCGTATCAGAAAAATAAGGAGGGATAATCAGTGGGTCAAAAAGTACATCCAATTGGAATGCGTGTAGGCATCATCCGCGACTGGGATGCTAAATGGTATGCTGAAAAAGAGTATGCTGAGTTCTTACACGAAGATTTAAGAATCCGTAAATTTATTTCAACTAAACTTGCTGATGCTGCTGTATCAACAGTTGAAATCGAACGTGCAACAGGTCGCGTAAACATTTCAATTCACACAGCTAAACCAGGTATGGTTATTGGTAAAGGCGGTTCTGAAGTCGAAAGCCTAAGAAAAGAATTAAACAAATTAACTGGTAAAAGAATCCACATCAACATCGTGGAAATCAAAAAACCAGATCTAGATGCAAAATTAGTAGGTGAAGGAATCGCACGTCAATTAGAAAACCGTGTTGCTTTCCGTCGCGCTCAAAAACAAGCGATCCAACGCTCAATGCGTGCTGGCGCTCAAGGGATCAAAACTCAAGTATCTGGTCGTCTAAACGGAGCAGATATCGCTCGTTCAGAAGGATACTCAGAGGGAACTGTTCCTCTTCATACTTTACGTGCGGACATTGATTACGCATGGGAAGAAGCAGATACAACATACGGAAAACTAGGAGTTAAAGTGTGGATCTATCGTGGAGAAATTCTTCCAACTAAAAAAAACACTGAGAAAGGAGGGAAATAATCATGTTAGTACCTAAACGTGTAAAACACCGTCGTGAATTCCGCGGAAAAATGCGCGGGGAAGCTAAAGGCGGAAAAGAAGTAGCATTCGGTGAATACGGTTTGCAAGCTGTTGATTCACATTGGATCACAAACCGCCAAATCGAAGCTGCTCGTATCGCAATGACTCGTTACATGAAACGTGGTGGGAAAGTATGGATTAAAATTTTCCCTCACAAATCTTATACTGCCAAAGCAATTGGGGTACGTATGGGTTCTGGTAAAGGGGCACCTGAAGGATGGGTTGCACCAGTAAAACGTGGTAAAATCATGTTTGAAATCGCAGGCGTTCCTGAAGAAGTAGCTCGTGAAGCGTTACGTCTAGCTTCTCACAAATTACCAATGAAAACTAAGATCGTAAAACGTGAGGAAATGGGTGGTGAATCGAATGAAGGTTAAAGAAATCAGAGAATTAACCACTGCCGAAATGCTTGATCAAGAAAAACAATTAAAAGAAGAATTGTTTAATCTTAGATTCCAATTAGCAACAGGTCAATTAGAAAACACTGCACGTATTAAAGAAGTACGTAAATCGATTGCACGCATCAAAACTGTGTTGCGTGAACAAGCTAAGTAATTATGGAAGGAGGCCATTAAGCGTATGACTGAAGGAAGAAATCAACGCAAAGTTTATCAAGGTCGCGTGGTTTCAGACAAAATGGATAAAACAATTACCGTTGCTGTCGAAACAAAGAAAAACCACCCTATCTATGGCAAACGCATGAACTATTCTAAGAAATACAAAGTGCATGATGAAAACAACACAGCAAAAGTTGGCGACATCGTGAGAATTATGGAAACTCGTCCATTATCAGCTACAAAACGTTTCCGTTTGTTGGAAGTAGTCGAAGAAGCAGTTATTATCTAATAACACGAGATTTTCCTATATAGATTGAATGCAAAATCTGAAAGGAGGATACACAACGTGATCCAAGCAGAAAGTCGTTTAAAAGTCGCTGATAACTCAGGCGCACGTGAAATTTTGACGATCAAAGTCCTTGGTGGATCTGGTCGTAAAACTGCTAACATCGGTGATGTGATCGTTGCTACGGTTAAACAAGCAACGCCAGGTGGGGTTGTCAAAAAAGGTGACGTCGTTAAAGCCGTTATCGTTCGAACAAAATCAGGAGCTCGTCGTACAGACGGTTCATATATTAAATTTGATGAAAATGCTGCAGTGATTATTCGTGATGATAAAAGCCCTCGTGGAACACGTATCTTTGGGCCAGTTGCACGTGAACTACGTGAAAACAACTTCATGAAGATCGTTTCACTAGCACCAGAAGTTTTATAATCTTGAGACACTTATCAAAGGAGGTGCGAAACAGTTATGTTTGTTAAAAAAGGCGATAAAGTTAAAGTTATCACTGGAAAAGACAAAAACAAAGAAGGCGTTGTACTAGCAGCGTTCCCGAAAAAAGATAAAGTTATTGTCGAAGGTGTAAATGTCGTTAAAAAACACCAAAAACCTTCTCAAGCTGCTCCTCAAGGTGGAATTGTTGAGATGGAAGCGCCAATTCATGTTTCTAACGTGATGGTGGTTGACTCTACTGGTGTAGCTGGCCGAGTTGGCTACAAAGAAGTAGACGGCAAAAAAGTCCGTGTTTCTAAAAAAACCGGTGAAGTTTTAGATAAATAAAAGTTTAAGGAAGGAGGGTCTTACTGAATGAACCGCCTAAAAGAAAAATATCTTAAAGAAGTAACTCCATCATTGATGGAAAAATTTAACTATAGCTCTGTTATGCAAACACCTAAAGTTGAAAAAATCGTCATCAACATGGGTGTTGGTGATGCGGTATCAAACGCTAAAAACTTAGATAAAGCAGTTGAAGAATTAACTTTGATCACTGGTCAAAAACCAATGATTACAAAAGCTAAAAAATCAATCGCTGGATTCCGTTTACGTGAAGGAATGCCAATTGGTGCAAAAGTTACATTGCGCGGAGAAAGAATGTACGAATTCTTAGACAAATTGGTTTCAGTTTCACTACCACGTGTACGTGACTTCCATGGTGTAAGTAAAAAAGCCTTTGACGGTCGTGGAAACTATACTTTAGGTATTAAAGAACAATTGATCTTCCCAGAAGTAGATTATGATTTAGTAGATAAAGTACGTGGTATGGACATCGTTATTGTAACAACAGCAAACTCTGATGAAGAATCTCGTGAGTTGTTGACACAATTAGGCATGCCATTCCAAAAATAATTAAAGGAGGCGAACTACGTGGCTAAAAAATCAATGATTGCTAAAAACAAACGTCCTGCAAAATTTTCAACACAAGCTTATACTCGTTGCGAACGTTGCGGACGTCCACATTCAGTTTATCGTAAGTTCCATCTTTGCCGTATTTGCTTCCGCGAACTTGCCTATAAAGGTCAAATTCCCGGCGTGAAGAAAGCTAGCTGGTAAAAAGTAAATTCGCATAAGAAGGAGGTAAAAGATCAATGGTCATGACAGATCCAATTGCAGATTTTCTAACTCGTATCCGTAACGCAAACATGGTTAAACATGAGTCTTTAGAAGTACCTGCATCAAAAATTAAACGTGACATCGCTGAAATCTTGAAACGTGAAGGTTTCGTTCGTGATGTTGAATACATCGAAGATGACAAACAAGGCGTGATCCGTGTTTTCCTAAAATTTGGTAAAAACGGCGAACGTGTTATCACAAACTTAAAACGTATCTCTAAACCAGGTTTGCGTGCTTATGTCAAAGCTGACGAAGTACCAAAAGTATTGAACGGTTTAGGTATCGCAATCATTTCGACTTCTGAAGGTGTTGTCACTGATAAAGAAGCTCGTGAAAAAAATATCGGCGGCGAAGTTATCGCTTACGTATGGTAATCAAGTAGAATCTACAAGGAGGTGTCTTTAAGTGAGCCGTATCGGAAATAAAGTCGTTGTTATCCCTGAAGGAGTAACAGTTACTCAAGAAGGAAACAACGTTACAGTTAAAGGACCAAAAGGTGAATTGACTCGTACTTTCTCAGCAGATATCAAAATGAATATCGAAGGAAACGAAGTGACTTTCACTCGTCCAAACGACAGTAAAGAAATGAAAACAATTCATGGAACAACTCGTGCGAACTTCAACAACATGGTTGTAGGTGTCAGCGAAGGTTTCCAAAAAGCGTTAGAATTAATCGGGGTTGGGTACCGTGCACAATTACAAGGATCAAAACTTGTATTGAACGTTGGTTACTCACATCCAGTAGAAATCACACCACCAGCTGGAGTAACTGTTGAAGTACCAGCTAACACACAAGTAATTGTTAAAGGTGCGAACAAAGAAGAAGTTGGCGAATTAGCTGCAAATATTCGCGGAACTCGTCCTCCAGAACCTTATAAAGGTAAAGGTATTCGTTATGTTGGCGAATATGTACGCCGTAAAGAAGGTAAAACTGGTAAATAATCGTTTAGAAAAATTGCATAGAAGCCAGCAGCAGGAAAAAGGCATTTGGCTGAAGTTTACCTTCAAAAAAATAAACTTTAACTTGTGCCGCAGCTTCTATTTTTCGAAACGTATTTACTGCTTGAAATAGTAGTACAATAAAAATAAAGAGGTGACAATTGTGATTACAAAACCAGATAAGAACAAAACACGTCAAAAGAGACATCGTCGTGTACGTAACAATATCTCTGGTACTGCTGAGCGCCCACGCTTGAACGTTTTTCGTTCTAACAAAAACATCTACGCTCAAATTATTGATGACGTAGCGGGTGTAACGCTAGCAAGTGCCTCTACCTTGGATAAAGAAATTTCAGGTGGAACAAAAACAGAAGCAGCACAAGCTGTCGGTAAACTAGTTGCTGAACGTGCAGCTGAAAAAGGCATTAAAGTAGTAGTCTTTGACCGTGGTGGATACCTTTACCATGGCCGTGTGCAAGCTTTAGCTGAAGCTGCTCGCGAAAATGGACTAGAATTTTAGAAGAAGGAGGAATACCATTCATGGTTTATATCGATCCAAAACATTTGGAATTAGAAGACCGCGTTGTTGCAATTAACCGTGTAACAAAAGTTGTTAAAGGTGGACGTCGTCTACGTTTTGCTGCTTTAGTTGTTGTCGGTGACAAAAACGGACACGTAGGATTTGGTACAGGTAAAGCTCAAGAAGTTCCTGAAGCAATCCGTAAAGCAATTGAAGATGCGAAGAAAAACTTAGTTGAAGTACCTATGGTTGGTTCAACAATCCCACACGAAGTAATCGGTGCTTTTAGTGGTGGTAGAATCCTAATGAAACCTGCTGTAGAAGGTTCTGGGGTTGCTGCTGGCGGACCAGTTCGTGCCGTATTAGAATTAGCTGGGGTAGCAGATATCACTTCTAAATCTTTAGGCTCAAATACACCAATCAACGTTGTTCGCGCAACAGTTGAAGGTTTGAAACAATTGAAACGTGCAGAAGAAGTTGCAGAACTTCGCGGCAAATCAGTTGAAGAATTAATCGGATAAGGAGGACAACAATAATGGCTGAATTAAAAGTTACTTTAAAACGCAGTATTATCGGACGTCCTCAAAACCAACGCGATACAGTTAAAGCGTTAGGTCTTACAAAGATTAACAGTTCAGTGGTTAAGCCTTCTAATGAAGCAATTAAAGGCATGATCAATACTGTTTCTCACCTAGTGGACGTTGAAGAAGTTTAATTAAAAAAATCAGAACTAGAATATTAAGGAGGTGCCAAACCTATGAAACTTCATGAATTAAAACCTGCTGAAGGTTCACGCCAAGTACGTAACCGTGTTGGTCGTGGTACTTCATCTGGTAACGGAAAAACTGCCGGACGCGGACAAAAAGGACAAAAAGCCCGTTCAGGCGGTGGTGTGCGTTTAGGATTTGAAGGGGGACAAACACCATTGTTCCGTCGTTTACCAAAACGAGGATTCACAAACGTGAACCGTAAAGACTATGCAGTCATCAATCTTGATGTATTGAACCGCTTTGAAGACGGAGCTGAAGTAACTCCTGTTGCCTTAGTTGAAGCTGGAATCGTGAAAAACGAAAAAGCTGGAATCAAAGTATTAGCTAACGGGGAACTAAACAAGAAATTAACTGTGAAAGCAGCAAAATTCTCTAAAGCAGCTCAAGAAGCAATTGAAGCGGCTGGTGGATCAATCGAGGTGATCTAATGTTTAGACTATTAAAAGATGCTTTTAAAGTGAAAGACATTAGATCGAAAATCCTATTTACTGTATTTGTGTTGTTTGTATTTCGCCTAGGTGCACATATCACTGTACCAGGCGTAAATGCTGCTTCATTGCAAAACCTTTCTTCTTTGCCATTTTTCAACATGTTGAACTTGGTAAGTGGTAGTGCGATGCAAAACTTCTCCATTTTCTCAATGGGGGTTTCACCATACATTACTGCTTCTATCGTCATTCAGCTTCTTCAAATGGACATCGTGCCTCGATTTGTTGAATGGTCGAAACAAGGGGAAGTTGGTCGTAAAAAATTGAATCAAGCCACTCGATATCTGACATTAGTATTGGCATTTATCCAATCTGTCGGTATCACTGCTGGATTCAATCAATACGCTCAATTAGGTTTCGTGAATAATCCTAACGTAGCAACTTACGTAACGATTGGTTTGATTCTAACAGCCGGTACGATGTTTGTTACTTGGCTAGGAGAACAGATCACAGAAAAAGGTATCGGAAATGGCGTATCAATGATCATTTTTGCAGGTATCATTTCTAGATTGCCTGAAAGTATCAGAGAAATTTATGAAGATTACTTTATAAATATCGATCCTTCAGACATATGGAAATCTGCTATTTTTGTGGCCATTTTATTAGTAGCGGTCTTATTGATCGTGACATTCGTAACATTTTTCCAACAAGCTGAACGCAAGATCCCGATCCAATATACGAAACGTGTCGCTGGCGCGCCTACAAGCAGCTATCTGCCGTTGAAAGTAAATGCAGCTGGAGTTATTCCAGTTATCTTTGCTAGTTCGTTTATTGCTACGCCAAATGCTGTTTTACAAGCATTGAGTGGTAGATTCGGTTCTGAAAACTGGTATAAAGTGATGATGGAGATCTTTAACTATAATACAGCACCTGGTGCTACGATTTATACGATTCTGATCGTTGCCTTCACTTTCTTCTACGCCTTTGTACAAGTAAACCCTGAGAAATTAGCGGAAAACTTGCAAAAGCAAGGAAGTTATATACCAAGCGTACGCCCTGGTAAGGGGACTGAAGAGTATGTCTCAAGATTACTGATGCGTTTAAGTACAGTTGGTGCAGTCTTCCTTGGTTTAGTGGCATTGCTTCCAATCATTGCTCAAATAGTTTGGGATCTTCCACAATCAATCGGATTAGGCGGTACAAGCTTACTGATCGTTATCGGTGTAGCTTTAGAAACTGCGAAACAGTTAGAAGGCTTAATGCTGAAACGTAAATATGTTGGATTCATTGAGTAAGAAAGCGTGTTGAGGTTCTTCCTCAACACACGTTCTCACACATTTATTAGGAGGGAAAACAATGAACCTCATTTTAATGGGGCTGCCAGGCGCAGGTAAAGGAACACAAGCTGAAAAAATCATTGACGCTTATGGTATTCCGCACATCTCAACAGGAGATATGTTCCGCGCAGCGATGCAAAACGAAACAGCTCTTGGCCTGGAAGCAAAGTCTTATATGGATAAAGGTGCATTAGTTCCTGATGAAGTAACAAATGGAATCGTGAAAGAGCGACTAGCTGAACCAGATACAGAGAAAGGCTTCTTATTAGATGGCTTTCCACGTACACTAGATCAAGCAAAAGCTCTGGACGCAATGCTAAAAGATTTGAATAAAAAAATTGATGCTGTCATCGATATCCATGTTGGTGAAGAAATCTTGGTCGAACGTCTAGCCGGCCGATTTATCTGCAGCAATTGTGGAGCAACTTACCATAAAATTTTCAACCCTACAAAAGTTGAAGACACATGTGATCGTTGCGGTGGGCATGAATTCTATCAAAGAGAAGATGATAAACCTGAGACGGTTAAAAATCGTCTGGCTATCAACATCAAAAATAGTGAACCAATCTTGGCTTATTATAAAGAACAAGGTTTGCTAAACACTATTGATGGTGCTCGTGAAATCGATGCTGTATTTGCAGATGTACAAAAAATCATTGAAAAATAGCACGATTGCCCGTAGCCGACTTGCATTATGCAGTTACTCTTGTCAAGTTCAATAAATTATGATAGAATATGTCAGTCCGACTTCTAGAGAATCCTCTAGATGATCCATTTTGAGAATTTTGAGGTGGGAACTGCAGTTTCCGCCATTTTATCGTGTGAAAATGCGAAACAAGTACAAGGAGGTACTGTGCGTGGCAAAAGAAGATATGATTGAAGTCGAAGGTACAGTCGTCGAAACTTTGCCGAATGCAATGTTTAAAGTTGAACTAGAAAACGGACACCAAGTTCTTGCTACTGTTTCAGGTAAAATTCGTATGCATTATATCCGTATCTTACCTGGTGACAAAGTAACGGTTGAATTGTCTCCATACGATCTTAACCGTGGCCGTATTACTTATCGCTTTAAATAATTGTACTCCGTAAAACTACAGGAGGTATTATCATGAAAGTAAGACCATCAGTAAAACCAATGTGCGAACATTGTAAAGTAATTCGTCGTAAAGGACGCGTTATGGTGATTTGCCCAGCAAATCCAAAACATAAACAACGTCAAGGATAATTGGAGGTGCTATAAATATGGCTCGTATTGCAGGAGTAGATATTCCTCGTGATAAACGTGTGGTAGTTTCACTTACTTATATCTATGGTATTGGTAACACTACTGCTAAAAAGATCTTAGCTGATGCTGGTGTATCTGAAGATGTTCGCGTTCGTGAATTAACGAATGAACAAACAGATGCTATCCGTGCAGAAGTAGATAAATTAAAAGTTGAAGGGGATCTTCGTCGTGAAGTGAACTTGAACATCAAACGTTTGATGGAAATCGGTTCTTACCGTGGAATCCGTCATCGCCGTGGATTGCCTGTTCGTGGACAAAACACGAAAAACAATGCACGTACTCGTAAAGGCCCAGCTCGCGCTATCGCTGGCAAGAAAAAATAATTCTTAAGTGAAGGAGGTTAAAACTTCATGGCAGCAAAAAAAGTGAATCGTAAACGCCGTGTGAAGAAGAATATAGAAGCAGGTATTGCACATATCCATTCTACATTCAATAACACTATCATCATGATCACTGATACTCACGGAAATGCATTAGCGTGGTCATCAGCTGGTTCATTAGGTTTCAAAGGAAGCAAAAAATCAACTCCTTTTGCCGCTCAAATGGCAGCAGAAACTGCTACAAAAGCAGCAATGGAACACGGATTAAAGACTGTTGAAGTAACAGTTAAAGGACCTGGTTCTGGACGTGAAGCAGCAATTCGTTCATTACAAGCTACAGGTTTAGAAGTGACTGCAATTCGTGACGTGACTCCAGTTCCTCATAATGGTGCCCGCCCTCCAAAACGCCGTCGTGTTTAATGAGTGCCGCTCATTTTGAGTTTTATCAGTAACGTCATTGAACAAGACACTTTTCGTTTTGAAAGGGGTAAAGATAAGAATGATTGAGTTCGAAAAACCAAGAATCGCAAAAATTGATGAAGAAAAAGATTATGGCAAGTTCATCGTTGAACCTCTTGAAAGAGGGTATGGGACTACTTTAGGGAATTCCCTACGTCGTATTTTATTATCTTCTTTGCCAGGTGCTGCCATCACTAATATTCAAATCGATGGTGTACTGCATGAATTCTCTACCATCAAAGGTGTTAGAGAAGACGTCACTCAAATCATCTTGAACATTAAAGGCTTAGCGCTGAAAATGTATGGCCAAGAAGAAAAAACCCTTGAAATCGATATTACCGGACCTGCTACAGTAACTGCTGGCGATATTATCGTTGATAGTGATGTAGAAATTCTTAACAAAGATATGTACATCTGTAGTGTCTCTGAAGGAGCTACGTTCCATGCTCGCTTAACAGTGAAACCTGGACGTGGTTATGTTCAAGCAGATGAAAATAAAAAAGAAGATATGCCAATTGGCGTTCTTCCAGTCGATTCAATCTACACACCTGTTCGTCGTGTGAACTATCAAGTTGAGAACACACGTGTTGGACACCGTGAAGATTTTGATAAATTGACGATGGAGATTTGGACAGATGGTTCAATCGAACCGTTGGAAGCAATGAGTTTATCTGCGAAAATCATGACTGAACATTTGGATATTTTTGTGAACTTAACTGATGAAGCAAAAAATGCTGAAATCATGGTCGAAAAAGAAGAAACACAAAAAGAAAAAATGTTGGAAATGACGATCGAAGAGTTAGACTTGTCTGTTCGCTCTTACAATTGTTTGAAACGTGCAGGAATCAATACTGTACAAGAACTTACAAATAAATCTGAGCCTGAAATGATCAAAGTCCGTAACTTAGGACGTAAATCATTAGAAGAAGTTAAAGCAAAATTGCACGACTTAGGTTTAGGTTTACGTAAAGAAGATTAAAACCTTTTACGAAGGAGGGAAACCAACGTGAGTTATCGTAAACTAGGACGCACATCTAGCCAACGTAAAGCGATGTTGCGTGATTTAACAACTGATTTATTAATCAACGAACGTATTGTGACTACTGAAGCTCGTGCGAAAGAAGTTCGCTCAACTGCAGAAAAAATGATCACTTTAGGTAAACGCGGAGATTTGCATGCACGTCGTCAAGCTGCGGCTTTCGTACGTAATGAAGTTGCCAGCGTGCGTGAAGAAAATGAGGACATCGTCATTGAATCAGCTTTACAAAAACTATTCAACGATATTGCACCTCGTTACGCAGAACGTCAAGGCGGATACACACGCATTTTGAAGACAGAACCAAGACGCGGTGATGGTGCACCAATGGTTGTCTTAGAACTTGTCTAAAATCACACTAATAACATCACTTTATAGATGATTCTTTTAGAGTGTTATGATGTTGGAAGATATTTTTCCGAGTCTAGCTCAGCGCTGCTCCTCAAGCGAATATCGCTTGGGGAGTAAGCACTCATCATAAAGTGTTTTTTTATACCTTCAATTAACTGTCATGACAGCTCTGCTTGAAGGCATAAAAAAACATTTTAAGCGAGAAATAATTGAAAATTTTGTCTTTTTTTGATAGTGTTAGTAGGAACTTTAGGATGAAGAAGGAGTAATCATGGAGCCAATTATTGAATTAGAGAAAATAAATTACAAATACCAGCCAGATGATCTTCGCCCCGCATTGAAAGATGTCTCCTTTACAATTGATAAAGGTGAGTGGATCGCTATTATTGGACACAACGGTTCAGGAAAATCGACACTTGCCAAAACAATCAATGGGCTACTTCTGCCAGAATCAGGGGTCGTGAAAGTCGGAAATCAAGTATTGGATGAAGAAAACATTTGGACAATCCGGCAAATGGTTGGAATGGTTTTTCAAAATCCAGACAATCAGTTCGTTGGTTCGACAGTAGAAGATGACGTTGCGTTTGGTCTTGAAAATCAAGGGATTCCCAGAGAAGAAATGCTGATACGTGTGAAAGATGCACTTGAGAAAGTTAGAATGGCTGAGTTTGCTACACGCGAGCCTGCTCGTTTATCAGGAGGACAAAAACAGCGTGTTGCTATTGCCGGCGTGGTTGCCTTACGACCTGATATCATTATTTTAGATGAAGCAACAAGTATGCTAGATCCAGAAGGCCGTGAAGAAGTGATTTCTACGATCAAGAAGATCAAAGAAGAAAGTCAATTGACCGTTATATCTATCACTCATGATATTGATGAGGCAGCTAATGCCAATCGGGTACTAGTGATGAGGCAAGGAGAACTTGTCCGTGAAGGTACACCAAAAGAAATCTTTTCTGCGGGTCCTGAACTGATCGATTTAGGTCTAGATCTACCATTTCCTGAAAAACTAAAGCGTGCACTGAAAGAACGTGGGGTAGATGTGCCAAGTGAATATATGACAGAAGAAAGGATGGTGGATTGGTTATGGACATCCGTTTTGAACAAGTAGACTTTACTTATCAGCCGAATACACCATTTGAACAACGGGCCTTATTTGACATCAATATGACGATCAAAGAAAACAGTTATACAGCATTAGTAGGGCATACCGGAAGCGGGAAATCAACTTTACTCCAACATTTGAATGCGCTTGTTAAGCCAACAAGCGGTACCGTCCATATTGGAGAACGCGACATTCAGCCAGATACGGATAATAAAAATCTAAAGCCTATCCGAAAAAAAGTCGGCATCGTCTTTCAGTTTCCAGAAGCACAGCTATTCGAAGAAACAGTGGCAAAAGATATTGCCTTCGGTCCTAAAAACTTTGGTGTCAGTGAAGAAGAAGCGCTGATACTAGCAAAAGAAACATTAGAACAAGTTGGACTGGATGAAAGCTATTTGGAACGTTCACCATTTGAACTTTCAGGAGGGCAAATGCGTAGAGTAGCAATCGCTGGTGTGCTTGCCATGAAGCCTGAAGTACTTGTATTGGATGAACCAACGGCAGGACTTGATCCTCAGGGCAGAAAAGAAATGATGGAGATGTTTTGGCGTCTTCATAAGAAACAGCAGATTACTATTGTTTTAGTGACGCATTTAATGGATGATGTAGCCAATTTTGCAGACTATGTCTATGTGCTGGAGAAGGGGCGAATCGTTAATAGCGGGCAGCCCAAAGAGGTTTTTCAAAACATCGAATGGCTAAAAGAAAAACAGTTAGGTGTACCTACTGCCACAGAATTTGCAGAAGAATTAATGGCTAAAGGGATGGACTTCACTACCTTACCTTTGACAGCTGAAGAATTAGCAGACGCCATCGTCCATTCTGCTGGAGGAAATGCCCATGATGAATAAATTGATATTTGGCCGTTATATGCCAGGAGATTCCTTGATCCATCGATTGGATCCCCGAGCCAAATTATTAGCCAGTTTTTATTTTATCGGTATCATTTTTTTAGCAAATAATTGGGAAACATATCTTGTATTGGCAGTTTTCACATTATTTTCTGTCTTCTTATCAAAAGTAGACTTGAAATTTTTTATCCGAGGTATTCGCCCATTGATTTGGCTGATCCTCTTTACTGTAGCTTTGCAAGTCTTGTTTACTAGTGGCGGAGAAACTTATTGGAGTTGGGGTGTTTTCCATATCACTGAATTTGGTGTGATGAACGGTCTCTTTATTTTCTGCCGATTCGTGTTGATTATTTTTATGTCGACGCTGCTCACGCTTACTACACCGCCTTTGGAATTATCTGATGCGATTGAGTACTTGCTTCGACCATTGAAAGCCGTACGGTTCCCAGTCCACGAAATTTCTTTGATGCTGTCGATTGCTCTTCGTTTTGTGCCTACATTGATGGATGAAACAGAAAAGATCATGAACGCTCAGCGCGCGCGTGGTGTTGACTTTGGTGAAGGCAATCTAGTTCAGAAAATGAAAGCAGTCATTCCTTTGCTGATTCCTTTATTTGTCAGCAGTTTCAACCGAGCGGAAGATCTTGCGACCGCTATGGAAGCAAGGGGCTACAAGGGCGGGGAAGGAAGAACGAAATATCGTGTCTTGCATTGGCATAATAGAGACACGATGGTTATCATTGCTTTTATACTATTAACCGTGCTACTGATCTTTTTAAGAGGATAAACGTTCAGTGGACCGCTATCTATCCTTTTTCTTGCTAATCTATTTGCAAGAAAGTATGCGAGCAGTGTATGACAAGAAACATTAGGGTCTGTGGCAGACTAATGTCACAGGCCTCTTTCTTTTATTTGAAAAAAAGAACAAACAACATTATCTGGAAAAACCACTATTTCTAGACAACTTTTTAGAAACAAAGGAGAGAAAACCATGGTACGTTACAAAGCAATCATTGCATACGACGGAACAAATTTCAATGGGTTCCAGAAACAGCCAAATGGACGTACTGTTCAAGAAGAAGTAGAAAAAACATTACAAAAAATAGCAAACGGGAAAGAAATCACGGTCTTTGGTTCGGGAAGGACAGATGCCGGAGTACATGCAATCGGGCAAGTGATCCATTTTGATTATCCAGAAGAACGCCCGTTAGAACGAATGCGTTTTGCGTTAGATACCCAGTCACCAGAGGATATCGCTGTAAGACAAGTAGAAATCGTTTCAGAAGAATTCCATGCAAGATATTTGGTCAAAGAAAAAACTTATCAATTTAGAGTGGATATAGGCAAGCCACGCAGTCCCTTTCGACGTCATTATGCCAGTTATTATCCTTACCCACTTGATTTGGAAAAAATTCAGCGGGCACTACCTGATTTATTGGGGACCCACGATTTCACCTCTTTTTGCGCATCAGGAAGCTCGATAGAGGATAAAGTACGTACGATCTATGAGGCTAAGATGGAGGTCAATGAAACAAAAGACGAATTGTTGTTTACTTTTAGGGGAAATGGCTTCTTGTATAAGATGATACGTATCTTAGTAGGAACGCTATTGAAAATTGGTAATGGCCGATTGCCTGAAGATAGTCTCCCAGCGATTATTGCGAAAAAAGATCGTAATGCAGCAGGACCTACAGCACACCCTGAAGGACTTTATTTGTATGAAGTGAAATATGAATAAGAGGTTGTGAAAAAGCTGCCCTGCATCAAGCAATAAGAACAGCCAAACCAAAATAGCTCCTCCTATTTTTCGTTTGGTTGGGCTTATTGCCGCAGATGCAAGCTTTTGAACACCGTTTAAGGAAGAGGTTGTGAAATCAGCGTTTTGACCTGAGTATTAGAGAAACAAACGGAAAAATAGTTCCTCATATTTTGCCGTTTGTTGAGCTAATACCGAAGGACAGCTGATTGAACACCGTTTAAGAAAGAGGTCGTGATCCTGCCGTTTAACTCTGAGTCACAAGGAGCAATTTCAAAAAACAGCTTCTCGCGTTTGATGAATATCACAACGTGTGAACGAAGCATGGATAAGTGAACCTTCTTTTTGCCACACTACTTTTTTGTAACCAAAAAACGATGGAACGTTGTTTTGATTGCCCGCGATGCGGACAGTCTGAACAGGTTCCATCGTTTCTTTATTTTCTTCGTCTTCTTCTGTGTGTATTTCGCGGTTTTTCTTCTATTGTTGGATCAATCGTGCCATAAAAGGGGCGATTGCGGTCAAGGTACCAGACATAGAGAATAAACAATGCAATACATAGTACAAAAAGGATTGCACCTATCATAAATCCTTCAGGCAAGTAGCTGAAAGTAACCGTGTGTTTACCTGCTGGAACTTTTAGCATCAAGAATGCGTTTTTGAAGTTGCTGACTTTGACTGGCTTCCCATCGATTTCGGCTTTCCATCCTTTGTCGTAAGGAATAGTTGTCACCAACATAGAATCTTCTGCGGTATCTACAGTTCCAGAAGCTTTTCTGCCAGAGGCTTCCATTTCGACACCTTTTTCTTTGATCTGATTCATTGCGGCTTGATAGGCTACAACATCTAGACCAACGACTTTCGGCTCCATGAAACTTACTTCTTTCGTCCCATAAAAACTTGCAGTAAATGTCACCGTTGTCTCTTGGGGATAATAGCCAAGATCATAGTATTGTCCAGAAATATTGATTTGCGTTTTCCTCGATGTACCATTGACAGTGATCGTTGCACTAGAACTTTCTAATTGTGCAAAATTGGTTGGGAACAAACTTAAGTAAGCTTGTGTATTTGCAGGTACATGGACTTCCCATGTGAGCTCTTTCGGTTGATTATCTGCCGTCTCTGAATAAGTCACACCAGTCGTTGTTTTTGTGATCGTCGTATTTAACTGATTCTTCAAAGTAGGCGTATAGAATGTAAAATACTGTTCATTTAGACCAGATAATGTATTGATCAAGTTTGTCTGACTAGTTAAATTATCTGTTACGGGCTGCTCAATATCATTAACGGATAACGGTGCGGTAAATGCCAGTGGCAATGCATTGACATTCTGATACAGTGTATAGCCGCCGCTTTGACCAGCTTGGCGGAAGCCATATTTGCTGAACGTGCTTTCGTTCTTAGAAATGTTGTATTTGATTCCTGTAAAGCCATCCATCAGCAAAGTATTATTATTGTAACGGATATTTAAATTTGTCCCTCTTGAACGGAACCCTAATGTATCCAGATAAGAGGAAGAATTACGATTTCTTATAGAAGAAAACAAGCTGATGCCACTGTAACCGTAGTTGATCGAATCATTTGGCGATACCGGATCCAGATTTTCCAAGCGGTAAAACGAGTCAGAATCTTCTTTTGTTTCATTTACAAGAGCTTTCAAGTCAGGATAAGGATCCGTATACAAACTGCGGGAAGCATAATTCCAATCATCAAGGATACCATGGATCATGCTGTTCGTATTGACTAGAGCCTCAGCAAACATGATCAATAACAACAATATACTTAGATGGTTGAAGGAAAGTTTTTTATGCTGATAAAATCCCACAGCAAAAGCATAGATCCCTAAGAAAACAACTGTCAATACAAAGGAAGTCATCGTCACATAGGTGTAGCTTCCTTCAGGTTTGATGCCCCATGCCACCGCAAAGAGAGCAGCTACGACCAAAATGATTCCTAACAACAGCCCACGATCGTCTTGTTCTATCTTTTCCCATCCTTTTCCTGCAAGCAGGAGAACTAAGAAAGAGAACAGATAGGCATAACGGAATAAAAACATATTCGGTGCATGCATACCATGCCAAAACAAATTCAATGGAACAAGATAAAAACTTGCGATAAGTATGGCGAAAAGACTACCGTACAAAAACTTATTTTTTAACGGTACTTTCCGACTAGCAAAATAAAACAAGCAAAGGACCAGCGGAAGCAGGCCTGCATAAATGAACGGAATCGAACCGTATTTTGTGGTGTCATAAACACCAATCATGTTTTTCATGATCAGATCCAGATAAGAAGTCGCTTCTGTTTTCAACGTAGTGATTTGACTCAATGCTTCGCCATTTGACCGAAGATCCAGTACTGCTGGCAATACAATGATCATTGAAGCGCCGCCTGCCAGTAAAGAAGTGATCCCATAAGGAACAATCGATTTTTTGTATTCTGACCAGTTTGTCAATAGACGGGCAATAAAATATAAGAAAGAAAAGACACCAATCATAAAGCCCATATAAAAACTGGATAGAAACAAGAGTAAATAGCTGATGAATAAAAGTTTCGGCCGTTTCAGATCCATGACACGATGAATCCCCAAAATCACTAATGGAAGATAAACAAATGCATCCAGCCACATGATGATCTCCGAATGTGCAGTGATGAATGAGATCAATGCGTAACTGACGCTAAGTGCAACATGCCCCCAGCGAGGAATCTTGAATGTGCGTGCAAGAAACCAAAAAGCTAATCCGGCACAGCCGACTTTAAGCAAAGTCAGAATATAAAGTGCATCTGGCATCATCTGGTTTGGAAAGAAGAAAACCAGTGGCGTGAAGATTCCGCCGAGATAATAAGAAATCAAAGACAGATAATTCAAGCCCAGAGAAGCATTCCATGTATAGAAAATACTTTGCTTTCCAAGAAGGACATTTCGGAAGCTTGCATGAAAATTAGAAAATTGTGAAAAGGCATCACTTGCCAAAATACTTCTGCTGCTCCCGGGATAGATCCCGATACTTAAATAAACAAGTGCTAAAATCAAAAACGGAATCAGGAAACTAGCTGCTGCGTAGCGTCCGTTTTCTCTAAAGAATGACTTTAAGTTTTTTTTCATATTTATTTTCCACCAAATTTCTATGAAGTTGTATTTAGTTTATCATATCCTTGTTTTTCTCTGCTTAAAAAGAGTCTAGTTTTCATAAAAAAATAAAATTTGGGAATAAATAACTTCACAATTTGTTCGTATAACAAAAATAAACACAAAAAAAGGGGAGGAATCAAAAATTCCACCCACCAAAATTTTTATTAAATAAAAAACCGTTCACTATCTGAACGGTCCAAGTATCATTCAATTAAACGCGTTCAACTTTTCCTGATTTCAAAGCACGAGTTGACACCCAAACTTTTTTAGGTTTTCCGTCGACCATAACGCGAACTTTTTGTAAGTTAGGTTTAACAGTACGTTTTGTTGAGTTCATAGCGTGTGAACGGTTGTTTCCACTTTTTGTCTTGCGACCTGTAAAGTAACAAACTTTTGCCATGGTAATTTCCTCCTTTGCCTTGATTTGGAGCAATAGAATAATTCAGCTCATACCAGACTAACATATCATATAGATTGGAAATTTGCAAGTACATTTTCATGGATACAATTGACATTTGTGAAGAATAATTGTAAATTAAACAGGGTTATACCTGAAATTTTGCAAGGTTTTTGAGTACTTTGGGTAACTGCCTTTTATTTCAAGTTGCGCTATGATAAAATATGATAGAAGAAAAATGGGAGTATTTTACCCGTTAAGGAGGCTCATTCATGGCTGTAAAAATTCAAACGTCAGCTGGAACCATTGAAATTACCAATGATGTAATTGCAACAGTTGTTGGTGGCGCCGCGACAGATGTGTTCGGTGTTGTAGGAATGGCCAGCAAAAATCAAATTAAAGATAATATTACTGAGATTTTGCGTAAAGAAAATTACTCAAGAGGAGTAGTTGTCCGCCAAGAAGATAATGGTATTGCTGTAGATGTTTATACGATTATCAGCTATGGTACGAAAATCTCTGAAGTTTCTCGCAACGTCCAAGAAAAAGTGAAATACAATCTAGAGGCATTATTAGGCGTAGCTGCCAATTCGGTTAATGTCTTTGTACAAGGTGTTCGTGTACTGCCAGACTAGGCAGGAGACTGGCTGATAACTCAGCAGTCGATCTGAAGGAGGATTATCTAGGTGAGTGTAACAGAAATAAGTGCAAGCCAGTTCCAGGAAATGGTGCAGGCTGGTGCGAATCGTCTGCAAGTAAATGCAGAATACGTCAATTCATTAAATGTATTCCCTGTGCCAGATGGCGATACGGGAACAAATATGAATCTATCTATGACTAGTGGAGCGAAGGCAGTAGTAGATTCAACCTCAGAAAAAGTAGGAGAATTAGCAGCAATGCTTTCAAAAGGATTGCTGATGGGTGCGCGCGGAAATTCCGGCGTTATTTTGTCTCAATTGTTCCGAGGATTTTCTAAGCAAATTCCAGATGTTGTCTCATTAAATGCTTCTGATCTTGCTGCAGCATTCACTCATGGTGTTGAAACTGCGTATAAAGCAGTAATGAAACCAGTAGAAGGAACGATTTTGACAGTAGCTAGAGAAGCAGCAAAAGCTGGAGAAAAGAAAGCGAAGAGTACAGACGATGTCGTTGAAGTGATGACAGCTGTTGTAAAAGGAGCACAACGTGCTTTAGCGAAAACCCCAGACTTGCTTCCAGTCCTAAAAGAAGTCGGTGTTGTAGACAGTGGAGGACAAGGGTTGCTGTTTGTTTATGAGGGCTTTTTAAGCGCATTGAATGGAGAATTCCAAGCGGATGAAACATATGAACCTTCTCCAGCAGAAATGGATGATATGGTCAATGCAGAGCACCATCGCAGTGTCCAAGGACAAATGGCGACAGAAGATATCCATTTTGGTTATTGTACAGAAATCATGGTGAAAATCGGTGAAGGACCTACTGTTGATAGCACGTTCGACTACGAAGAATTCCGTAACTATTTAGATGGTATTGGAGATTCTTTACTTGTGGTCAATGATGACGAGATCATCAAAGTCCATGTGCATACAGAAAACCCAGGAGAAGTCTTGAACTATGGACAAAAATTCGGTTCATTAGTCAAAATCAAAGTCGACAACATGCGCTTGCAGCATGAGACGATTTTGGAACACGATGAAGAAGTGAACGAGTTTGCGAAAAAAGAAACACCACGTATCCCGTATGGTATCGTAGCAATCGCTGCTGGTAAAGGCGTCCAAGAGCTGTTTGAAAGTTTAGGCGCTAATTATGTTATCAGCGGTGGGCAAACAATGAACCCAAGTACGGAAGACATCGTTAAAGCAATCCAAGAAGTGAACGCAGATAAAGTGATTGTCTTACCGAACAACAAAAACATCTTCATGGCAGCTGATCAAGCGGCAGAAGTAGCAGATATCCCAGTAGCAGTTGTTCCTTCAAGAACGATTTCTCAAGGATTGACGGCTATGCTTTCATTCAATGATCAAGCTTCTTTAGAAGAAAACAAAGAAACGATGACAGAAATGTTGTCTAGCGTCGTAAGTGGTCAAGTCACTCACGCAATCAGAGATACCTCAATCGACGGTGTAGAGATCAAAGAAGGCGACTTTTTAGGCATGATCGATGGCAAAATCATGATCTCTAACCCAGATATCACAGCAACAGCGTTAAGTACACTAGAACAAATGATCAATGAGGACACAGAGATCGTAACGATCTTAGCAGGTGATGAAGGAACAGTTGAACAAGCAAATGAATTTGCTGAGAAACTAACAGAAAAACATCCTGATTTGGAAATCGAGATCCACCAAGGAGATCAGCCTGTCTATCCTTATCTATTTTCTGCTGAATAATTCCTGTGACAGAATATCTTTCTAACACAGTATTCATTCATAAAAGGCCTTCGGTTAGTGATCAGGTATGATCACTGACCAAGTCCTTTTTTTGTTAAAGGAGGGAGGAAAAAACATATGCGTTCTTTAGATGATCCAATCACTATGCTGGCAGGAGTCGGAGAAAAAAGAGCAGCTAGTCTTGCCAGCTTGGGCATCCAAACGATTGAAGACTTACTGACTTATTATCCTTTTCGCTACGAAGATATTCAGGAAAGAAATCTAAACGAGATCCAAGATCAAGAAAAGGTTACTTTGAAAGGAATCGTAGTCTCTCCTCCTGTGATGAATCGATTTGGTTATAAAAAAAGCCGATTGCAATTTCGTATGATGCAAGAACATGATGTGTTCAACGTTTCTTTTTTTAATCAACCTTATCTAAAAGAAAAAGTCATTTTATCGGAGGAAATCGCTGTATACGGTAAATGGGATGCAAAGCGTAAAGCCTTGAACGGGATGAAGATTTTAGGTTCTCAAACAATGGATGACTTTTCGCCGATATATCACGTCAATAAATCGATTCGTCAAACGACATTAGTTGATCTAATCAAAAAAGGGTTTCAAGAATACGGCACATTGATCGAAGAAAACCTGCCGAACAGCCTTGTGGAGAAATATCGACTACTTGACCGAGCTTCCGCTGTAAGAAGTATGCACTTTCCGAAAAACCACGAAGAAAATCACCAAGCCAAACGACGTGTCGTTTTTGAAGAATTCTTTTTATTTCAAATGCGTCTTCAAGGATTGAAAAAAGCAGAAAAAGCAGAAAAGAATGGCTTGGAGATCCTTTATGATGTCCAAAAATTAAAAGAATTTACTCAAAAGCTGCCTTTTGAACTGACAAATGCCCAAAAACGGGTAACGAATGAAATCTGTCGGGATCTTCGCAGTCCTCAACATATGCAGCGACTTTTGCAGGGAGATGTAGGTAGCGGAAAAACAGTGGTTGCCGCAATCGCATTATATGCCACCGTTACAGCGGGGTTCCAAGGTGCGTTGATGGTGCCTACCGAAATCTTGGCACAACAGCACATGGAAAGTTTGCAACAGCTGTTTGATCCCAATGAAGTAACTGTCGCATTGCTTACAGGGTCAACGAAAACAAAAGAACGACGTGAACTCCTTGAAAAACTAGAACGAGGAGAAATCAACGTCGTGATCGGTACACATGCATTGATCCAAGATGGAGTTGAATTTCAGAATTTAGGTCTAGTTATTACGGATGAACAGCACCGTTTTGGCGTGAATCAGCGGAAAGTCCTTCGTGAAAAAGGCTGGCGACCTGATGTCTTGTTTATGACAGCCACTCCGATCCCTAGAACGCTAGCTATCACAGCGTACGGTGAAATGGATGTATCAATCATTGATGAACTTCCAGCTGGACGTATCCCTATTGAAACACGCTGGGTAAGAACACCTCAATTAGACAGTGTACTGGATTGGACAAGGAAAGAACTGGCAAGAGGACATCAAATGTACGTCATCTGTCCACTGATCGAAGAATCAGAAGCATTAGACGTAAAAAACGCAGTGGAAATCTATGAAAAACTTCGTGAACTATTTGCACCAAAATATGAAGTTGGCTTGTTACATGGTAAAATGAAGAATCAGGAAAAAGAAGTGATCATGGAAGCTTTCAAAGATAACCAGATGCAGATATTAGTTTCTACTACGGTAATAGAAGTAGGGGTAAATGTGCCAAACGCAACCGTCATGCTGATTATGGATGCGGATCGATTTGGTTTGGCACAGCTGCATCAGCTTCGTGGACGTGTTGGACGCGGAAGTGATGCTTCCTACTGTATCTTAGTTGCTAATCCCAAAAATGAACTAGGCGTGGAACGGATGAAAATCATGACAGAGACCACCAATGGTTTTGTACTAAGTGAAAAAGATTTGGAATTACGCGGTCCCGGTGAAGTATTCGGCTTCCGACAATCTGGTTTACCTCAATTTGCGATTGCTGACTTGGTGACGGATGGAAATGTTTTGGAGGTAGCCAGAGAAGAGGCTGCAGCTCTTTGGCAGATAAAGAATTGGCAGATGCTGCCTGAGTATCAGCCTCTAGCACAAAGCCTCCAGATAGAAAATCAGGATAATCGTTATTTCGATTAGCAGACTATGCTATACTTTATAATGATGATGGAAAAAGGAGTGGGAACAATGAAAATTGCCGTAGATGCAATGGGCGGAGATCACGCACCTCAAGCAATTGTAGAAGGCGTGGCTTTAGCGCAGCAAGATTTTCCAGAAGTAGAATTCTTACTTTACGGAAAAGAAGCAGAAATCAAGAAATACTTAACAAATGAAAAAAACATCACGATTATCCATACAGACGAAAAAATCAATAGTGATGATGAGCCAGTAAAAGCAATCCGACGGAAAAAGACTGCTTCAATGGTCCTTGCTGCACAAGCAGTGAAAAACGGCGAAGCGGATGCTATATTTTCAGCAGGGAATACAGGTGCGCTGCTAGCAGCGGGTTTGTTCATCGTAGGACGTATCAAAAATATCGAACGCCCTGGCTTGATGTCTACCTTGCCAGTAGTAGGAAAAGAAGGTGCCGGTTTCGATATGCTGGATCTTGGCGCTAACGCAGAAAACAAACCAGAACATTTGTTGCAATACGGTATTTTAGGTTCTTTCTATGCACGTAAAGTCCGAGGGATCGGACGTCCCCGCGTTGCTCTTTTAAACAACGGAACAGAAGCCACAAAAGGTAGTGAAGTGACGAAAAAAGCCTATGAACTTCTTCAGAATGAAACAAGTTTGAATTTCATTGGAAATGTAGAAGCGCGCGAGTTGCTCAATGGGGTGGCTGACGTAGTAGTCACAGATGGATTTACAGGCAATGCTGTTTTGAAATCCATTGAAGGAACGGCAATGAATATGATGGATCTATTAAAATCCGCTATTCTAAACGAAGGGATCAAAGGGAAAATGGGCGCCATGCTTTTAAAAGACGGCTTGCGTTCTTTAAAATCTGAAATGGATTATTCCAAACATGGCGGAGCTGTTTTGTTTGGCTTGAAAGCACCAGTCATTAAAACCCACGGAGCAACAGGTCCTGATGCTGTCCGCTATACGATCCGCCAAATCCACACGATGCTTGAAACAAATGTAGTAGGACAGTTAGTCGAACAATTTGAAAAAAGCGAAGAATAATATTCAGATAGCTGAGGCAATCCGGTTCGTTAAAAAAAGGTGGACATTCCTGAAAAATGTCAGTAAAATTAGCCATGGTGTAGGTAATTGACAAGTGTATGATTCTTGGAGGTGAAAAAGTTGACTCGCGAAGAAGTATTTAACAAAGTAGCGAAAATTATTTCAAATCATTTTGAGATAGATACCGATAAAGTGACGGATGAATTGAACATCAAAGATGATTTAAAAGCTGATTCAATTAGTATTATGGAGTTCGTTTTAGAACTTGAAGATGAATTCGGTACAGAAATTTCAGATGAAGACGCTGAACAAATTGAAACAGTTGGCGGTGCAGTAGATTATATCAGCAGCCATCTCAAATAATTTCAATAAAAGCAAAGAAGGATAAAAAGTTGTATGCAACTTTTTATCCTTCTTTTTTTAATCTTTTTGACACGGAAAAGACATTTTTCTGATAATTCTGTCGATAATTAGAAATTATGTTGCAAAGTAAAGCGGTTTTCTATATAATTATTAATAATTCATTACACAAAGATAAGAATAACCTTTGTTATAAAACGCTTTATTCTGTGTAATGTTCTTTTTTACTAAGAAAAACTTCCGTTTAGGAAGCAGAGAGGGGTATTCGATTGTCAGATAATCAATTATTAGAAGTTCAGAACCTACATACAGGCTTCCGACTCAAAGATGACTATTACGATGCAGTAGATGATGTTTCATTTACTTTAGACAAAAACGAGATCTTAGCAATCGTTGGGGAATCTGGGTGCGGGAAAAGTACATTAGCTACTACGATTATGGGATTACTTGATCCTAATAACACAAAAATTACAGGTGAAATTTTATATAACGATCTGAATTTAATCGAACTGAACGAAACGCTTTATAATAAAATCCGCGGAAATGATATCGGAATGATTTTCCAAGATCCGTTGTCTGCATTAAATCCTCTCATGAGAATCGAAGACCAGATCAAAGAAGGACTTTCCTATCACACAAAGATGAATGCAGAACAGCGTCAAGCTCGCGCACTGGAATTACTAGAACAAGTAGGGATTCCTAATCCAGCAAGAGTTGGACGTCAATATCCCCATGAATTATCAGGCGGTATGAGACAACGTGTCATCATCGCGATTGCAATCGCCTGCAAACCTCCAATCGTCATTGCAGATGAACCGACGACAGCCCTAGATGTAACCATCCAAGCACAGATTCTTGATTTACTGAAAGATCTTCAGGAAGAAACAAAAACAGGGATCATCCTGATTACTCATGACTTAGGAGTCGTAGCAGAAATGGCTGATCGAGTGGCAGTGATGTATGGCGGACAGTTTGTTGAAGTAGCGGGTGTAAAAGAACTGTTTGATCATCCGAAACATCCTTATACGCGCTCTTTATTGAACTCTATACCTCAAGAAGGAAATCATGATGCAGAACTCCATGTGATCGAAGGTGTCGTTCCTTCTCTGAAAAACATGCCTCGTAAAGGGTGCCGATTTGCTCCACGTATTCCGTGGATACCAGCAAGTGATCACGAAGAAGATCCTATCCTTCATGAAGTCGCTCCGAACCATTTGGTCCGTTGCTCTTGCTACAAGCATTTCCACTTTAGAGACGAAAAAGGAGAGGTGTAGATGACAGAATTAATCACAATCAAAGACCTGAAAGTTCATTACCCTATTCGCAGTGGATTCTTCAATCGAGTAACGGATCATGTATATGCTGTAGATGGTGTGGATTTTATTATCGAAAAAGGAAAGACGTATGGTTTGGTGGGAGAGTCCGGTTCCGGAAAATCCACTACAGGAAAAGCAGTCGTTGGTTTAGAAAAGACGACAGCTGGACAAATCATGTATGAAGGAAAAGATGTAACGAAGCGAAGCAACCGAAAAAAAATGGGTTATAACAAAGACGTACAAATGATCTTCCAAGATTCAATGTCTAGTTTGAATCCTAAAAAACGAGTATTGGATATCATTGCAGAACCTATCCGAAATTTTGAACGGTTAAGCGATCAAGAAGAAAAGAAAAAGGTAAAAGGATTGCTAGATATCGTTGGGATGCCGGAAGATGCACTTTACAAATATCCTCATGAATTTTCAGGGGGACAACGCCAACGTCTAGGAGTAGCCCGCGCTGTTGCTACTAATCCAAAATTAATCGTGGCCGATGAACCGGTATCTGCTCTGGATCTATCTGTTCAAGCGCAAGTATTGAATTTCATGAAACGAATCCAGCAAGAATACGGTCTCAGCTATTTATTTATTTCTCATGATTTAGGTGTAGTAAAACATATGTGCGACAACATCGCGATTATGTACAAAGGTCGATTTGTAGAAATCGGTACAAGAGAAGACATTTATAATGACCCGCGCCACATCTATACGAAACGTCTGCTTTCAGCAATTCCGCAAATCGATGTAGAAAATCGGGAAAGCCACAAAGAAAATCGCCGAAAAGTAGAACAAGAGTATATCCAAAACCAAAGAGAATACTATGATGCGACTGGCCGAGTCTACGATTTGCGTACGATCACAACTACACATAAAGTGGCGTTGAAAGATGGAGGTGCGAGCTAATGTGGAAAACGATTCTGCGACGTGTTTTATTGATGATCCCGCAAGTTATTATTTTAAGTGTTCTGATCTTCTTATTAGCCCAAGCGATGCCAGGGGATCCATTTACTGGTTTGATCAACCCAAACCAAGATCCGGCAGTGATCGAACAAATGCGACAATCAGCTGGATTGAATGACCCATGGTATGTCCAGTACTTCCGTTGGATCGGCAATGCTTTGCAAGGCGATTTTGGTCAAAGTTTCTTATACAAACGCTCTGTTGCTGACCTAATCGGTGAACGGATCATCAACACGTTATATCTATCGATCTTGACAGTTGTCCTTACTTATTTGATTGCTGTGCCTCTAGGGATGCTAGCAGGCCGGTATCAAAATTCGATCTTGGATAAGATCGTCGTGATTTATAACTTCTTTAGTTTTGCTGTTCCGTTGTTTATCTTCGGCTTGATCATGCTGTTTGTTTTTGGTTATCGTTTAGGCTGGTTCCCAACAAGCGGTTCTCAAACACTAGGTTTGCAAGGGGGATTTATCACTCAGTGGATAGATCGCTTGAAATATATTCTGCTACCATCGATTACCCAAGCATTTCTGGCGACTGCCGTTACGATCCAATATCTGCGAAGCGAAGTAATCGATTCGAAGTCGCTTGATTTTGTCAGAACAGCCCGTTCCAAAGGGGTACCGACGAATAAAGTATTCAGTAGACATATCTTCCGGAATGCAGCGTTGCCGATGGCTTCGCAAATGGGGTATGAAATCACTTCGTTGATTGCTGGTTCTGTAGTTATCGAAAAGATTTTTGGCTATCCAGGAGTCGGGAAACTATTTATTGACTCTATTGGTCAACGAGACTACACCGTGATCACATCCTTAGTATTGATTTTAGGAATCGCGACGCTAGTGGGGACATTACTGTCAGATATCATTATGAGTATCGTTGACCCGCGTATTCGGATTCAATAAAACCAATCAGAAAGGAGAATGGATCGATGAGTGAAAAAAACAATACAGCAGTTCAAGAAAGTATCCCTCCTATGGGGATACGAATGATTGCTCGAGAATTTAAAAAAGATAAAATCGCTATTTTTTCATTAGGTTTGCTAGTGGTTTTATTATTAGTGATTTTTATCGGTGCGATGCTGACCGATCAAGATAAAGTGATGTATGTTAGTATTTTTGACAAATATGCTGCCCCAGGAGCAGTTTCGACACAAGGACAAAAGTTCATTCTGGGAGCAGATGAAGGCGGACGTGATGTATTAGGTCAATTGATCATAGGTGCTAGAAACTCTGTTACGATCGGATTTGCGATCACGATCCTTACTTCGATCATCGGGGTTGGATTAGGGATCATCTCTGGCTACTACGGAGGGATCATTGACAACATCTTGATGCGAATCGTTGATTTTATCATGATTCTACCGATCATGCTGATCATCATCGTCTTCGTATCGATTATTTCCAGATACAATGTCTGGTCCTTTATTTTCATCATGAGTGCATTTTATTGGGTAGCTAAAGCCCGATTATTCCGAAGCAAGACATTATCTGAAGCAAGAAGAGATTATGTCAGTGCCTCAAAAACAATGGGAACAAGTGATTTTAAAATCATGTTCCGCGAAATCATGCCGAATCTAAGTTCATTGATCATTACGAACTTGACAATGAACTTTGCGGCAAACATCGGTATCGAGACAACTTTGACTTTCTTAGGTTTCGGTTTGCCGGCAAATGTACCTAGTTTAGGTACACTGATCGGTTATGCAAGTAATGGAGAAGTCTTAGTGAATCGGCAATGGATCTGGTTACCCGCATCAATCCTCATTTTAGTTTTGATGTTGAGTATCAATTATGTTGGACAGGCATTCAAGCGTTCTGCAGATGCACGCCAACGGTTAGGCTAGTTATAGAAGCGAAGGGGGAAATAGGAATGAAGAAAACGATTTTTGGATTTGCAACGCTGATGTCTGCTGTCGTTCTTGCAGCATGCGGGGGCGGAGGTACAGATACTTCTGGAAATAACTCTGGAGGCAACAGCAATAACAAAGAGGAATTAACTTTTCCAATCGCAACAAAAAACAATGATGATGCAATCGAAGACGGTGAATTAGAAGCTGCGGTCGCAACGGACAGTCAGTTCAAAGGATTGTTCCAGTGGGAGTTTTATCAAGATTCATATGATGCAGCGTTTATGGCACCCTCTCACGAACCATTGTTTGCAAACGATGATGATTTTAGAATCACAGATGACGGAGCTGCAACACTTGATCTAGACGAAGATACGAAAAAAGCGACAATCAAAGTAAAAGACAACGTCAAATGGTCAGATGGTGAAGATGTAACGGCGGACGATGTGATTTTCCCTTACGAAATCATTGGGAATAAAGATTACACTGGTATCCGTTATGACGACACTTTCCGTAACATCGTAGGTATGGAAGAATATCATGATGGAAGTGCCGATACGATCTCTGGAATCAAAAAGATAGACGACAAAACAGTTGAAATCGAATATAAAGAAGTAAATCCAAGCATGCTTCAATCGGGTGGCGGTATCTGGACATATGCAGCACCGAAACATACGTTAGAAGGCGTAGCAATCAAAGACATGGAATCAAGCGATCAAGTACGTAAAAATCCAGTGACTTTCGGCCCTTATTACATGAGTAATATTGTTGCAGGAGAATCAGTAGAGTACTTACCAAACGAGCACTACTGGAATGGTACACCTAAATTGAAAAAGATCACGATGAAATCTGTACCGATGGCTAGTGCAACTGAAGCATTGAACTCTAAGCTATATGACATGATTTTCCAAATGCCAACAGATACTTATGATACGTATAAAGAAATTGCTGGCTATACAAACTTAGGCCGTGAACAAACTTCTTATACTTATCTAGGATTCAAGTTAGGTAAATGGAATTCAGATACAAAGAGTGTGGAATACAATCCAGATTCAAAAATGGCTGATAAATCATTACGTCAAGCCATGGGCTATGCATTAGATAACAATGCAGTAGGTGAACGTTTCTATGCAGGTTTGAGAAGCAATGCGACTTCATTGATCCCTCCAGTATTCAAGTCATATCACGATGATGAGATGAAAGGATTCACACAAGATTTAGACAAAGCGAAAAAACTATTGGATGATGCCGGCTACAAAGATGTGGACGACGATGGTTTAAGAGAAGACAAAGATGGAAACAAACTAACCATCAACTTTGCTTCGATGTCCGGTGGGGAGACAGCGCAACCATTGGCAGATTACTATATCCAACAATGGAAAGAAATCGGTTTGGATGTCCAATACACAACAGGTCGTCTGATCGAGTTCAACTCTTTCTACGATAAATTAGAAAATGATGATCCTGAAATCGATGTTTACCAAGCTGCTTGGAATACAGGAACTGATCCAAATCCAAGTGGACTATGGGGACCAAATGCAGCATTCAACTACACTCGTTATGAATCAGAAGAAAATACAAAGTTGATCAACGATATCAGTTCAAGCAAAGCATTTGATGAAGACTATTTGAAAGAAGCCTATCAAAAATGGCAACAATATGCGTTTGAAGAAGCATTTGCGATTCCAACGTTGTTCCGTAACGAAGTATTGCCAGTCAACGACCGTGTCAAAGACTGGGATTGGTCCTATGATGTACCAAACCCATGGGCAACTGTTTCTGTTACAGCAGATTCACGTTCATAATCAATAAAAATGACCGAAAAAGGGCGATGTCCTTTTTCGGTTTTTTATTTATCGTTATTTTTATATAGCAAATAAAAATAAATATAGTTTTTTTAAATTTTATTTTAAAAACGCGTTGAACATAAATATGTTATTATATATATTTTAAATAGATTTAAAAAAAGAAGAATGAATAAAATATATGTTATTTAATTTAATTTAAATAAAAATCATTGTTATTTTAAACTGATGAGAATCTTTCGCGTAGTTAATAAAAGAGAAGGTTCACACTTATCTCTTTTTAAAATAAAAAAAGGGGGACCGAACGACTGTCGCCTTGTTGCTTGTTCAAGTATGTTTCAATAGTCACTCGTGAGACACTTTAGGCACTCAAAAAAGGGAGCGGATACAAAATGAAGAGAAATGTGAAAAAGATGATAGCAAGTTCATGTACACTTATTGCCTTGAGCAGCTGGATTGCACCAATCAATGCCGTTAGTGCGGCTGAAATACCTGAACCATTAGTCATTTCTACTACACCAGAGATTTTCAATATGGATGTGGTGCAAACAGATGTACCACTAAAACAAGGAAGAATAACTGTGAACACTTTTTATGGAGGTGTAACAGGAATACCGGGCTTCGGAACAGTTTGGGGAGAATTTTATCCAACACAAAGAAGAGTGACTGTTTATGCAAATGGAAAAGAAAGACAAACTAAAACGGGTGGTCCAGGATCAGCTGTTCGGGTTACTGTACCTAGAGCATTTTCTGGAAATACATCTGGCTGGTGGTGGGCATAGAAAGAAGTGCGGCTGATCCAGCCGCTTCTTTCTTCTAAACGATGAAAAAAATCTATCGCTTCTTTTTTCTATTCACAGTCACCAGTTTTTTATATGCTATTTCTTTTGCTGGAACCGAAATGATCAAATCAGCGATTCCAGAAATCCATTCATCGATCATCATCGAAGCAGCGAGTGGTGAAGAAAATCAGCAGGAAATGTACCAGACGATTGCGAAATATGCTAGAGAAAAGCAATTGGATCTCCATAAGATCCTCTTTCGAATCGGCAAAGATGGGGAAACGTATAAAGATATCTATACATTTGGTAAAGAAGGGTATTCGACCTATAGCTTTTCCCCTATAGCATCCGATTATCCTATCAATTTTTATGATTCTTCGAAACCATCTACTGAAGAAGTACTTGGCGGTTATATGATCACAGAGGAACCGCCTGCCAATATGATCGAAGAATTTTATGATATGGGGATGGAAATAACGATTGAAAGGGCGCAATGGCCGCTTTATCTAGCTTCAGGTTTGCTATTAAGTATCGGTCAATTGTTCTGTATGCTTTTCTTGTGCTTATTCTTAGCTCTATTATTCTATAAGTCCTCTATGAGAAAGAAAGTCGGGATTCTCGAAACACTTGGACGAAACAAAGCAAAACTAGTGTGTAAAGATAGTTTGATAGATGCGGCCATCTTCACGGTTATTTTAGCTGGCTTTGCATGGTTTTATCCCTATCTGCACTTTCTTTATCCCCAGATCCTGTTATGGGGGATCATTGGAATCATCATCATGCACATATCAAGCGGCTGGGTGATTTATTCATGGGGATCGATCGCTGATAAAATAAAGGGACATAAACCGTATAGATGGCTGTCCTACACGAATCACCTTATCAAGGCCACCTTGCTTGTATTTATCGTAGTAAGCGGGAATATAATCTTGTCTAGTATGGATGAGAACAAACAACTAGAACAGCAATTAGCTTATTGGAATGACATTCCTGATTATTATCACTTGAGATTTAGTAATATCACGACCAAATTACCAGATAATTCTAGAAATTTTACGAGAGAAGAAAGAAAAAAAGAAGCGAAAAGGATCAATCAGGACATGCTTCCTTTATTAGAACGAGCAGAACAATCAGGTGGGATCCTTTTGAGAGATAATGCATTTGACCATACGAGTGACGTTCTTACCTACATTCAAAATGATGCTTATTGGTTAGTCAACCATAATGCCGTACACGAATTGAAAGTCAAAGATATACACGGAAAACCAATCTATCCATTAGAAGATGCCTTCTTCTATGTGTTGATCCCAGAAAATAAAAAGCAATACACGGATCTAATCGTTAAAATGGCAGAAGATGAAATCACTTTTTACCAGAATTCCTTCGAGTATGAACAAGACGAGTATCAGGGGGAATTAAAGGTGATCTATACCCAATCGAATCAAATCATCTTTAATTATAATTTTGACCTGTTAGACAATATCTTTTCCTTCAACCCGATCATTGTCTCTGTTTCTCTGCCTTTGATCCAGCCAAATATAGAGATATGGATAAGTGAGGTATCGAACGGCTCCTATTTGTTTCGAAATGGTCGAGAAGTTCAAGTGTTTATTGAAGAGAATGGCATTGAAGATGATTTTTACGGCCTAACATCTGTGAAAGACAGAATCAGCGAAGTAATTGCGAAAGCGCGTTCAGAATTTTACACAGCGCTAGTCGTCTTCTCACTGATTCTTATCAGTTTTGTTGCTATTGAACTATATGCGAGCATGATTTATGCAGAAGTAAATAAGAAAAAATCATTTTTAGCGTACATTACTGGTAAACCGCTGTTCCAGCGTCACAAAACTTACTATTTCATGACGGCGGGGATATCTTCAGGTGTTTTAGGGATCTTACTCATATGGCAGAAGGACTTATGGCCGATTGCACTGGCTGTATTCAGCTTTGAGCTGTTTTTGCTACTCCCAACGACTTATCTATCTGAGAAAAAGCAACGGCTGGAGGTGATCAAAAATGATTGATGTTAGAAAAATCACAAAAAAATACAAAGAGAAAACGATTTTTGAACACCTTTCTTTTTCTGTGCCCGCGGGTTCTATGCTTGCCATCACAGGAGAAAGTGGGATAGGTAAAACGACTTTATTGAATTGTTTAGGCCAGCTGGAAACGATAAATGAAGGGGAAATCTTGATCGATGGCCAAAAAATCAGCCGAAAAAACAGAAAAACATTTTTTCGGGAACAAGCTGGTTTTTTATTTCAAAACTATGCACTGATCGATAACGAAACAGTGAAGCAAAACTTGACCTTGGTCTTAAAAGATGAGCAGAAAATCAAAGAATCCCTCGAAAAATTTCAGGTAGACCATTTGATAGACAAAAAAATATTTCTCTTAAGCGGAGGCGAACAGCAGCGAGTAGCTCTTGCTCGTTTATTTTTGAAAGAACCAAAGATCATCTTTGCAGATGAGCCAACAGCCTCTCTTGATCAAAAGAACAAAGGAATCGTCCTTCAAGCATTACAAGAACTGAATGCAAAAGGAGCTACGGTCCTTGTGGTCACCCATGATCCAACATTGGCAGCAGAATTCGATCATGTGTTGGACATGAATGAATGGAAGAAATCAATCCAATAAGCCTTATTTATGTGTTCATTCTGTTGGTTTTGTCTGATAGTTTACCAGTGATTGGACTGTTTTTTTCAATCGTTTTATTGAGAAGTCATCAGCCAAAGATTCACCCACGATGGGTTAAATGGTGTGTGTTCATTTTGCTCCTTTTTCAAGTGTTACTAACGGTGATTCTTCTATTGAGCATTCATGTTTCAGAGGTTCAGCTAGGACCCGCCCAAGAAGTCATTGAAAACATACGAGAATAAGGGATTGTACAAAAAAAGGAATGTGACAATAGTCGTGTCACATTCCTTTTTTGTATGAACAGTGTTCAATCAGCTATTCCACGGTATTCGTTCAAGAAACGGCAAAATATGAGAAGCTGTCTTTCTGTTTATTTCTCTAATACACCAAACTAAACGGCTTTTTCACAACCTCTCGTCAATCACTAGGATTATTAAAGCTTTACTTACCTTTTACCCGAACCATTTCAAATTTAACAAAAAACCAGTATAATAAGGAAGTATCGAAAAAATATCCATAAAAGGAATGTGGAAAATGGACAACCAGCTGACAAAAGAACTAAAAGAAAATTATAACATCGTTTTTCACGATCTAAATTTGCTTGAACAAGCTTTTACCCATTCATCCTATGTGAATGAGCATCGCAATCTGCAATTATCGGATAATGAACGACTTGAATTTTTAGGAGATGCCGTTTTAGAATTGATGGTTTCTCAGTATTTATTCCGTTTATATCCTCATTTGCCAGAAGGAAAATTGACAAAAACACGAGCAGCGATCGTTCGCGAAGACAGTTTATCGAAATTTGCCAAAGAATGTCACTTTGATCAATATGTTCTGTTGGGCAAGGGAGAAGAGAATTCAGGAGGACGTACGCGACCAGCATTGCTTTGCGACCTATTCGAAGCTTTTTTAGGCGCGTTATATCTTGACCAAGGATTCGACACGACCCATGCGTTCATCGAAAAAGTGATTTTTCCTAAAGTCAAAGCAGGTGCTTTTTCACATGAGATGGATCATAAAACAAAATTGCAAGAAGTCTTGCAAAAATCAGGTGATGTATCGATCGAATACCGATTGATCAATGAAGAAGGTCCAGCTCATGAACGAGTATTTTGGATCGAAGTTTACGTAGATGATCAATTGATTGGCACTGGACAAGGAAAATCGAAAAAATTAGCAGAACAAGCTGCGGCGGAAAATGCATTGGCAGCACTGTAAAAGTAAGTGAGGGAAAGCTTTGTATTTGAAACGAATTGAAATAGCCGGTTTTAAATCATTTGCAGACAAGACAGTCATTGATTTTGAAAACAGCGTCACAGCAGTGGTTGGGCCAAATGGCAGCGGAAAAAGCAATATTACAGAAGCTATCCGCTGGGTATTAGGAGAACAATCTGCTAAAAGTTTGCGAGGCGGAAAAATGCCGGATATCATCTTTGCCGGTTCCGATACCCGTAAGCAGCTGAATATTGCAGAAGTCACAGTGATTTTAGACAATAGTGATCATTATCTGCCATTGGAGTACAATGAGATCAGTGTAACCCGCCGTTATCGACGGACTGGGGAAAGCGAGTTTTTCATCAATAAACAAAGCTGCAGATTAAAAGATATCCAAGAATTATTCTTAGATTCTGGATTAGGAAAAGAATCGTTCTCAATCATTTCTCAAGGAAAAGTAGAAGCGATTTTCAGTAGTAAACCGGAAGACCGTCGTGGGATCTTTGAAGAAGCAGCTGGTGTGTTGAAATACAAACAGCGGAAAAAGAAAGCAGAACAAAAGCTTTTTGAAACAGAAGACAACCTCAGCCGCGTCCAAGACATCATCCATGAATTGGAAGAACAGTTAACTCCTTTGGCCGCCCAGAGTGAGGCAGCAAAGGAGTTTTTACGGCTAAAAGAAACACTGACTCAAACCGATGTTTCTTTGATGGTTGCTGAAATCAAGACAGCAAAAAAAGATTGGGACAACAAACAAGCACAGCTTGCGAAATTCAATCTAGAATTAGGCAAACTATCTGAGTCGATCCAAGAACAAGAATCCATTTTGGCGAAGCAGCGTAAAGAAAATGCGCAAGCCGATCGTCTGATCGAAAAAAATCAGCAAGTATTATTAGATCTTTCGGAAAAACTGAAGCAGACAGAAGGACAAAAAGATGTTTTGCAGGAGCGGACAAAGCATACACAAAAAAGCTCGCAAGAATATCAAACTTCATTAGCAGAAGCACAAAAAAAGGTTAAACATTTTGAAAAGCTTCAAGAAAGCTTGATGAAAGAAGCAGCAGAAAAAGAAACAGAGATCCAAAAAGCTGAAGCAAATCTCATAAAAACACAGCAAGAATTAGAAAAATACCAAAAATCAACGAAAGAATTATTGGCAGAACTAAGAGATCAATATGTTGATTTGATGCAAGAACAAGCAGCTGTAGGAAACGAACTGAAGTATCTGGAACGTCAATATGTACAAGAAACAGCAAAAAGCAAGCAGACGTTAGCCAAGCAATCGGAAGTAGAGGCATCAGTAGATCGATTGATCTTACAAAAAGAAGAATTGACACAAAAGCAGGCGCAGCTAAAATCATCTTTAACTGAAACAAAAGAGAAGTTAGAAATGATCCAACGAAACGTGAAAAAGTTCCAAGAAGCATTAGCAAAAGAACAGCCTAAAATGTATCAATTGATGAATCAAGTCCAGCAGCTGCGTGCTCGTCAGAAAAGCCTTCAAGAGATCCAAGAAAACTATTTTGGCTTTTACCAAGGCGTTCGATTGGTCTTGCAGCATAAACAGCAGCTTTCCGGTATTGTCGGAGCAGTGGCTGAACTGATCGACGTCCCAGCAGATTTCACGTTAGCCATCGAAACAGCTTTAGGTGGAGCAGCTCAACATGTCATCGTTGAAAATGAAAAAGATGCTCGGCAAGCCATCACGTATTTGAAACAGCAAAGAGGAGGAAGAGCAACATTCCTTCCGCTGACGACAATCAAACCAAGACAGTTACCAGCTCATATATTGACACAAGCAGCAGCTATAGAAGGGTTTATAGGGATTGCCAGTGAACAAGTTGCTTATCCTGATCAAATTCAAACAGTGGTTCAAAACCTGTTAGGAACGATCCTTTTAGCAAAAGACTTAACTAGTGCTAATGCGATCGCGCAAACGATCCGCTATCAATACCGAGTGGTTTCCTTAGAAGGTGACGTGATGAATGCCGGAGGATCCATGACAGGTGGAGCGAACAAACGAGGAAACCAAGGCAGTTTGTTTGTACAAAACCAAGAATTGAAACAGTTGACTAGTGAATTCGAAGAAGCAGATAAACAACTTCAAGTGCAAGAAAAGAAAGTTCAGGAGCTGCAACAAGAAACAGCTCGTTTAGCCGAAGAACAAGAAGTTTTGCGTACACGAGGCGAACAATTACGTTTTGAAGAACAAGAAGCGACAAATCAGTTGCAAAACATCATAAACGAACTTGAACGTTTTGAAAAAGAAAAGCAAATCTCAACTTTTGAGACACGTGAGCTGCAGCAGTTTATCGAAGATTACGAAAAACAAACGAACGAGTTGAAAGACAAACAAACAGATCTTGAAACGCAACGCCAACAAATCGACGAAGAGATCAAATCTTTAAGTCAAGAAAGTGACCAGATGGAAGCCAGAAGAGCACAAGTGCAAAGTCAAAAAGCACAAGAACAAGCAGATCTTGCTGTCTTGAAAGAGCAGTTTAATCATCTGCAGATCCAGCTCCGCGGTGCCCGAGTCCAAAAAGCAGAGGCAATCGAACGTCAAGAAGCGATAGAAAAACAGTTGGCGACATTGACAGCAGACTTTTCTGATCATGAAGTCACAGAAGAAAGTTTGGAAAAACAAATTAACGAATTATCTGCTCAGCGAGAAACATTGAAAGCCGAGTTGGCAAAAGCCAAAGAGCAGCGAGATAGAAGGCAAAGGGAGATCGATGAGCTTGAAGCAGTCTTGGCAGAGCGTAATCGTGAGCAAAAAGCACGACTGTCGGAACAATCCAAATTAGAAGTCCAAAAAGACCGAGCTGAAATGATTTTAGATAATCATTTGACCTATCTGCAGTCAGAATATCAGCTGACATTTGAGAAAGCTTCCCAAGACTATCAAGAAACAACCGATATCGAAGACAGTAGAACAAAGGTTGCCTCCTTAAAAGAACAGATTGAAAAACTGGGACCAGTAAACTTAAATTCAATCGAACAATACGAACAAGTCAGTGAAAGACATACATTCTTAGCGACACAGCGAGATGATCTGTTAGCAGCGAAAAACCAGTTGTTTGAAACGATGGATGAGATGGATGACGAAGTGCGGACAAGATTCAAAGAAGTATTTGAAGCTATCCGTCAAGAATTCAAAATTGTCTTTCCAAATATGTTTGGCGGCGGTAAAGCTGAATTAGTATTGACAGAACCAACTGATCTGCTGAAAACAGGTATTGGGATTGAAGTACAACCTCCTGGCAAGAAACTGCAAAGTTTAAGTTTGCTTTCCGGAGGAGAACGAGCACTTACAGCCATTGCGCTGCTCTTTTCTATTATCCGTGTCTGTCCTGTTCCGTTTTGCATCTTAGATGAGGTAGAAGCAGCGTTAGATGAAGCAAATGTGAAACGTTTTGGTCGTTACTTAAGCGACTTCCAAGATGACACACAATTTATCGTAGTCACACACCGCAAAGGAACGATGGTCGCAGCAGATGTACTGTACGGAGTGACAATGCAGGAATCCGGTGTATCAAAAATCGTTTCTGTACGGATGGAAGATATCAATGAAGAGGCGAAAATCAACGAAACGAAAGTGTAGGAACGAAAATGATCAAATTAGTAGCAATTGATTTGGACGGTACATTATTAAATGAACAAAAGCTAATTTCAGATGAGAATAAACAAGCATTAGCACAAGCAAAACAGCAAGGGGTCAAGATCGTTCTATGTACAGGACGCCCCTTAGCTGCGATGGCGCATTATCTGCAAGAATTAGGGCTGGTAGATGAGGGTGACTATAGCATCACTTTCAACGGCGGTTTGGTACAAAAAAACGATACTAGTGAAATCATGGAAAAGAAAGTGATGGAAGTATCAGATATCCAACGCTTATACAAATTGGCTCAGCAATTGGATCTGCCACTAGATGTTTTGTCTGACAATGTGGTTTTACAGCTGCCTAGTGCCCCAAGAAAGCAATCCTTGTACAATGTGTTGAATAAGCTGCTGCAATTCCAACCAGCGGATATAAGCGATATTACAGATGAATTTGTGCTTAATAAGGCAGTAATCGCTTATGACCAAGAAGAATTAGATCCTAAAATCAAAGAAATACCAGCAGAATTCCATGAAATGTATGAGATCATCAAAACGAGAAGTATGCTTTTGGAATTTATGCCAAAAGGTGTCACAAAAGCTTATGGTATTTCTTTATTGGCAAAAGATCTTGGTTTGAAACAAGAAGAAATCATGGCAATCGGTGATGAAGAAAATGATTTACCGATGATCCAATACGCTGGTCTAGGCGTAGCGATGGAGAATGCTGTGCCTTTCGTCAAAGAAGCAGCAGATTTCGTGACAGCCAGCAATGAAGAAAATGGCGTAGCCAAAGTGATCCAAAAATTTGTATTAGAGTAGGGGGAGTCAAATGGGATTTTTTGATAAAATCAAGCGTGCTTTTACTGGCGAAGAGAAAACGGAAGAAGTTGAAGTACAGGAGAAGTACGACAAGGGTTTAGAAAAGACGCGTAAAACATTTGGTGAACGGATGAATGAGCTGTTTGCCAATTTTCGAACAGTCGATGAAGACTTTTTTGAAGAATTAGAAGAAACACTTATCGGGGCAGATGTAGGTTTTGAAACAGCGATACGAATTACCGAAGCGTTGCGTCAAGAAGTGAAACTCAGAAATGCGAAAAAATCGGCAGAAGTCCAAAATGCAATCATCGAGAAACTTGTGGATCTCTATGAAGCGGAAGGAATCAATGAAGTAAATGAACTAAATATCCAAGAAGACGGACTAACAGTTATTTTGTTTGTCGGCGTCAATGGTGTAGGGAAAACAACAAGTATTGGTAAACTTGCCCATCAGTTCAAAAACGAAGGTAAAAAAGTATTAATGGCAGCAGCAGATACCTTCCGTGCTGGAGCGATCGACCAATTAGTTGTCTGGGGCGAACGCGCTGGTGTTGAAGTTGTTCGTGGCAATGCAGGCGGCGATCCAGCAGCTGTCGTATTCGATGCTTTGGAAAGAGCAAAGACAGAGCAGGCAGATGTTTTACTAGTTGATACTGCAGGCCGACTGCAAAATAAAGTGAACTTGATGAACGAATTAGAAAAAATAAAACGAGTAATCCAGCGGGAATTACCAGAAGCACCCCAAGAAACACTACTTGTATTAGATGCAACAACCGGTCAAAACGCGATGGTTCAAGCAAAACAATTCAAAGAAACAACAGATGTGACCGGTCTTGTTTTGACAAAATTAGATGGTACAGCAAAAGGCGGTATCGTACTTGCTATCCGTAATGAATTGCATTTACCAGTGAAATTGGTCGGGTTGGGTGAAGGAATCGATGACTTGGAGCCGTTTGATCCAAACGATTTTGTCGTTGGATTATTCAAAGGATTACTAAAAGAAGAATAACCCATGTCTAAAAAGCAGGAGCTGTGACAAAAGTTGCAGCTCCTTGTTTGAATGATTGTTTTTAACATAGCTGTGTTTTTGATGCCTTCATTTTTATACTTATTTGTAAGCGATTCTCAAACAATTTCGTTCTTTTTCTTAGACTTTTTGATTATAATTAGATTCATATGAATTGGAGGTCACTTAATGATGAATTTTAAGCAATTATTATTGCATGACAATGCGCGCCCTTTTATCGACCAAGCTCGATTTGGTATAGAACGGGAAGGACAGCGGGTTGATCTTGCAGGAAATCTAGCAAAAACCGATCATCCAGCAATTTTTGGCGATCGATCCTATCACCCCTATATCCAAACAGATTTTAGCGAAACACAAACAGAGATGATCACCCCTGTTACCGATTCTATTCCCGAATTATTTCAGTATCTGGCTGCTGTTTATGATGTGACTGCTCGTTCTATACCGAAAGAAGAGATGATCTGGCCATTAAGTATGCCACCTGCCTTACCGGAAAAAGACGAAGAAATCATTATTGCAAAATTAAAAAATTTCGAAGATGTCTTGTATCGACGTTATTTAGCAAAAGAATATGGGAAGCGAAAACAAATGGTAAGCGGCATCCATTTCAATTTTGAATTTGGTGACGAATTGTTAAGAACATTGTTCAGCCATCAGGAAGAATTTCAGGATTTTTCTGAATTCAAAACAGAACTTTATTTGAAAACAGCGAGAAATTTTTTACGTTATCGCTGGATGATCACTTATTTATTTGGTGCTTCACCGATGAGTGAGAAAAACTATTTTATAAATGAATCGCACCCGCAAGAACCTGTTCGCAGTATTCGAAACAGTGCGCTAGGCTACACGAATCATCCAAATGTGAAAGTTTCCTATGCTTCCATGAAACAGTATTTAGCAGATATTGAGCGAATGATCGAAGAAGGGAAACTTTCAGAGGAGAAAGAATTTTATACACCGCTTCGTTTCCGAGGCGGAAAAAAAGTCGCAGATTTAGCAACAACAGGCGTTCGTTATATTGAATTGCGGAATATCGATCTGAACCCTTACGCAAGGCTGGGAATCAATCCGGAACAAGTTCGTTTCTTACAATTATTCCTGATGTATATGCTATGGACAGAAGAAAAAGAAGACAGTGACCAATGGGTGGCAGAAGGTACAACTCGAAATAACAAAGTAGCACTAGAACAACCATCAGATCAAACAGAATTTCATCAAGAAGGTAGAGAAATCCTTGAAGGGATGAAGCAAATGCTGGTTGAATTGGATTGGTTGGATTCTCTTTATTTAGTGGAGGAAGCATTGATTCAAATGGATCATCCCGAACAAACATTAGCAGCGAAACTCTATCAAGAAGCACAGCTATCGAGTCAGCAAGAAGTTGCTGTGGCATTGGGGCATCAATATTATAAAGAAAGTCATGAACGTCCCTATCAGTTGGCTGGTTTTCGCGAAATGGAACTTTCTACTCAGATATTTATGTTCGATGCTATCCAAAAAGGTGTCCAAGTCAAAGTATTAGATGAGTCGGATCAATTTTTGCGTCTGCAATTCCAAGACCATGTAGAATATGTGAAAAATGCAAACATGACAAGTAAGGACAGCTATATCGTTCCACTTATCATGGAAAACAAAACAGTAACGAAAAAAGTTTTAAAAGAAGCTGGGTTCCGAGTGCCAGGTGGTGCAGAATTTTCATCCATGGAAGAAGCCGTAAAAGCTTATCCAAGATTTGCCGATCAGGCCTTTGTGATCAAACCTAAGTCCACAAATTACGGGTTGGGTATCACGATTTTCAAGGAAGGGGCTGATCTGGAGGATTATCAAGCAGGATTGGCGATTGCTTTTCGTGAAGACAGCTCGGTTTTAGTAGAAGAATTTATGCCGGGAACGGAATATCGTTTCTTTGTAATCGATGGAGAAATCCAAGCCATCATGTTGCGAGTCCCTGCTAATGTTATTGGTGACGGTATCCGAACAGTGAAAGAACTTGTTGAAGAAAAAAATAGTGACCCGTTGCGTGGAACGAATCATCGTGCACCGTTGGAATTGATCCAATTAGGCGAATTAGAACAATTGATGTTGAAAGAACAAGGGTTAACGATCGAATCAGTTCCCCAAGCCAATCAAATTGTTTATCTAAGGGAGAACTCAAATATCAGTACGGGTGGTGATTCGATCGATATGACTGATGAATTTTCTGAAGCTTACAAAAAAATCGCCGTTTCTGCGGTAGAAGCACTAGGAGCTAAAATCAGTGGTATTGATTTGATCATACCAGATAAAGAAATCGATCCTACAACCGATAAAAAAGCATACGGGATCATCGAAGCAAATTTCAATCCAGCGATGCATATGCATGTTTATCCTTTTGCAGGAAAAGGCAGAAGATTGACGATGAATGTATTGAAATTGTTATATCCTGAAGTATTTTAAACGAAAAAGCTTTTGACAGATTGTCCTATTTGATGTCAATCTGTTCAAAAGCTTTTTTGCATGTAAAAATTTATGTGTTTTTTCGTTTTAAAATAAACGATCCCAGAAGCTTTTTTTCTTTTTTGGTTTTTCTTTTTCAGCTGGCGAAGAGTTTTCTTCTGGGTATTTTTTTTCGATATCGATCACAGGTTCATTTACTGCTTCTTTTGCTGTTAAGAGCAATCCGAATTCCTCAGGATTTGCAGTGACGTAATCGTTGACTACAGTAAATCGGCTATTGTTTTTCGTTGCTAGCTGGATATATTGGTTTTGGACAGAAAGGGGTAGAGCCCCATTCAAGAGTATGGAAGCATCTGGATGTTTTTTGAGTTCTTTTAAAAAGTTTTCTTTGTTTTTCGGTTGGATCATTTCAGCAACAGTCATACTAAGATAGCAACGTTCCCTGAATGTCCCTAAATATTTATGCTGTTCTTCAGGGTTCACTAAAGGTGTACCATAAAGTCCCTTATCCAAATGGCTTTTTACATCATCTTGTGCCATAAAAAATACCCTCCTTCTTCTCTTTGTCTTTCTTACGATTATAGCATATTCCCAATAATACCTAAAACATATGAAAAAGCGGTTGCTTTTGTTCAACGATTCACTTAAAATAAGAATGAAAATCATTCTCAATTAGAAAGGTGGATTGGATGCGCTACGGACGACTAGTAGCATTATTAGTTATTTTAAGTAGTATTTCATTGTTCATTGGAGTATCGAATGTACAATTGTCAGAATTGCTCCAGTTAAATGGACAAAGTTTACAAATCTTGCTAGCGACTCGTTTGCCGCGAACGATTTGTTTGATCCTTGTGGGAGCGACTAGTAGCATTTGTGGGTTGATCATGCAACATTTGACCCAAAATAAATTTGTTTCACCTACGACTGCGGGCACGATGGATAGTGCGCGTTTAGGTATTTTAGTGGCCATGATTTTCCTACCTGGTGCATCCTTGATTGTCCGATCCTTGACTGCATTTTGCTTTGCTTTCGCAGGAACATTGCTTTTTTTATCCCTTACGCGATTGTTCCCCCAGAAAAATCAATTGATGCTTCCGTTGATTGGGGTCATGTTAGGGAATATCATTGGTTCAGTTGCTACTTTTTTTGCTTATCAATTCCAGTTGGTACAAAATATGACTTCGTGGCTTCAAGGGAATTTTGCGACTGTGATACGAGGAAATTATGAGTTACTGTATGCTGTTGTTCCGTTGCTACTCTTGGTTTGGCTATTTGCTTACCGATTTACGATCATTGGTCTGGGCGAATCGTTTGCAGTAAATTTGGGAATAGATTACCAGAAGATGCAGTTTTTAGGTATTGGCTTGGTTTCATTGGCTAGTGCAGTCATGTTGATCATGGTGGGCAGCATTCCTTTTATCGGAGTGATCATTCCGAATCTTGTCTCTAGAATATATGGAGATCAAGTGCACAAAACAATTGGCATAACTGCTTTAGCAGGTAGTTTGTTCTTAGTATTTTGCGATCTTGTCGCTCGTGTGTTGATTTTTCCTTATGAAATACCAGTCAGTGTGATCGTTGGAATCATCGGTGGGGCTATCTTCCTTTATCTTCTGATAAGGGGGCGACGATATGCTTAAAAAAAAGCCGTCTATTTTTATTGGTATGCTTGTTCTTGTTCTATTTGTTACAGGAGTGTACTTGACGATCCATACATATGGAAACTGGCATTTTGCGTGGGCATTGAGGAGTAAGAAAATTTTTGCATTTATCCTTGTCTCGCTAGCTGTCAGCAGTGCTACGATCAGCTTTCAGACAATTACGCATAACCAGTTTTTGACTCCTTCAGTATTGGGACTTGAGTCGTTATATGTCCTTGTCCAAACGGTCCTTTTCTTCTTTATCGGAGGAGTGACGATGCTTCAGCAGACAGGTACAGGTTTTTTCTTATTGAACGTTGGGCTGATGGTTGGGTTGAGTCTGTTGTTATTTTTCTTTCTTTTGAAAAAAATGAAAGCGAATCTTTTTTTGTTACTGATGTCAGGGATGATTTTAGGTACGCTTTTTGGTAGTGTCAGTACCTTTTTACAAGTTATCATGGATCCGAATGAATATGATTTGCTTCAAGGGAGATTATTTGCAAGTTTTGGCAATATCCAAAGTCAGTATCTTTTGCCTGCTTCTTTGATCATTATCGGCTGCTGGTTCCTGTTATTTCGATATCGACATGTGCTAGACGTTTTCCATCTTGGGAATGAACAAGCTGTAAACCTTGGAATAGACACAGATCGATTTGAATTTTTTATTTTGTGTTGTGTCAGTCTTCTGACAGGAACATCAACGGCTCTTGTGGGACCAGTTACTTTTTTAGGGTTTATTGTCGCAAATGTCAGTTACCGTGTATTTTCTACTTATCGTCATGGTCAGCTATTTATCGGAAGTTTTCTGGTAGCTATGCTGTTTCTGACAGGCGGACAGCTCGCAGTAGAGCAGATTTTCGGCTGGAATACAACAGTGAGTGTCGTCGTTGAATTTGTCGGAGGAATTTATTTTGTCACAAAATTGATTCGCGAAAGGAAGAGTATCCTATGATCGATTTACAAAAGGTCAATAAACTGTACCATGGAAAATCAGTGGTCAAAGATGTACAGTTAACGATTCCTGAAAAGAAGTTGACTGCTTTTATCGGTCCAAATGGTGCTGGAAAGTCAACTGTGTTGTCGATGATTAGTCGTTTGATACCAAAAGATACAGGTGAAATCTATTTAGACCATAACGAAGTAAAGGCTTGGAAATCCAATGAATTAGCCAAAAAATTATCGATCTTGCGACAATCGAATGAAATAAATGTCCAAATCACCGTAAAAGAATTAGTAGAATTTGGACGATTTCCTTATACGAAAGGAAAATTGACGACAAAAGATCAAAAAATCGTTCAGGAATCACTGGAACACCTCGGGTTAGAAGAAATAGCAGATCAATCGATTGACACTCTTTCAGGAGGTCAACTCCAACGTGCGTATATTGCAATGGTACTAGCGCAAGACACGGATTATATTTTACTGGATGAACCTTTGAACAATCTAGATATGAATTTTGCTGTTCAAATCATGCAGATTTTAAAAAAGTTAGTACAAGAAATTGGGAAAACAATTGTTATCGTTCTTCATGATATCAACTTTGCTGCAAGTTATGCAGACGAGATCGTTGCAATGAAAGAGGGGCAGTTATTTACGCAAGGAACGACCCAAGAAATGATAAAAAAAGATGTATTGGATGAATTGTACGAAATGGACATACGGATTTGTGAGATTGAAGGCCGCAGATTCTGTCTTTATTTCTAAAACTAACATTAGGAGAGAAGAGATGAAAAAATTAGTAGTAGGTATCTTGATTCTAGCATCATTTGGTTTAGCAGCATGTGGAAATAGTAACAACACCAGTCAGGCAGATACAAAGAAAAGCAGTACGCAAGCTGAAACAGCATTAACGATAAAAGACAGTAATGGCGATCAAATCGAGGTGCCAAAGAATCCTAAAAAAGTCGTCGTATTCGACAATGGTTCTTTAGATACGATGGATGCTCTTGGTGTTGGAGATAAGGTAGTTGGAGCAGCTACGAGCAGCCTTCCTGAGTATCTTTCCTCCTATAAAAAAGTGGAATCAGCAGGTGGGATCAAAGAACCAGACTTAGAAAAAATCAATCAGCTTCAGCCAGATCTGATCATCATTTCTGGCCGACAAAGAGATTTTCAAAAAGATCTAAGTCAAATCGCTCCGACTATTTTCCTTTCTTTAGATGCGAAAAAGCCATGGGAATCTTTCCAGCAAAATGTCACTACTTTAGGGGAGATCTTTGGCAAGCAAGAAGAAGCCAAAACGCAATTAGAGGAATTATCCAATGCAGTCGATCAGACGAAAAAGAAAGCAGAAGCGTCTGATAAAAAAGCACTAGTCACACTTGTGAATGAAGGGCAATTATCAGCCTATGGATCAGGTTCTAGATTTGGGTTCATCCATGATTTATTTGGCTTTGAACAAGCGGATGATCAAATCGAAGCATCCACTCACGGTCAAAGTGTTTCTTATGAATATGTGCTAGAAAAAAATCCGGATATCTTATTTGTGGTAGACCGAACAAAAGCTATTGGTGGAGACGACAGCAAAGATGATATTTCTGCCAATGAACTGGTAGCACAAACGAATGCTGGTAAAAATCAGCAGATCATCTCCCTTGAACCAGATGTTTGGTATTTAAGCGGGGGCGGTTTAGAGTCAATGAAACTGATGATCGAAGATGTGGATCAAGCATTTAAGTAGAATCAAAAATAATCGAAAAAATTGAACCGACCTCTAAAAGTTAGATTTTCTAGCTAACTTTTAGAGGTCGGTTTTTATGTGTTTGGGAAATCTTTTTTCTTTAATACTTAGGTTAAAGTGCTGATTTCACAACCTTTATTCACGCATGTGTCTCAGCAAGCGGCTGATAGTTGATGATCTGCATTTTTCGATAAAAATCGGCGGGAAGCTTACTCCAACGTTTCAATAATTGATAGAAATAACTTTCTTCTGCTTTGATCTTATACTCGCTTAATATCAATCCAAAACTATTCGTTTGTTTTGCAGCTAATTTTTTATAGATATCCAATGCTTTTGTTTTATCTTCATTGACAAAAAGTGTTTTTACTTCAATATAAGAACCCTCGATGTTTTGTGTTTCTTCGATAAAATAGATACTTTTTATATATTCTTTCATAGTGATTCCTCCAAAGAAGTCTTTTTATTTGATAAGTTTACTTTACCGAAGAGTTGTTAATAATCCGTGAACAAAAAGTTATTCTTTTTCCAATAGTTATTAAGGGATGTTTATTTTTTAGAATATATTTTGTTATTTAAGGAATGGATAAGGTTGGACAAATAACAGGTTGCTTTTTGGAGCCTGCTTCGCTATAGTAGAGAAAAAATAACGAAAGAAGCGGATTTAGATGGGAGAAGAAATTAAAACAGACCTTGTACTGGCAGAAAATCAATGGATAGAAACAGAACGACTTATTTTACGACCCGTCACTTTAGCAGATACAGAGGATGTATATGAATATGCAAGTGATGAGGTAACGACACGGTTCCTCTTTCCCGCAAACCAATCATTAGCAGAAACAAGAGCAAATATTGCTACATCCTTTATAAAGGATCCTTTAGGAAAATATGGTATAGAACTAAAAAAATCAGGTAAACTGATCGGAACGACAGATATCCGTGTGAATGACCACAATGGGACTGCCGAAATCGGCTATGCGCTCAATTCTGCCTATTGGGGAAATGGCTATATGCCTGAAGCTACCGCTGCTTTGTTGAAACTAGGTTTCGAACAATTAGATCTTGTAAGGATCTTTGCTACCCATGACGTGAGAAATTCCAATTCGGGACGGGTAATGGAGAAGTTACATATGAAAAAAGAAGGATTGATCTCAGATGCTGAGCGAAGAAATGGTGAAGTGGTTTCTTTAGTGATAAGAGGAATCACAAGATCCGAATGGTTGGCTCTCCAACAAACAGAAAACAGCTAAAACCAGACAAATTAGTTGCATCTGATGAATAAAGTGATTATTCTATGACGTGAGGTGATACAGATGAAATTAGAAGTGACAAAAGAAGCACAAGAAGTATTGAAAAATAAATTAGAAGCAGATGATCAACTTTTATTAGATATCGAAAACGGCGACGGTCCATTTGCAGAAAGCCAAGTCAGTTGCCAATTAGACACGGCATTTCGATTGATCATTGTTAAAAAAGATACACAAACAGATCTAAGTCTTTATTCTGTTGTGGCTGATACACCAGTTGGACCAATCAAAATCAAAGACAGTGCAATACTTTACATGGATGATCCATCAACACTTGCTTTAGAACCAACTTATAATAGTTTACAATTAAAAGGACCAAGCGGCTTGAGAAAAGGCAACTTGCAAGTTGTTCGAAAAGACTAGAGGGATAAAATGGGAAAATTGGCGATCATCAGCGACTTACATGTGGACATCAATAAATTCGGCGAATCAGAGCTGATACAGCTTTGGCAAGTTTTGCAAAAGCACAAGATCACTCGGCTTCATCTAGCCGGAGATACGGCCAATAAAGTAGATCGTTGCCTAGCTGTTGTCGAATTTTTCGTCAATAAAGGATTATCTACGACATTTCATTTCGGCAATCACGAGTTGGCAGATGTGCCCAATGAACAGATGATGGACCATTTTCCAGACCCACATTTTTTAAATGAACGGTATATTGCTTTAAATGAGCAGACCGTTCTTTTAGGGATGAATGGCTGGTACGACTATCAGTTTTCCGAATTGAAAGATTACGATGCAATCGTACGAATGAAACGTTTGTATTGGTATGATCGGTTCATCCAGCGTGGGAAAACAGATCTCGAGGTCAATGCAGAAATGCTTGCAGCTGCAAAAAAATTGCTAGACCAGTTGGAAGCAAAAAAGCTTGAGGTCATCTTATCCACTCATTTCGTTCCTAAACGAGCATTTATCGTGTATCAATCTGCTCCTTATGAGCGTTGGAACAAATTAAATGCGTTTTTAGGATCAGAATCATTCGGAAAATTACTAGACCATTACTCAAATATCAAACAAGTAGTTTTTGGTCATACGCATCGGCGGTTCGAAGATCAGTTGATCCATGGAGCAATTTATAGTTGTCGACCATTCGGTTATTATTATGAATGGCAACTGACTCGTGATTTTGTTTTGAAAGAACAGTTGTTAGACAGCTATGATCCTATGAAATTACGTGTACTCTTGCGTGCCCATCACCCAGCTTTTCAGGCCTATCAAACACAACATTTGCAAGAGGAATTTGAACAAGCGATGACGATCATTTCGTATTGAGACAGCATTAGCGATGTGTAAAAGAAAATCCCTGTCAAATATAAGGATAAGTAAGAGCAGTAGATCCATTTATCGTGGATCTGCTGCTTTTTTGCTGTGGAGAATAGTCAGCGAATGTTTATTTGATCAATCGATTCATAACATAGGGAGTACTAGATGCAAGCGTTTATTCTTTTTTTATCTGATACTGTCAAAAAATAATATAATATGTATTTTTTATTTACTTATAATAACTATTGATTGCAGTCTTGACAGTCAAGTCATATTTTGATGGATGGAGGTGTGAGACGTACAAATGATTTTAAAGACTATGACAGCTATAGTTCTAATTTCAATTGCATCAAGCGGCAATAGAAAAATAAGAATCAAAACGGACTGATAATCATCTAACAACTAATCGACATATATGAGCAGACACGGGACGATATTCTTCTCTCTCATAAGTTCCGTAAAGCAAACATATGCTATGGATCGATTGTATATTTATTAAAAAAAGAAAGAGGAATGGCAATGATGAAAAAAGAAACTATATTAGTAGCAACGATGTTATTCAGTATGGCAGTAAGTACGACTTTTGTTTCTGCAGCTGAAGTATACCCAAAGGAATATAACACAGACGGAACGATCACATTTGAAGCAGGAGATGAGGGAATAACTCCTCCAGTTGATCCGGAAGATCCTGATCCCAACGTCCCTGTCGATCCAGTAGACCCTCCAAGTCCTGGAACAGGAGGAGCATTATCGATTGATTATGGATCAAAATTCAAATTTGGGACTCAAAAAATTTCTACTGCAGATAAAACGTATTATGCATCTGCTGATGAAATGACTGATGGTTCTAAAAAACCGACATATGTCCAAGTGACAGATAAAAGAGGAACACTATCTGGGTGGAAATTAAGTGTAGCCCAACCAGAACAATTTAAAACTGCCAGTGGGGACGAACTAGTTGGAGCACAGCTGAAGTTTACGAAAGGACAGGCTGTTTCTTTGGTTGATCCAACATATACGCCTGAAACGGTCAATTCTGAATTAACGCTGACACCAGGAGGAAATAATACGTTAGCAATCAATGCTAAATCAGGAACAGGTGTGGGGACTTGGGTCTATCGTTTTGGTGCGAATGAAAATGAAAATAAAGATGCGGTACAGCTTTCGGTACCTGGTACATCTGTCAAGTTAGCGCAACAATATTCTACTAAATTAGTTTGGACATTAGAAGATACACCTAATAACTAGTTTACTTGCAAGAACAGTTCATCTGGGAATTCAACGATCAGGAGGAAAAGATATAGTGAAAAAGAGAAGGATCGCGCTCATTTTAAGCAGTCTATTAGCGACTAATATCTTTCCGATTATAGGGTATTCTTTGGAATCGAATCAGTTGGTGAATGATAATAGAAGAGTCGAAGAAAGTAAAGAGGCTTCGACACTCGATCGTTTAACAGAATCCAGCCAGATCCAAGAAAGCAGTGAGAATTCAAGTACTACTGACAGTAAAGAGACCACTGACAAAGAAGAATCTGAAGAGTTAATCAAACAGCCATTGGAGAATGCCCCGACCTATCGAGTGGGGCTGCCTAATGATCCCAATATTATTTCTATTGATAAGATTTTTCAACAACCCATCGGTACCAGCACGTCCATATTGGAAAACGGGAAGCTATTGCAATTGAATCCAGCAGAGAGGTCTCAAAGAGGAGCTATTTGGTCAAACAATAAAATCGATTTACGCTCAGATTTTACATTTAAATGTTATTTATATTTAGGAAATCAACGAGATAAAGCGGGAGATGGTATGACTTTTACATTGACTGGTGATTCTAGAATGGCTAATGATCCCAGTCAAGTTATTGGTTCTCCAGGTATGGGAATTGGTTCTTATTCGACTCGATCAGGACAGCCTTATGTCGCAAATGCACTCTCGATTGAGTTCGACACATATAAAAATAGTGGCTCTTCTGATCGAATGGATCGTGAAATAACTGCCGATAATAAGGGACATGGACATGTCGCCTTTGTCACTCCTAAACCAAATAACAACAATTATTCCGGAGAGCATACTGGCGTAACAGTAGCACCTACCTTTCTCTCTGATGGTACATGGCGTACATTAATCATTCAATGGGACGCGTCTCAAAGAAGTCTCACCTATGATCTGGAAGGTGTCGGTCGCTCTTCTCATATTGTACCTGATCTCATCAGTCAATTCGGTTCTACAGAAGTAAATTGGGGATTTACTTCTTCAACAGGTACATTTTTTCAAGAAAACGCTATCGCGATGACGCAACTTCCATCTAATGTGTCATCAACAGCTGATGTAAAAGTCAATGATAGTGATTATGGGGCCATCGCTGAAGTTGAAAGAAACGATAAGATAACTATCAGAAATACATTGAAAGTTACTGGGAATTTTCTTGAAGATAAGAAATTGGAGACTAGTATAGACCTACCACAAGAATTAAATATTCCTGAGCGTATCTTGATCAACGGAAATCAAGTTGATGCCAAAGATATCCTGATAACAGGAAACCGAGTCACACTCAATCTAGGAGATTATTTTGTTCTTGGAGATACATTGATTATTGAGTTGGAAACAGACTTGCGAGAAGTCATTCCCGAAAAGGTACTCACTATGCACTTTGAATATCTTGAGAATGCAAAGTTAATTGAGCAGTCAAATGATATAAGTCTGACGATTGCGAAGCTGAAGGAAATAGATGTCCATGTTTATTATAAAGAGAAAGAGAGTCAAAATGATCTCGCAGAAATGAAAACAATCACTGGAAAAATCGGAGAGAGTTATAAAGAAATTCCTATTGATATTGAGGGATATGTTTTTGACTCTGATTCAGCGAATACAGAAGGTGTCTTTTCCGAAAATACAGCAGATATCTATTTTTATTACAGAAAAGGAAAGCTTTATCTTTCAGCGGCTCCTCAGTATGTTGATTTTGGGCAACATAAAATATCCAGTAAACCATTAAGTGTATTTGGGCAGTTCTCAGGTGGATTGAAAATCATGGATGAACGGGCTTCTGGAGGTTGGGCATTACAATTGAAACAAGAAAAAGTTCTTACAAATGGAACGTTTGAACTCCCGGAAGCTCTTTCGTTTGTTACTTCTGAAGAGACAACGGTTATAGGGGCATCTGCTGTTACGATTTTCGAAAGTGACCAAAAAGGCGAAAGTGATTTGTCTGCTATTTTAGATTCTACATCTCAACATGGAATCAGAATAGATATTCCTGTAGAAAATCAAAGGATTGGAACATTTGAGGGGAAACTATCCTGGATTCTTGCAGATGTTCCAGAAAATTAATAAAAAGAGAAGATGAGGACAAAAGCATGGTTCACCAAGAACAACAGGAACCATAAATACTTATTTTCTGCACAGCTTAAAATGGCAGAGTCACGCTTTTGTTCCCGTCTTTTCTTACATATGATGAAAGGAGCGATTTTCTTGAAACCAAAACAGCAATTATTTGTAACACTCCTAGTTATTATAGGGACACTTTTTAACCATTTACCAGTGACAGCTAGTGCATTCAATTTTTCGGTGACGCCAATCACTTCGGAGAATCAAATCGATAAAAGAAAAACTTATTTCGATCTCCAACTTGTTCCAGATCAGGAAGTAGAATTAAAAGCAGAATTGAGAAATGATACGGAAAAAGAAGTGAAAATCGATATTTCTGTAAATAGCGCAACGACTAATTCAAACGTGATGGTTGAATATGGAAAAAATGAGATTGAAAAAGACGAAAGTCTAATCTTTGATCTGATCGACTATGTGAGTTATCCAGAGACAGTGACACTGGAACCTAAAAGCGTTCAAACCGTGGTTTTTCATGCCAAGATGCCAAAAGATCGATTCGATGGTGTATTGGCCGGTGGGATCACATTCAAAGAAATTGTGACGGAAAAGGATCAAACAGAAAACAAGGATCAAAGCTTATCGATTGAGAATGAATACGCCTATACTGTGGCCTTGTTAATGCGACAGACACTGAATGAAGTTGCTCCTAACCTAGTTCTCCATGAAGTTAAACCTGATCAAATCAATGCAAGAAATGTCATTTTAGCAAACGTTCAAAATGATCAAAAAACCTATGTCAATCAAGTAGTTATTGAAACAAAAATTACAAAAAAAGGACATTCTGAAGTTTTATATCAGGAGGAAAAAGAAGGGTTGCAGATTGCGCCGAATACAAACTTTTCTTTTCCAACAGCTTTGGATGGTCAGCCACTAACTCCAGGCGAATATCATCTCACAATGACCATTCTAGGAAATGAAAATGAAAAAGGAAAATTCTCAAGAAAAAAAGAAAATACCACCATCAACTATACCGACCAATGGATATTTGAAAAAGTGTTTATGATAGACGGGAAAGAAGCCAAGGAATTGAATACGAAGGATGTGACGATTAAAAAGGCCAATAATTGGATCTACATCTTAGAAGCGCTGATTTTCTTGTTGTTCGTTTTAATACTTATCCTTTGGTTTATTTTGAGAAAGAAAGAAAAGAAAGAAGAGAAAGAAAAGTAAGATCAAAATAACAAATAATAGTTTTTCCTTATTGCGTGATATTTACGTTCTTTTTCGATAGTATAAAATGCTTTTGTATTGGCGTAGATGCCTATAAGTAAATGATATAATCATTATAATAGGTCTAACAGCAAGAATGGTCAATAAACGGATCCTCCAGGTTGTATGTAGCGTACAGTTGGGACGATGTAGGAAATACGAATAAGAAGGGATAGTAGCAGTGAAGGAATGGAAACAGCAATATACGTAGAAAGAGCTGATGGCTAATGAATTATGAGTTTTTTTTAAGCAAGGAAGATTATAGAAGTTATTCATTACTTAAATATTTAGAAGCAAGCTCAAATTTATCAGAATCAATCTCGGATATTCAAGAGAAACTATCGTTATCGACATTTCTCTTAAAAAAAACTATCGATAAGCTAAAACATGATTTACAAATGTTCGATTTAGAGAAAAATTTTCGTCTAACTGTTAGTGAATTGGTGATATGTTTGGAAATCAATGGTAAAAGTTCTAGTAAAGCCCTATTATCTCGCTATATAACAGATTCTTTATCCATGAAAATGGTATTGGCTTTCTTTCAGGAAAAATATATCTCAATAGAAAATTTTGCTGAACAGCATCATGTGAGTTATTCTGTGGCTTATAAAGTATTGCAAGGGCTGAAAAGAAATCTAAAAAAGTATCAAATTTTTTTTGAGAAAAGAAAGTTGACAGGAAATCCTAAAAACATCCGCCTTTTTTTATATAATCTTTTTAACTCAACAGAAATAAGTGTTGAAAAGTTGTATGCGCTACCTATAATTATAAAAACAGAAAAAATGGTAAAAAATTTAAATCGGTATTATCCTCTTTCCGCTTATGAAAAAAAGAAATTATTCCACTTTTTAGCAATCAATCTATTGTCTGAACAAGAAGATTCTTTAGATATTGTCAACAATCAGCCGCTATTTTTCTCAGATATAGGATTTTTCTATCTAAAAGGAGTACTGGAGACAGAATCAGTTGTTTTTATCTGTAAGACCCTCTCGTGGCTTTATCTCCATGATAAGTTAGATCAAAAGTATTTGAGGAAAAAAGAAGATGAAACAATCGAATGGTTGAATGAGCGGTTCATTGAAAGTTTTGAAAAACGGTTCAAACGGTTACCGAAAGAAACGAGAAAATCGATCCAAGATGAGTTAACCAAAATACATTTTAAACTTTTGCATTATACCCTTAATAAATCGGATGAATTTCCACTAGATATTTCTTTTTTTAATCAAAACTATCCTACATTTTATTGCTATCTGTTAGAGTATATGAATGATTTAATGTCAGAACACAAAGAGTTGCTTCAAGATAAATTTTTTCTTTTTTTCAGTTATTTATTGTTATTGATCAATCACATACCCGTTCAACTGGTTTCTGAGCCAGTAAAAATCATCATCGATTTTTCTTATGGTGCTGCCTATAATCGATTTATCAAGAAAAATTTAAGTTTGTACATTAATCTGAATACGGAAGTGATAGAGGCTGGAAAGCCTGATTTTCCGGATGTTATAATCACGAATAGAAACAATTTATATGAAGAAAGTGTGTCTCAAGTAGTGGTTTGGCTTGATCCGCCAAGAGCAGTAGACTGGGGGAACCTTACAAAGATTTTGTTGACTATCCAAGAAGAGAAATACAAAGACAGCAAAATTGACAAGCAAATAGACGATTTTGCTGAAGAAATCATCGACAGGATCGAATAGTGAACTTCTTTTAGAAAGTCCGACTGCTTTTTCTAAAAATAAAAAAACTTGGTACGCAATCGCTGTACCAAGTTTTTTTATTTAGCTTTTAATTAAGCCATAAATAATAATTTATATAAGAATACTGCTACGACACCAGCACAGATAGGTGCAACAACGGGTACCCATGCATATCCCCATTGAGAAGAACCTTTATGTTTCAATGGAAGTAGTGCGTGTACAAGACGTGGTGCAAAGTCACGAGCTGGGTTCAGGCCAGGACCTGTAGGACCACCAAGTGAAGCAACTAATGTCCATACAAGGAAACCAAGTGCTAAGTGAGCTGTACCAAGGTTATCTTGGAAGAATGGTGCTTTTGTAATACCTAAAGCTCCAAAGAATAAAACGAATGAACCAAAGAATTCATTGACGAAACCATTGAATTTAGAACCAACACTGTTGATTGTTGAGAATGTACCTAACACATGGTTTACATCTTCTGTTTGGTCGTAGTAAGGTTTGTAACAAGCCACTACGATCAATTGTCCGATCGCTGCACCAATCAATTGTGCAATGATATAAGGAACAACTTCAGCCCAAGGGAACAATCCGTTAGACGCTAAGGCGATCGTAAATGCTGGGTTGATGTGGTTACCGCTGATTCCGCCAAAGATCATTGCCGGCATCATAACCCCAAATCCATATCCGACAGCAATCAGCATCCAGTCGCTGCCATATCCTTTTGTACCTTTTAAATCTACGTTTGCTACAGCACCGTTACCTAGAACGATTAGTAATGCTGTACCAATCATTTCCGCCGCAAGACGGGTCATTAGTGAGTAATCCATAAATACCTCCAAATGTTATAAAAATGCAAAAAAAAAGAAACATCAACACGAAAAGCATCGGTGCAGTGTTTCGTGTCGGAAGGATTTCTGCAGTCTTAACAAATGTGAATAAAAAAATGATTTCCATTACGTATAAGAAACCAGACCAACAGTAAAACTCCAACTCTTTTTAAAAGTTCTCCACAAATCACCAAGCTTAACTATAAATATACCAAAAAAAAAACGTTTTTTTTCTCAAAAATTGTATCCTAGAAACAACATGTTTTGAAACTTTCAGAAAAGGTTTGTTAGTAAAATGAAAGCTATACGTAAGGAGTGTTGTTTGATGAAATTTTTTCAAGAGTTTTTCATTATTATTTTCTTTTCTGTATTAGGAGAAGGTATCCGAATTTTTGCTCATTTACCTATTCCTGGGAGTATCTTAGGGATTCTTTTTTTATTTTTAGCATTTGAAATGCATCTTGTTGATCCTGAAAAAATCGGAGCAACTGGTGATTTTTTATTGAATAATCTAGCTATTTTATTTGTTCCAGCTGGTGTAGGTTTATTGGAATATTTTGATGACATTGCTTCGATATGGCCTATTTTATTGGGGGCAGTCGTCGTGTGTTCCATCGTCACGATGGTCGCAGCGGGAAAAACGGCAGAAGGGGTAGAAGCTTTGCTAGGCTATGTCCGTAAGAAAAAAGCAAGCAGGGTATCTGTAAACGAAATGGAGGAGAATCAAATTGACTGAGTTTTTTGTAAATCCATTATTTGGCTTAAGTTTGACTTTAGGAGTGTACGTATTATCTGACAAATTTTTGCGGAAATATAAACTGCCTGTTTTGAATCCTCTCGTATTATCGATTGTTGTTATTATCTTATTTCTGCATTTTTCTGGCGTCAGCTATAAAGAGTATAATATCGGCGGCAATTTTTTGACTATGCTGATTACTCCTGCGACAGTGGCACTTGCCATCCCGCTTTATAAAAACTTCCGTTTGCTGAAAGAAAATTTTTATCCTGTAATAGCTGCGATTTTAGCAGGAATAGTCGCAAATTGCTTGGTTAGTGTAGGGATCGGTTATTTCTTCTCTCTTCATAAAGAGATGGTCATCTCCTTACTACCGAAATCTGTAACGACGGCTATTTCTGTCGATTTGTCTCATACGATGGGTGGGGTGAATGCCGTGACTCTTGCTATTGTTGTCTCTACAGGTATTTTTGGCTCGCTGATCGCTACTCATATTTTCCGCCTATTCAAGATCGAAAGTCCCGTTGCTCGCGGTGTGGCGTTAGGAAGTACTTCTCATGCTATCGGTACAGCAAAAGCAATCGAGATTGGCGAAGTAGAAGGGATCATTTCAGGGCTTGCGATATGCGTAAATGGGATACTGACCGTTTTGTTGCTGCCGTTATTCTTTCAGCCTTTTGCTGGCTTGTTTTGATGCGAAGACCACTATTTTATGCTACAATAACCAAAACGTTCTAGCATAAAAAAGGAGGGAAAGACGTGTATTTGTCTTCCGAGTATCTTAAACAATTTGATAAAGATCTATATTATAAGATTCTCCTCCTAGAAAGTTTCGAGGATCAAGCTTGGCATACTGCTGCACAATTAGCGCAAGTTGTTCAGCTGGATGCCCGCAGTGTGTCGAAATACCTAAACGAGCTGTCTAAAAACTATCAGCAGTTTAGCGGTAAGACGCACCCTTTGTTTACAAAAAATCACCGTTCCGGTTATAACTTTTATGATACGCTCGATTCGATCGAACATGAGCGTTTTTTGATCTATCTCGTGCAAAGTACGCTGAAATTCCAGCTGCTGCACGACATTTTTTTTGAAGAATTCCACACGATGTACCAATTTGCGCAAAAGCATTACATTAGTGAATCCACTGCTCATCGAAAAATCAATGAATGGAAACAGCAACTGCAAACTTATGGGATTCGTCTGCAACGAGGTACATATATCGCGCAAGGCGAAGAAGAAATCATTCGACTTTACTTGCATATGACATTCTGGCAGTTGTTTCGAGGGAAAATCTGGCCGTTTGAAACGATTTCTCAAATGGACGTAAAGAATATGGCGGAACATATCATGGCTTTTTTCAACGTTCGTTTGAATGAAATCAAAAAAAGACGATTGGAATACATGCTAGGTGCCTTTTTTTTAAGAAAATCACAGAAGCATTATGTGGTATTGAATGAGAAAAAAAGACGGCTGATTGCAGACAATCTGTTGTTCCAGAGATTCTGCCAAGTCATGGAGCCGGTATTTCCTAATTATTTTCAAGTAGAAGACGAGTTAGGCGCATTATTTCTTGTTCTGATGACGCGTGAAGAATATTATAGTGATCCTAAGATACGGAAGAAAATTTTTGATTTTCATCAACAAGCAGAAACACCGCCTTTTGCAGCTCTTTCTGAAGCAAAAGCAGCTCTTTCCCTTTATCAAGAAGAGCAGGAGCTACCAGCGGAAAATCTGACCTTTGAGGCAGAAAACTATTTGTTCAGTAGTCATTTTTTCGCCTATCTTTTTCCTAACGCAAAAGAAACGATTGATGGAAACAGCAGTGACTTCATTAATCATTTAGTCATTGAAAACAAGGAATTAAAACAATGGTTAGTACGCTTTTTTGAAAGCAGACACAAAAAGCCTAATCATCTGGCGTTTAAAAATCATGCGTTTTTGATGGGTCGGTATCTGACTGTGTTTAAAACATTAGGAGCCTTTACTCCACAGCTTCCAAAGATCACGATCCTCTTGATGACAGATTTCCCATTATTTGAAGAGCAACTGTTAGAGGAGGGGTTACGGACGTTTTTCCGTAATGATTATCAGCTGATTTTTCTACCAACGGATTATCGGGGAAGAGAAGTGGATCTTTTGATTTCAACAAGTAAAGTTCATCGAAAACCATGGGCGGATCTTGATTATTTTATTGTGACCGAAGAATTAAAATTGATAGATTACATTCAGCTATCTCAAAAATTTGAAATGATTCAAAAACAAAAACAATCAAAACAATAACAAAAAAAGGAGAATAAAGATGACATTTGAAGAAATTTTACCAGAATTGAAAAAAGGTGCAAAGATTATTCGTAAAGGATGGAGTGGATTTGAGCTTTATGTTGTTCTCGTATCCGATGATGAATTTGATGGCTGTCCGGTGACGCCTTACTTATTGATCAAAACAAGTGATGAAGGTTTTTCTAGCTTTGCTCCTACAGTTTGCGATATTTTAGCAGATGATTGGGCGATCGTAGAATGAAAAACCGTTATCCAGATTTAGCTAAACAGGTCGTATTTATTACAGGAGCTGCTTCTGGTATTGGTGCCGCACAAGCCCAAGCTTTTCTGGAACAAGATGCCTTTGTGTTTGGATTAGATCAAAAATTTGGAAAAATGGAAGAACTTTCTTTTCGATTTCCTGAAACTTTTGCCTACGCACTAGGGGATGTCCGACAGAGGAAAGAACTCCAGCAAGCGGTATCGAAATGCCAAAATCATTTTGGTGAAGTTACGATTTTATTGAATACTGCGGGGGTACTAGATGCATACAAATCCTTGATGGAAACTGACGAATCGCTGTGGGATCTGATTTATGAAACGAATGTGAAAAGCATGTATCATCTAACAAACATCATCCTTCCTGATATGATCCGCCGAAAAAGCGGAACAATCATCAACATGGCTTCGATTGCGGGTTTGGTTGCTGGCGGAGGTGGGATCGCTTATACAAGTGCGAAACATGCAATCGTCGGTTTTACCAAACAACTCGCTCTGGATTACGCAGAGCAGGGGATCCGAGTAAAAGGAATTGCTCCAGGAGCCATCCAAACGCCGATGAATGCGGCTGATTTTGAAGGGGAAGGTGAGATGGCAGAGTGGGTGGCAAATGAAACACCAGTCAAGCGATGGGCACAGCCGGAAGAAGTAGCGGAGCTGACATTATTTCTTGCCTCTCCTCAAGCAAGCTATATACAAGGAACGATTATTCCAATCGACGGTGGCTGGTTGCTAAAATAACCTTGTGTTTTTTTCAAGCTTCTGTATGATAAGAAATAAAGAGAGAACCAAATGGTTGATGATAAAAGAAAGTCGATGATTGTTCCCGGCATTTGATGTCAGACAGCTTTTTCACAACCTTCTGATATAAACGGTGTTCAAAAGCTTGCAACTGCGGTAATAAGTCCAGCCAAATGAAAAATAGGAGGAGCTATTTTTATTTGACTATTCTTATTACTTGTTGCAGGGCAGCTTTTTCACAACCTTCTGCGGCACTTCAGTTGGAATTTTCTTCCCATCCTTTGGTCGCAGTCATTACCAAGATAAAATTATCTTGCAAAGGAGAAATAGAACATGGAAAAAAATAATACCCGTTCAGCCAAACGCTGGACAACGACAGATGTGACTCGGATGGCGCTAGTCACTGGTTTATATGTGGCAGTGACGCTGGTTTTGTCTGTTTTTAGCTTTGGAGTGATTCAGATTCGTCTCTCGGAGATGTTCAACTATCTGTCCTTGTATAACAAAAGATACATCGTCGCGGTAACAGCGGGAGTAGCTTTGGCTAATATTGCTTCTCCTCTTGGACTGATAGATGTTGTAGTAGGAAGTGTCAGCACGCTGATTGTATTGCTTATCAACTATAAAATCACTAGTCGCATCAAAAACATGAAAATCAAAATGGTAGTGACAGCATGCGTATTTGCTTTTTCCATGTTTACAGTAGCTGGTCAGCTAACGATTTTATATCAACTACCTTTTTTCTTGAATTGGTGGGTGATTGCTTTAGGAGAATTGGCATCAATGATTGTCGGTGGGATAATTATTTATTGGATCGGTAAAAAAGTGGATTTGACAAAATAAAGATCTGTTTAAATTAAAATATGGCAGCGTGGAAGAGACCGGATGTTGAGTCTTCTTCCATGCTGCTTTTTTGCTCAATTCGTTCGAAGAAATCGATTTAGCCGTTTCTTCAACAAGACACCGATATAGGCTGCTCCAGTTGCTTTGATTGCTTCCGGCAGTAAAAAAGGCAGCAGCCCACTGGCAAATGCAGTTGTAAAAGTAAGGTCGCCACTTATCTTCAGCCAGATCGTCCCACAGACTAATGCGGCAAGAGAACCCATTAGATTGGCAAAGATTGCGTACAAGTAATGAGCGTCTGTTTTTTCGATCATCCAGCCAGTTAGCCATGTTTGAAAGAGAAATCCAATCAAATATCCGCCAGTTGGACCAAATAAAACAGCTATGCCTCCAGTCATCCCTGAAAATACAGGAAGACCGATCAAACCCAGTAATAGATAAACTGTAACAGATATCAATCCCAGTTTTCTTCCGAGAAAAGTGGCTGTCAGTCCAATAGCAAATGTTTGCCCTGTCAAAGGAACCAAACCAAAAGGAATGGTCATCTGAGAAAGGACAGAAATAATCGCGGCAAATTCCGCAGCAAGTATCAATTCTTTCAATGTTCGGTTCATAATATCCTCTTTTCGTTAACTTAATATTTTTATTTGGTTAACGAAATTGTAAAACAAAGTGATTGCTTTGTAAATAGAAAATAAAAAAAAGACCAGCTATCCAATAGATAGCGGCCTTTTTCAAGAAAGCTTTTGAAATTATAAGCTTTGGTTGTAGTATTCAACGACAAGAGCTTCGTCGATTTCTGGATATAGTTCGTCACGTTCTGGTAAACGAGTCAATGAACCTTCCAATTTTTCAGCGTCAAAGCTTACGAATGCTGGACGTCCAACAGTTGCTTCTACAGCTTCTTTTACTGTTACGATGTTTTGTGATTTTTCACGAACTGAGATCACTTGACCCACTTCTACGTGGTATGAAGGGATATCAACGCGTTTGCCATCAACTAAAATGTGACCATGGTTAACTAATTGACGTGCTTGACGACGAGTCGTTGCAAGTCCTAAACGGTAAACAACATTGTCTAAACGTTGTTCTAGTAAGATCATGAAGTTAACACCATGTTTACCTTCTTTGATTTTGCTAGCTTTTACGAACAAGTTACGGAATTGACGTTCGTTCATTCCGTACATGTGACGAAGTTTTTGTTTTTCAGTTAATTGCATGCCGTATTCTGATTGTTTGCCACGGCTGTTAGGTCCATGTTGACCTGGTGCGTAAGGGCGACGTGCTAATTCTTTTCCTGTGCCTGACAATGAGATGCCTAAGCGACGAGAAATTTTCCATGATGGTCCTGTATAACGAGACATTAAAATTTCCTCCAATGAATATAAGTTTTTGGAGTAAAATAATCCGTTGAAAAATTCATAATCATATAGTTTGTTCTTCAATCTTCACCTTTGCAGCCGCGGTTACACAATCGAACCCGAGACGGGGCAACAAACTAGGGATGAGTTATTATTTTTCTGCTGCATTATTTTACACAAACTACAGTATATGATAGATCATCCATGAATGTCAAGATAATTAGTACGTAAAAACGCTTTACAAACCTAGGCTCTCTTTATAAAATGAGAAGGTATGTGCAAATGGAAAAAAGTGAAGGAAGTTTAAGGAGAAAATCAATGAATCCGGTATCACCATTATTTGAGAAAATCGATGCTTCAATTGAAAAGAAGGCGAACCTTTTTGAAAACAGCTTTTCACGTTACGCTGTTCGAGCGGTTCTTGCCTGTTTGTTTTTGACTTTAGGAACGGCTGTGGCATTTGCGATTGCGATGAAGGGGGAAGATATCGCGCACGGTCTAGGAAAGATTTTATACGCATTTATGTTCAGCTGGGGTCTGGTCATGATTCTATACATGAACGCCGAATTAGGAACATCGAATATGCTTTATATGACCGTGGGTGTTTTTCGGCAGAGACTTGCTTTAAGTAAGGCAGCCAAGATTCTATTTGCCTGTATTTTTTTCAATATGATTGGCGGTATGTTATGTGGATTTCTTATTTCTATGACTACGCCATTTCAAGATTTAACGTTGGACAACTTTGTGTTAGAATCAATAGCAGTAAAACTAGCAAAACCTGCAACAACGATTTTGGTGGAAGGGATGTTTGCGAATATCGTTGTCAATACCGCTGTACTCATCAGCATGCGGATGAAAGAGGATGCTGGGAAAGTGATCACGGTCGTATTCATTATTTTCATTTTTGCTTTTTTAGGATATGAACACGTGATAGCGAATTTTCCTGCCTTTACGCTTGCTTACTTTGCTTCTCATGGCCAGATGGATGGAATGACAGCCAGCAATGTGTTACATAATTTGTTTTTTGCTTTGGCAGGGAATTATATTGGTGGCGGTTTAGTGATGGGGCTGGGTTATGCTTGGCTGAATCAATCAAAATCATCCTATGTGGACTAAAAAGTCGTTCATTAAGGGAGGGAATACCATGGAAGTGTTAGTTTTTCCAAAAAATGAAGAAAAAGCGTTACAAATGGAAAAGTACATGAAAAATCTCTTTCCTTTTGCTGGGGTACCTAAGCCGGAACGCGCTCTTTTGCAACAGCCGTTATTGGATAAAAGCAAACATTTATCTGTTTCTGAAGTTTTAGCTTTTGTTCATTATTATTATGAACAAATCGAAAGAGAATATCAGTATGTGGCGATCGATTTAGTCCAAAAAAACATCAAACGTCTTACCTTTGAAGAGATAGTTGCATTGTTACCACTAGTCCAGAAAAAAGAATGGTGGGACAGCATCGATTCTTGGAGAAAAGTATACAGTACATGGTGTAAAGCCCATCCAGAGCAACGTAAAGAAGTCTTTCAGTTGTTCGAAAAAAAGGAAGATTTCTGGTTGCGTCGAATAGCAATCACGTTGCAATTAGGTTATAAACAGCAAACAGACACAGCACTATTGATCCGAGCAATAGACGAAGACCGTCAAACAAAGGAATTCTTTATCCAAAAAGCAATCGGTTGGGCATTGCGTGATTATAGTAAGACCGATGCCGCTTGGGTAAAAAGTCAGCTGACAACAGATTTGAGCAAGTTAGCTGTTCGAGAGGCAAGCAAGTATTTATAAGAAAGCGAGACGACAAGAGATGAGACGCAAATTATTTGCTTTTGATATTGATGGAACGTTGTTAGATTCAAATAAACAAGCTTTAGATAGCACGAGAGAAGCATTGGAAAAATTACGCAAAGCCGGTCATCTGGTCACGATTGCTACAGGGCGGAGCCGGTTCCATGCGCAAGAAGTCATTCGAGATCTGGATTTTACGAACTACATTTTATGTAATGGAGCGGCCGGTTTTTTAGACCATGAACAAGTATATAAGAATTTACTAGATCGCGAACAGTTAGATGCATTCGTCCAGGAAGCGCATCATGAACAGATCGACACAGCTTTTGTCAGCTTAGACAATATCAAACGTTCTTCTTCCAATGATGTAACGGTGATGGAAGAGGCGATGCATTCTTTCGGCGCTGTCTTGCCTGAACTAGATCAGTTTTTTGCAGAGGAACAAGAAATCTATCAAGCGTTAGCATTTTTCGATCAAACCTATGATGGAAAATTCTCTTCATACGATAAGATTCGATTTGTCCGCTGGCATGAGAACAGTGTAGATGTCGTTCCCCAAAACGGTTCTAAAGCGGCGACAATCCTACACTTAGCAGAACAAGTAGGTATCCCGCATGAAGATATTATCAGCTTTGGTGACGGACAAAATGACCGTGAAATGTTGCGTATGTCAGGGATCGGAATAGCTATGGGGAATGCTGTGCCAGAAGTACAAGCAGAAGCCAAGATGGTCACTGATACAAATGATCAAGATGGTATCTGGAAGGCATTGAAAGAGTTAAGTGTGATTTAAAAGAGGTTGTGAAAAAGCTGTTCTGCATCAAGTAATAAGCCCAGCCAAACAAAAATAGCTCCTCCTATTTTTCGTTTGGCTGGGCTTATTACCGCAGATGCAAGCTTTTGAACACCGTTTAAGGAAGATGTCGTGACAGAAGTGGTCAGTTTCAAGTAATAAGAAGAGATTTATGAAAATTGCTTCTCAAATTTTTGAAAAATTTCGGCTTATTTCTGAAGAAGCAGCAGATGGAACAACGTTTATTCGGGAAATGGGACGGTGATAAGACTTTTATCACAGCCCCATTTCTTTATTTTATTTTTCAAATCTAAGAAATATCAGGAAAGAGTTCCTTTTGTTTGACCTTTTCTTTCTTATTGAAAACAACTATAATATAGAGTGATGTTAAAAGAGAAGAGGAATTTAGTGTGCGGGTATTGTTTATTGGTGATGTAGTAGGTTCAATGGGACGAGAGATGATTACTGAATATCTTCCTAGGTTGAAGAAGAAGTATCGTCCGCAAGTAACGATCGTAAATGGTGAGAATGCCGCTTCTGGACGTGGGATCACAGAAAAAATCTATAAAAAATTTTTGCAAGACGGTGTAGACGTCGTGACGATGGGAAATCATACGTGGGACAACCGCGGGATTTTTGAGTTTGTAAATGAAGCCAAAAAGATGGTTCGGCCGGCAAATTTTCCGGAAGGGACGCCTGGACAAGGGATGGTCTTTGTCAAAGTGAATCAGATCGAATTGGCAGTAATCAACATGCAAGCTCGTTCTTTCATGGTGGACTTGGATGATCCTTTTCGTAAAATGAAGGAACTAGTAGAAGAAGCTAGGAAACGTACGCCAATCATTTTTGTAGATTTTCATGGAGAAACAACAAGTGAAAAACAAGCGATGGGCTGGTTTTTAGATGGGAAAGTTTCAGCAGTGGTCGGTACACATACACATGTCCAGACAAATGATGCGCGAATTTTGCCAAAAGGCACAGCGTATCTGACAGACGTTGGGATGACAGGACCCTATGATGGTATTTTGGGTATGCGCAGAGAACCTGTGATCGAAAAGTTTCTGACCGCATTACCAAAACGTTTTGAAGTTGTCGAACAAGGCCGATCGATTTTAAGCGGCTGTATCTTAGAATTGGATGATACGACAGGTCATGCAAAAGGAATCCAGCTGATTCAAATCAATGAGGATCGACCGTTCATGGAGTAGAAAGAGAGGCAGTTTTTTGCAGCAGGAGCCGGAAATTCAAAAAGAAGTAAGGAAACTGACAAAACTTTTAAGAGAAAATGAAACGATCATTCGCTACAAAGAACTTGAAGAAAAGATCCATCAAAACCAGTATTTAACTGAGTTGAGAGAGAAAATCAAACAAGCGCAAAAAGAAGCTGTTCATTTTGCCCACTATGACAAACCAGCAGCAGAACAAGAAGCAATCAAGCGAGCGGATCAATTCATGAAAGAATTTGATCAGCATCCGCTTGTTATAGCTTATAGAAAACAGCTGTTGGAAGCAGATGATCTGCTTCATCATTTAACAACGATGATACAAGAAGAAATCAATGGACAAATAGAGGAGGAAAAACATGCCTCAAAAAACTAAAAACACTCCTATGATGGAACAATATCTAAGCATCAAGGCACAATACCAAGATGCTTTTTTGTTCTATCGTTTAGGAGACTTTTATGAATTATTTTATGAAGATGCGATCAAGGCATCACAGCTTTTGGAATTAACGTTGACGAGCAGAAATCGAAATGCAGAAGAACCTATTCCTATGTGCGGTGTCCCTCACCATGCAGCACAAGGATATATCGATGCCTTGATTGAAAAAGGCTATAAAGTAGCGATTTGCGAGCAGGTAGAAGATCCAAAGACGACTAAAGGGATGGTCAAGCGCGAAGTGATCCAGCTAGTCACTCCTGGTACAGTCATGGACAGCAAAGGATTGTCGGCAAAAGACAACAATTTTTTAACAGCTGTAGTTAGTCAAGGAAATGAATTTGGCTTTGCTTATGCCGATCTAAGTACGGGAGAATTGAAGACGGCTCGGTTGCATGATGAAGAAGCTGTTTTAAATGAAGCCTCTGCATTGCAGACAAAAGAACTCGTATTAGGCAGTGAGATCACTGATACCCTTCGTGAACAGCTAAGCGGGCGTTTAGGGCTAGTCTTTTCTCAACAAAATGAGATGGAAGAAAACGCGGAATTTAGCTTTTTGACAAGCGAACTAGTCGATCCGCTGGAAAAAGAAGCAACCGGCAAACTATTGACTTATTTATCGGTGACACAAAAGCGGAGTTTAGCTCATATCCAAAAAGCAGTAGAATACCAACCAGATCATTTTTTGAAAATGGATTATTATTCAAAATTCAACCTAGAATTAAGCCAATCTATTCGGACTGGGAAAAAGCACGGCACTCTTCTATGGTTGTTAGATGAAACAAAAACAGCAATGGGTGGCCGCTTATTGAAACAATGGCTAGACCGTCCGCTTATCCAGGCAAAACAAATTAAAGCAAGACAAGAAATGGTCGCTTCTTTGCTAGACAGTTATTTTGAACGTATCGATTTGCAGTCAGCATTAACGAAAGTCTATGATCTGGAACGCCTAGCAGGTCGAGTAGCTTTCGGTAATGTCAATGGGCGAGACTTGATCCAGTTGAAAACTTCTTTAGAACAAGTGCCAATGATCAGAGGGTTGATTGAAGGAATCGATCAAGGTCAATGGCAAAGCCTGCTTTCAGAAATGCAACCGATGGACCATCTCGTCCAATTGATCGACCAAGCTATCCAAGATGATCCGCCGTTACAAATAACGGAAGGAAACATCATCAAAGATGGTTTCAATGAGCAGCTCGATACGTACCGTTCTGCTATGAGAAACGGAAAGAAGTGGCTAGCAGAACTTGAAGCAAAAGAGCGTCAAGAAACAGGAATCAAGAACTTAAAAATCGGATTTAACCGCGTTTTCGGTTATTATATAGAAATCACAAAAGCAAATCTTGGAAATGCAGAACTGGAGAAGTATGAACGAAAACAAACCCTAGCAAATGCAGAGCGTTTCATCACGCCAGAGCTAAAAGAATTGGAGACACAAATCCTCGAAGCAGAAGAAAAATCTGTTGATTTAGAATATCAGTTGTTTTTAGCTGTGAGAGAAGAAGTCAAAAAGGCTATCCAGCCGCTACAAGTACTTGCAAAAGCAATCAGCGCAGCAGATGTGCTACAAAGTTTTGCAACGATCAGCGAACGCTATCAGTATGTTCGGCCAGAACTTGTCAGTGACAAGCATCAGCTTCTGATCAAAGACGGACGACATCCTGTAGTAGAAAAAGTATTAGGACATCAGGAATATATCCCTAACAGCGTAGAAATGGCAGAAGACGAAATGATCTTGCTGATTACAGGACCGAATATGTCTGGTAAAAGTACGTATATGCGCCAGTTAGCATTAACTGTTCTGATGGCACAAATGGGCTGTTTCGTTCCGGCAAAACAAGCAGTTTTACCTATTTTTGATCGGATTTTTACCCGAATTGGTGCAAGTGACGACTTAATTGCTGGACAAAGTACTTTTATGGTAGAGATGATGGAAGCCAATCAAGCCCTGCGTTATGCTACGCCAAACAGTTTGATTTTGTTTGACGAACTCGGGCGAGGAACAGCAACCTATGACGGAATGGCGTTGGCTCAAGCAATCATCGAATATATCCATCGACATGTACAAGCAAAAACACTCTTTTCTACCCATTATCATGAACTGACGGTACTTGAAAAAGAACTTCCGCAGCTTAAAAATGTCCATGTTGGGGCTGTTGAAAAAGACGGAGAAGTTGTCTTCTTGCATAAAATGATGGATGGACCTGCGGATAAAAGCTATGGTATACATGTGGCAAAAATCGCAGGGTTGCCTGCCAATCTACTAGAGCGAGCAGCAGATATTCTGCATACGCTAGAAAATGGCGATAACGGACACCATACTGTTCCAGCTGAAATAGAAGAGAAGACTAAAACAGCCAAACAGGAGCAAATAAAACCACCTGCAGAAAAAGTAAACCAAGACCCTATACAAGACAGTGTCAAAGAAGAAAACCAACAACTTTCTTTATTCGGTGAATTATCCGAAAATGAAACAGAAGTCATTGAATCACTGAAGCAAATAAATTTACTAGAAATGACGCCAATGGATGCACTAAACACATTATATGAATTACAAAAACAACTGTAGGAAGAAGGCGGATATCGATGGCCAAAATCCAAGAATTATCTGAACGTTTAGCTAATCAGATCGCTGCGGGAGAAGTAGTGGAACGACCAGCTTCCGTCGTGAAAGAATTAGTGGAAAATGCAATTGACGCCGGTAGTACTCAGATTGATATCTTAGTTGAAGAAGCGGGACTGCGGACGATCCAAGTGATTGATAACGGAGAAGGCATTTTGGCAGACGACGTAGAGAATGCCTTCAAGCGGCATGCGACAAGTAAGATCCATAATCGCGACGATCTTTTTCGCATACGAACGCTGGGCTTTCGAGGGGAAGCTTTGCCAAGTATTGCCTCTGTTTCTGAAATGACTCTGGAAACGGCGAATCAGGAAGAAAAACAAGGTACTTATCTGTCGCTCAAAGGCGGCGAGGTCATGGAGCATCGGCCAGCACCTCTGCGTCAAGGAACGAAGATTACCGTCAGCAACCTGTTCTTCAATACGCCAGCCCGTTTGAAATACGTGAAAACACTGCACACAGAATTAGCGAACATCGGGGACATCGTCAATCGTCTGGCATTAAGTCACCCAACAATTGCTTTTCGTTTAGTACATGATGGAAACAAAATGTTGGCAACTGCTGGAAATGGCGATTTGAAACAAACGATTGCGGGAATCTACGGATTATCTACCGCTAAAAAAATGTTGAAAATCGAAGGAAAAGATCTAGATTTTGAGTTATTTGGTTATGTTTCATTGCCAGAGGTGACTCGTGCCAGTCGGAATTACTTATCGACGATCATCAATGGACGTTTTATCAAGAATTTTTCCTTAAATAAAGCAATCGTTGCAGGTTATGGATCAAAATTAATGGTCGGCCGTTTTCCTATTGCTATATTGGAAATCAAGATGGACCCGCTTTTAGTCGATGTAAATGTCCATCCGACGAAGCAGGAAGTCCGGTTGTCGAAGGAAAAAGAACTAACAGAGCTAATTAGTAACGCCATTCAAAAAGCATTGTCCCAAGAAAACCTGATCCCAAGTGCCGCGGATAATCTACGGTTCAAGAAAAAAGTACCAGATCAGCCTAAAACGGAACAAATCGAAATCGATTTGTCCTACGCTTTTGAAGAAGAAAAACCTAAAAAGCCAAGTAGTTTGAATTTTGACCGAGAGACAGGAACCTTTTTTGTAGAAGAACCAAAGAGCACATTTGTTGACAGATCTGTTGATAAGTCTGTGGAAAATGTTGAAAACTTTTCTGGTTTTTCTGAAGAAAACACCAGTTATCCAGAAAAAACAACGAAAACGGTGGATAAGTTTGGTGAAAATGTTGATAACTTTGTAGAAAAAACAGTGGAAAAATCTGAAAAGAAAGAAATTCCTACTGTGGATAACACGGAAGAAACAAATAAAGAACAGATAGATATATCCTTGGAAGAGGATGAACAGATTTACGAGGAAGAATTGACACTCCACCCTGAATTTGATTTCACTCAAGGAAACGACAAAACATTAGAACAAGCGATCAAGAAACTAGAAACGGAAAAACCAGTTCAACGTTTTCCTCAATTGGAATATTTTGGACAGATGCACGGAACGTATCTTTTTGCCCAAAGTAGCGACGGATTGTACATCATCGATCAGCATGCTGCTCAAGAGCGTATCAAATATGAATATTTCCGGGAAAAAATTGGGGAAGTATCTGATGATCTGCAAGAATTGCTTGTTCCATTTGTGTTGGACTATCCAAACAGTGATGCTTTGAAACTAAAAGAGCAAAAGCATTTGCTAGAAGACGCAGGGATTTATTTAGAAGAATTTGGTCAAAACAGCTTTATTGTACGGGCCCATCCTACTTGGTATCCTAATGGTGAAGAAGAATCGATTATTCGCGAGATGATCGATATGCTACTGACGACAGGAAGTGTGAGCGTAAAAAAATTCCGTGAAGCAACAGCAATCATGATGAGCTGTAAACGATCGATCAAAGCCAACCATTATTTGAATGAAGCACAAGCACGTGTGCTGCTGAAAGATTTAGCACAATGCGAAAATCCGTTCAATTGTCCCCATGGCCGCCCAGTATTGATTCACTTTACCAACTCGGATATGGAAAGAATGTTCAAACGGATCCAAGACCCGCATTAAGTCAGAGAGAAGAGGGAAACATGAAGATTATACTAGCATCTCAATCACCAAGAAGAAAAGAGTTATTGGCTCACATCGTTTCAGAATTCGAGATCGAACCTGCTGATATTGATGAAACGCCATTTCCAGACGAACTGCCAGTCGATTATGTACGCAGAATGGCTGAAGAAAAAGCACGAACTGTTTGGGAACAAAAAGAAAAGAAAGACAGCTTAGTGATTGCTAGCGACACGACTGTTGTTCTCAACCAGGAGATCATGGGTAAACCAGAAGATATGGCTGAGGCTGAAGTCATGTTGAAAAAATTAAGCGGGGAAACACATACTGTATACACAGCAGTTGTTTTAAAAACAAAGGAGCGAGAAGAACGAATACTAGCAGAAGCACATGTCACTTTTTATCCACTGACAGATGAAGAAATCAATCGTTACTTGGAGACGGGAGACTATGTGGATAAAGCAGGGGCATACGGCATCCAAAATGCTGCAAGTGTATTCGTCAAAGAAATTTCTGGAGATTACTACAGTATCGTAGGGTTTCCGATTGGTGCTGTCAATCAGGCACTGAAAACATTCAATTAAACAAAAAAAGCGGACTATCTGATTTTCGATTGAAAATCCATGATAGCCCGTCTTTTTTATTGAAAAGATTACTTATCTACTCTGACTAAGATTTTACTTCAGCTTTACCGACTGCTTCGCCTGGGCGAACAAGTCCTGATTGGTCAAGGGATAGACCAGCAACTTTTTCGTTATTAGTTAAAGCAACAATAATATCAGTTTTCTTACCAGCTTGTTCGATTTCTGGCAATTCCATTTCAGCAATCAGAGTTTCTGGTGTGACAAGATCTCCTTCTTTCACGAATACAGTGAAAGGAACGCCTTTTAGTTCAACGGTATCTAATCCCATGTGAACAAGTACTTCCAGCCCCTCATCAGAACGAATACCAATGGCATGTTTTGTTTCAAAAACACTCGTTACTTTACCATTTACTGGTGCATAGACTTTGCCGTTTGACGGTTCGACAGCATAACCGTCACCCATCATTTTTTGTGAGAAAACTGGGTCATTTACTTCAGTAATTTCCTTGATGTTCCCAGCAGCCACTGCGAATAATGTTTCTTTGGTTGCAACTGCCGTACCAGTTGCTGAAACAGGTTCGAAAGACTGTGGCGTTGCTGTTGCACCATTCGCTGTTTGAAGCTGTACATCAGCAGCATTTTCAGGAACAGCAGGATCAATCTTATTCAAGATTCCCTGACGTCTAAAGACGATCGTCAAGCCAAATGGAATGATGATAGCGATGATCATTGCGATGATGAAAGGTACCCATGTTTCTGCTTGGATAGCTAGTATTCCTGGTAAACCACCTACTCCGATCGCGTTTGCTCGAACATCCATCAAGTTGGCAAACATGCCAGCTAATCCAGAACCGACCATTGCTGCGACGAAAGGATAGACGTATTTCAAATTGATCCCGAACATAGCAGGTTCAGTTACGCCTAAGTAACAAGAAATCATTGCTGGAATCGAGATTTGTTCTTCTTTTTTGTTTCCACGATGCAAGAAGACGATGGCTAAGACTGCAGAGCCTTGGGCGATATTTGATAAAGCAATCATCGGCCATAAATTCGTTGATCCGAAATCTGCAATCAGCTGCATATCAATCGCATTGGTCATATGGTGGAGACCAGTAATGACTAAAGGTGCATACAGGAACCCGAATACAGCACTAAACAACCAGCTGATAGAAGACGTCAACCCGGTATTTACGATAGTTGAAATCCAGCTTCCGACTGTCCAGCCGATAGGACCTAAAATAACGTGAGCAGCTAAAACAGTTGGTAACAATGAAAACAATGGAACAAAGATCATTGAAATCGACTGAGGGATATATTTGCGGAAGAAAATCTCTAGATACGCTAACATAAACCCTGCCAGCATGGCTGGAATAACTTGTGCTTGATAACCAATCATTTGGACTTGAGCAAAACCAAAATCCCAAAATGGAATATCTGCTGCGGCTGTGGAAGCTACACCATAAGCATTTAATAATTGCGGAGAAACTAATGTAATTCCTAAAACGATTCCTAATATTTGTGTAGTACCCATCTTTTTCGCAATACTCCAAGTGATACCTACTGGAAGAAAATGGAAAATTGCTTCACCTGGCAGCCATAAAAAGGCATTGACGCCATTCCAAAATTGCGAGTGTTCAACGATCGTTCCACCAAGGCTTTCAAACTGGATACCTTCAAGTACATTTCTGAACCCAAGGATCAATCCGCCGACGATAATTGCAGGAATCAGTGGTGTAAAGATTTCTGCCAAGACGGCAATGGCGCGTTGTACGGGATGAAGGTTTTGTTTTGCTGCTGCTTTTCCTTGTTCTTTGGAAACCCCTTCAACTCCGGATACTGCAACGAAGTCGTTATAAAAAGTAGAAACATCGTTTCCTATGATGACTTGGAACTGCCCAGCATTCGTGAACATCCCTTTCACGCTAGGAATATCTTCGATTGCTTTTTGATCTGCTTTTCCAGGATCATTTAGGACAAAACGCATACGAGTTGCACAATGACTAACTGCAGCAATATTTTCTTTTCCGCCGATATCATGTAGCAGTTTCTCGGCATCTGCTTGATACTTTGCCATATCAATAAACCCCTTTCTTTTAACTTGTCTATGCAAGTTTCTTCTTCGTTTACTATACTTTTTTTTAGGAAGGATTGCAAGCGTTTTATTCAAAAACATCCAGAAAAATGATATCGTTTTAAAAAGCATAAAATAAGCTTTTCTTAAAAAGAGGAACATTGAAATACAAAAAGAGCTGTAGTATAGTGAAGAAATGATGGAAGAACGAGTGAGGGAAAAAACATGAACAAGTTCAATGAAATTTTTTTAGATTTGGAACAGAAAATTTTAGCGAAAGAATATCCTCCGCATTCGCTTTTGCCTAGTGAGAACCAATTGATCAAAATCTACGGTGTTTCACGAGAAACAATTAGAAAAGCACTGAATCTTTTGACGACGGAAGGATATATTCAAAAAAAACAAGGAAAAGGGTCGATCGTACTAGATCGAAACCGCTTTGATTTTCCTATTTCTGGACTGACAAGCTATAAAGAGCTACAGGAAACTCAACGTATTCCAAGTGAAACGATTGTTCATACGTTAGAAGAAACAGAAGTAACAAAAGCACTGAATGAGATTACTGGCTGGGAGATTGGTGCACCTGTCTGGCATTTGATACGCGAAAGAAAAATCGATGGCGAAGTGGTTATATTAGATACTGATTATCTATTAAAGGAAATCGTTCCTCATTTAACCCCAGTACAAGCACAAGGATCGATCTATGAATATTTTGAAAATGAGCTTTCTTTAACGATTGCTTACGCACAAAAGGAAATCACAGTAGAAGAAGTAACAGATATCATGAAAACAACAATGGATCTTCACGATGATACTTACGCAGTAGTCGTCAGAAGTCTTGTTCATTTGGAAGATACCCGCTGTTTTGAGTATTCTGAGTCGGTACACCGATTAGATAAATTCCGTTTCGTTGAGTTTGCCCGGCGCCGAAAAGTGTAAATGATTCGAAAGAAAGCAAATTGTTGGCATCTGTCTGCTTTGGCGCTATGATAGGATCACAAAGGGGGCATTTTTAATGGATAAACCAACAAGACCAGAAAAAGAAGAACTGAAAGAAAAATTATCACCGATGGCTTATGCAGTCACACAAGAAAATGCAACAGAACGTCCATTTACCGGAAAATACGATGATTTTTACGAAAAAGGAATCTACGTCGATATCGTCAGCGGCGAACCGTTATTTAGCTCTGCGGAAAAATACGACGCTGGTTGTGGCTGGCCATCATTCAGCAAACCAATAGCGAAAAGACAAGTACGCGAAAAAGCCGATTTTTCTCATGGCATGCATCGAATAGAAGTTCGAAGCAAAGAAGCAAACTCTCATCTTGGACATGTATTTACCGATGGCCCAGTAGATAAAGGCGGTCTGCGTTACTGCATCAATTCTGCCTCACTAAAATTCATTCCCTATGAAAAGATGGATGAACTCGGTTATGGCGAATACAAATCACTGGTAGAATAATGAAAATACAAAAAGAGCGGTACAATACGGGGCTTCACTCGATCGTCCGCTCTTTTTTATTCAAGCGATTGCTATTTGAAAGAAACGCTCCCCAGACTCCTTTTTTCACAAGGTAAAATGTGCTACAATAAAGGGAACGTATGTGTGCAAAAGAAAGAGGACTAGAATATGTATGAATATCTGACAGGTGTGGTTACCTTTATCAACCCCTATTACATAGTAGTAGAAACCAATGGTATCGGCTACCAGATCGCACTAGGAAATCCTTACCGCTACAGTAGCAAACTAAATCAAAAAATAAAAATTTATGTCCATCAGGTGATCCGAGAAGATGCGCATCTTTTGTATGGATTTGATTCTTTAGAAGAAAAACAACTGTTTTTGCGATTAGTCAGTGTTTCAGGAATCGGTCCAAAAAGTGCTCTTGCGATCATGGCAAGTGAAGACCACTCCGGTTTGATCCAAGCAGTGGAATCCAGTGATGTCACTTATTTGACAAAATTTCCAGGGGTAGGGAAGAAGACGGCGCAACAAATGATCTTGGATCTAAAAGGAAAATTTGGTGAGCTGAGTATCGATACGCCCTTCAGTCTATTCGATGAAGCAAATACAAAAGACGCTACCGCTCTATCTGAAGCAATGGAGGCTCTCTCAGCTCTTGGTTACAGTGATAGAGAAATCAAACGTGTAGAAAAACAATTAAAAGAAGTCGATAATCAGACAACAGATGAGTATTTACGCCAAGCACTCAAGCTGATGATGAAAAAATAAGGAGGAGACCAAATGACAGATGAATACTTGTTATCACCAGAAACTGGCGAAAATGAACTGAGTTTGGAAAAATCTCTTCGTCCGCAGTTGCTTTCTCAGTATATCGGGCAGAGAAAAGTCAAACAAGAACTTCAGATCTACATCGAAGCTGCCAGAAATCGGGAAGAACCATTAGATCATGTTCTGTTGTATGGGCCTCCTGGATTAGGGAAAACGACGATGGCTATGGTCATTGCTAATGAGATGACTGTGAACATTCGTACGACAAGCGGTCCCGCTATCGAACGTCCGGGTGATTTAGTAGCGATCTTGAATGAACTGGAAGCAGGGGATGTCCTATTTATCGATGAGATCCATCGATTGCCTAGAGTAGTAGAAGAGATGCTTTATTCGGCCATGGAAGATTTTTATGTAGACATCATGGTAGGACAAGGACCAACCGCACATCCGGTCCATTTCCCTCTTCCTCCCTTTACTTTGATTGGGGCGACGACGCGAGCAGGTATGCTTTCTGCACCTTTACGCGATCGATTTGGCATCATTTCACATATGGAATATTATGACGAACAGGAACTGCAGGAGATCGTTTTACGTTCTTCAGATATTTTTCAAACAGAGATCATTGAAGAAGGGGCATTGGAAATTGCTCGCCGATCGCGAGGAACGCCTAGAATCGCGAATCGCTTACTCAAACGGGTTCGTGATTTTGCGCAAGTTCAAGGAGACGGGAAAATCGATCGTCCTATAGCAGATCAGGCTCTTACTTTACTACAAGTCGATCAAGCTGGTTTGGATTATGTTGACCAGAAATTGTTACGGACGATGATCGAATTATATGGCGGCGGACCCGTAGGATTAAGCACGCTTTCCGTAAATATAGGAGAAGAACGAGAAACAGTCGAAGATATGTATGAACCGTACTTGATCCAGAAAGGATTTCTAAAGCGTACACCTAGAGGGCGAATGGCTACGGTTTATGCTTATGAACATTTCGGCTACGACTATCATATGTGATTTTTGCTTTTAGATTGGAGGAAAATGAATGAGTGATACAACACGTACGAAACAATTGATCAAAAACGTATTGATTGATTTGTGCCAAACACAATCTTTTCGAAAAATCAGCGTCCAAAAAATCGCAAATGAAGCAAAAATCAATCGTCAAACATTTTATTATCATTTTACAGATAAATACGATTTGCTTCGTTGGGTCTATTGTGAGGATGCCTTGCATTATTTAGACCCGCAATGTCTTACTCTTGATAATTGGGAAGAGCAAGCATTGAAAATGCTGAAAGCAATTGCTGAAAAGAAAGAGTTTTACGCAAATACTGTGCTTTCTGACCAAGAAATTTTACAAAAAGAATTCTCTCAACTAATCCAAAAATCTTTTATCAAGATTTTTGAGCAAATGGATGAAGAAAGACAGCTTTCTGCAAAAGATAAACTATTTTATGCTCGTTTTTTTTCTTACGGTTGCAGCGGCGTGTTAGTCAATTGGATCACGAATGAATATGAAGAAACACCGATGGAAATCGCTATGCAGCTTTTCCGTTTAGCCAAGGATACGGAATTATATTCTTATCGTCTTTATGCAAAAGAAGAGTTAGAAGAACAGTAATAGAAACAATCTTTTGTTGAAAAAGCCATGATCGTTAAAAGGAGATGGGAAAATGACAAAAATTTTATTTGTTTGTTTGGGAAATATTTGCCGTTCACCAATGGCAGAAGGCTTGTTGAAGAAACGAGTAGCATCAGAAGGAAAGGAAGCAGAGTTTTTTGTGGATTCTGCTGCTACAAGTACGTATGAAGTTGGAAAGACACCGCACCCTGGAACGAAAAAAATATTAAACCAAGAAAATGTGGATATGACGAATATGGTTGCTCGTCAAATCACACCCCACGATTTTGAAACTTTTGATTGGATCATTGGCATGGATCAAGAAAATGTAGAAGAACTGAAAAGAAGAGCACCACGCTCAGCACAGGAAAAAATCCATTTGTTTTTAAGTAGCATCCCTGGAAAAGAAAAAGAAAATGTTCCCGATCCATACTATACCAATAACTTTGATGAGACATATCAATTGATCACAGAAGGGTTAGATCATTGGTGGAACATTTGGATGGATGAGAATAAAATAACAAACAGTTTATAAAATTAGCGCTTTCTTTTTTTGAAGATGTTAGAGCATTTCCTTGTTTTTTTGTAAAATGTTAGGTAAAATAAGATTAATTAAGTAACACTTTCTTAGCTAAAGGAGGAGTGCATTCGATGAACGAAGAGACAGTATCACCAATGAAGAAGCTTACGAAGTTAGTTACTCATACCTCGTATCAACTTTTTGATTCTTTTGTAAATGACACTGAAGAACATGCTAAGAATGTACGATTGCAAGGAAAGTTTATTCTTGAGCTGCAAAAAGCTGCGACTGAACATAGTTTAGTTATCTTACAAGTAAGAGCGAATCGTTTGAGTAGCAAGTATGAAACAATCTCAGGTTGGGTGGCGACAAAAACGGTCGAAAAAGACCGAGTAATGATCCGCCTACAAAACGAAGAGCAGCAGATCCGCATGGTTCCCGTAGAACAAATTGAAAAAATAACAATCCTTTCACCAGCAGGAGAACAGGAACGGTTATCAAAATAATTTATACCAGATAGAAAAGCACGTATGAGCTTGTACCATCAATCATTACTAATCAAAAATAACCGAATGCTTTAAGCGGATATCGATAAAACGAAACGTTTTACGATGAGTATCACAGCATGACAGCATTCGGTTGATTAGTTGAATCGATTGTATGGGACAAGTTTTTTTGATAAAAAAAGGTCCTGCTAGCCGGGGAGCTAGCAGGATAAGGAGTTAAAAATGAAAAAGTGTTGTTAGGGTTGTTTGTTAGTATGCTTATATAATAGTCATTAGTTGTGAATATTTTGTGACGAAAGTTTTCGAAAGTTGTTAAGTTTTTTTGCGAAATTTATTTTTATATCATATATTTGTCTAAAATTTTATACTATAAAAAGACACGTTGTGCAATCAGCTACCCTTTGGTATTAGTTCAAAAAACGGTAAAATAGCTCCTTATATTTTGCTGTTTTGCTTTTCTAATACTTAAGCCAAGGCGCTGATTTCACAACCTTTTTTTACAAATCCAGCGATTCCCATGAGTTAAGAACTATCTTTTCTCCAAAAAGAAATAATAGGAATAGAAGTCTTGATAGTTGCGATAAAATAAAAATGGATAGATAAAATTCGAGAGAAACATGTATTGACGTGGCAGATGAAAGGGTCAGTTGTGTTGGTGTATCAGGAGTGCCGTTAGAAGAACACAAGGAGAGAAAAGATGGAACTATTAGAAAAAGAAAGTATTGATTTTTATTTGGAGCGTGATTGGACCGTGTTACGGTATGCTTTTTTCAAGGAAGAAGAGTATGACGGGCTAACTAGTCATCAGGAGGCGGTTTTAGAATTTCTCAATTACTCAAATACATTGTGTGTTGCCAGGTCATGGCGGATTAGCGAAAGGCTTCTCGTAGTTTCTAAAAAAATATATGCACAAAAACTTTACGAATTCAGAGAAGAAAAAATCAACTATACGGATATCCGATTTTTTGACAAGATGAAAGAGTATCCTATTTATGTGAATAAAGAAATGATGAAGGCGAAAAGAGTCACCCCTGAATCATTCTGGGCTGAGGATGGTATCTATCGGACTTCTTTTCTTGATGCGCCTCAAGGAGCGGCAGGAACGGAAGAAGAATTTAACCAGTTGAATGATCGTCTTTTTCCAGATAAAGATCATCTGCATATTTACCTTTGGAACAATGAATTTACGAATTATTATAATAATGGTCGTTATTGGAATGGTGCTTATGTGTGGTCAGTGTATGACGAAAAAAGAAAGCGATTCACTGTTTTTGATGCTATATTGGTATTGGATTGAATTATTCCATATAGGGCTGAACTGGAAAAAGGAGAGAAAAGATGGAACTATTAGAAAAAGAAACAAGGAGATTCGGCTATCAGACAAGTCTATTTACATATTTTGCATTTTTTAAAGAAAATCGCAGTCAAGGGTTAAAAAGTCATCAAGAAGCTATAATAGGTTACCTTACTTACTGCAATCGTCTGTGGGAATGTAGTATATGGTCTTTAGATATTTTTGTAAGAACAGGTAAAAATGTTTCTTCAGAAAAATATGAAGAAAAATTTCAACAAACAAGAAACAATCCTATTGTTTATACGGATCTAAGCTCGTTTGATAATGTACAAGGGTGGCCTATCCGTGTAAATACCTCACTAATGAAGGCAAAAAAAATCGAACCCAAAAATTTTTTTGTACAGGATGGAAATTATGAAACGGCTTTTCTTGACCATGAAGCAGTTATTCCTAAAACACGAGCTGAATTTATACAAATCAATAATCAATTGTTTCCTGAAAAGAAACAGCTAGAGATTTATTGTTGGGATACTACTTTTACGAATTATTATGATGAAGGACGACGGTGGTGGGGAGCTTATTTATGGTCGATTTATGATATGAAAAGAAACCGTTTTACAGTTGTTAGTATCAACTTAGTCAACCAAGCGTGATACTAGAGGAACCGTTTGCGATTCCTCTAGTATTGTTCTGTGCAAATCAGGAGAGTAGAAATGATATAATACTTACGTTTTTTAATACTGTGTGGTGTTCTTTGGATATTTATTTCCCTGTAATGAATCGTGTCGAATTGAGAATGAATTTACGAATTATTATAATGAAGGTCGTTATTGGGATGGTGCTTATGTGTGGTCAGTGTATGACGAAAAGAGAAAGCGATTTACTGTTTTCGATGCTATATTGGTATTGGATTGAATTATTCCATATAGGGCTGAACTGGAAAAAGGAGAGAAAAGATGGAACTATTAGAAAAAGAAAGTATTGATTTTTATTTGGAACGTAATCGAATCCCATTCACTTATGCTTTTTTCAAGGAAGAAGAATATGACGGGCTAACTAGTCATCAGGAGGCAGTTTTAGAATTTCTTAATTGCTCAAGTAGACTACAAGCTTGCTGGTTATGGCGAATCGGTGATTCTATTGAAAAAGGAACGATGGTTTCTAAAAAAACATACGCACAAAAATTTTATGAATTCAGAGAAGAAAAAATCAACTATACGGATATCCGATTTTTTGACAAGATGAAAGATTATCCTATTTATGTGAATAAAGAAATGATGAAGGCGAAAAGAGTCACCCCTAAAGCATTATGGGCTGAGGATGGTATCTATCGGACTTCTTTTCTTAATGCGCCTCAAGGAGCGGCAGGAACGGAAGAAGAATTTAACCAGTTGAATGATCGTCTTTTCCCAGATAAAGATCATCTGCATATTTACCTTTGGAATAATGAATTTACGAATTATTATAATAATGGTCGTTATTGGGATGGTGCTTATGTGTGGTCAGTGTATGACGAAAAGAGAAAGCGATTCACTGTTTTTGATGCTAGTTTAGTGATGATTTAAAAATAAACGAAAATTTTAGAAAAGAAAGGAGCCGCCAAGGGCGGCTCCTCTTTTACAGTTCTTCGTAAGTCAGGATAAGCGGTTAGGATATAATACTTTCTTTTTTTCCATACGATGTTGGGCATTCTTTGAATAACTACTTTAGCGTAATAGATCGAGTCGTATTGAATATAGTTGTCAAGGTTTAATCTATAAAATCCCCACCCTAATGTTTTCCCAAGAGCGATTGATTTATACGATCGATAGATTACACGATTACCATCTTGTAAAGAACAAGCACCTAGAGGTAACTTGATCGTACCCTCTAAGTATTTTTTATTGGCAGTATAGATCGCGCAGTTGATAAATATCAAAGCTTGTTCCGTAGTATGGAAGGCAGCGGAATAGGTTATGTCCTCCAATCGGGCTCGTAGGGCATCCTCAGACTGTCCCACATGCCGTTCCATCGTATGTCCTTTCCCGCCGTCTGCATACCATTCGTCATAGTACAAATCAAGAGGGGAATACCATTCGAATTCATCGTCATCATCGTCATCCCCTTTGAAGTTTTTGATTGCTTCAAGGACGCGAGCTAGACTCAACGCATTCCATGCAGCGCCCATTGCGCCTTCGACTAATGTTTTACCTGTACCATCTTCTACGATGTCTCCAGTTTCTTCATCTAATACACCTCTTCGCCCATCGATCGTGATCGAGTCATCTATTGGGATGGCTGCTTCACTGTAAGCAAAATCGATCGCTCCCCACTGGTATTCTGGAACGGCTACGCGAGTGTCAGCGTACACGAACTTTCCTGTTGCATCAAGGACAACCGTTTGTCCGTATAAGGTAGCGATTATACCAGAAGGATCGAAGCTCAATCCGTTTTCAGTCGGTGCCAAGACTTCCGCTAAGTTCTTTTGTATATCGGCAGTGCGTGTATGATAGGCTTGCGCCATTTGCTGAGCCGTCTGGACAGCGACTTCTCTTGAAGGTGTTTCGATCACCCCAAATTCAAAAGTGGTGTTTTGCTGGATATATTCCAGAAAGTCTTCTTGAGTCGCGATCTGGCTCATCAAGACAGACATCGGGACACTTAATTCGACTTCATGGACGAAGGAACCGTTGCTACCCCGATGGCCATAATTGTGACCGGAGATCGTTAGTAATGTTGTATCACTGCCGACTCGAGTTTCCATGACACGAACCATTTCCAGTAAGAAGAATTGATCTTCGATGAACATTCGATCAGCTACCGAGGCATCACGTCCGATCACGCCAGTTCGAGCGCTTTCGGTAAAAAGAGAACCATAAGAGATCAGTTTACGGAATGCCGGATGGTCATTGATCGAAAAGCGATAAGCACCATGATCCGTTGTTCCTGTCAAATATTCCCGCATCAATGCATGACTGGTCACGTCTTGCGCGTATCTTTTTTGCAGACCTTGCGAGAAATTATAGGTACTAGTAGTAGAATCAATTCCCGAAGTGGCAAAAGCGGCCAATTCTTGTTGCAGGGCAGGATTATTGGAAGATAATTCATACAAGCTCGCATTCGTTTTGAGTAAGTCTGCAGTGGCGACGCCTAAGGAGGAACCTAATTGGTAAAAACTATAACCAAGTCCTGCTCCTAGGATAGCAGAAACTACTGCAGCAGAAGCAGGGAGGGAAACCAATGCAGAACTTAATGTAGCACCAACAGCAGAAAAAGGAGAGAGAAAAGAGGAGAAACTGACGCCATCGGTGAAAGAAACCAATGCTGCGTTGTGCGGATCTGGTTCTTGGGTAGTGACAGGGATACGAGAGATAGACGGGAGTTCAGGAACAACTTCGGTCGTCGCATGTTGTTCTGCTTTAATCGTATACGTTTCTTGGGCGTGCGTTTGGACAGGCGTGGCAGCAAATGGCAGAAGTGTCAACACAACAAAAAACAAATGAGTGAGTTTTTTCATGTTTTCTCCTTTCAAGAACACGCACGGCTGATCGACAAGGGGGCTTTTGCACCTCCGTTCATTCCTATTCGCTTACACATTAATTATTCTTGAAAAAACAAAAGAATACAAGGCGTAATAGAAAAAATCAATTTAAAAAATGTTTTTTATATTATTGGTGTTTCCTTTGTGTATTCTCATGGAAGATAGTAGTTATGCCAAAAAATCGTTTGTTTTTGACGCATAATCGTTCGCGCAACTGATAAAGAAAAAGAAGGGATAGATTTATCTATTTTAATATTAATGTTATTTAATGTTTGCTTTTTTATTATGTAAAAAATAACTTTATTTATAAAAAAGAGGTTGTGACTGAAGTGGTCAGCTTCAAGAAATAAGAAGGAATTGACGAAAATTGCTTCTTAAATTTTTGTAAAATTTCGGCTTATTTTTCGAAGAAGCTACTTCTGGAACACCGTTTATTCGGAAAAAAAGGTCTGTGACAAGACTTTTGTCACAGACCTTTTGCTTTTTATTGATCCTGCGATTACTCGTCGCAATTTTTGTGAGAGCTTTTTCGCAAACTCTTTCTTAAAAAGTGTTCAAGAGACAACCTCTTTTATCAATCCGCTACTTCTTCTTTCTTAGCGAAACTCCAAATCAGGCCGATAATAAAACCGATAACTGCTGGCACGATCCATCCCATCCCCAATTTGAAAAACGGCAAGTAGCTTTCCGCAGCATGTAAAAGATTTTGAACGATAGGGGTTTGCTTAATAGATTCTGGGCAGGCATTCAACCCATCAAAAATCGAAGCAATCAATGTAAAATAGGTAGTCATCCGATAAACAGCTGTACGCTGCTTAAACAAAGGACCAACCAACACTAACAGAATCAATGTCATTGCTAATGGATAGATGAACATCAAAACAGGCAACGAAAATTGAATGATATTCGTCAAGCCTACATTTGCCGCTAAACAGGGAAGGACACTGGCAAGTGCAACAAAAAAGGCGTAATTTCTTTGCGGGAACAAATCCGTGAATGTTTCTGCAAAAGCTGTAATCAAACCAATACCAGTCTTCAAACAAGCTAATATAACGATGAATGCTAATAAGATACTACCATAAGTGCCTAAATAATGATCAGCAATCTGAGCCAGCGTGATTCCGCCATTTTCACTTAGAGCAAAGCTACCTAAGCTCATAGCACCTAAATAAGCGAGCAAAGTATAAATGATCCCCATCAATATAATGCTGATCGCACCAGATTTGATCGTGTCTTTAGCAATTTCAGCAGGTTTTGTTACACCCATGTTTTGGATCGTCGTAACGATGATGATTCCAAATGCTAAAGCAGCAAGCGCATCTAATGTGTTATATCCTTGAGTAAATCCTGTGAAAAAAGCATGGTCTTGGTAATTTGGCTGAATAGGCGCTTGATCGACAGAGCCTAATGGATTCAAAAAAGCAAGGAGAAGCAATGCCCCTAATAAAACCAAAAATGCAGGATTCAGGAATTTTCCAACATAATCTAATATCTTTGTCGGTTTTCTTGAAAACCACCAAGCCAGCACAAAAAATACAATACTGAAAATTGCTAGATATAGCGTCTGTCTGCTAGGATCGATAAATGGTGCTAAACCAATCTCGAAAGATGTGGTTGCAAGGCGAGGTAAAGCAAAAAACGGTCCGATAACTAAGTAAAGCAAGATGGTAAAAACCATCGCATATGTTTGATTTATCCGTTTTGCTAATTCATATACACCTGAGCTTTTCGATACACCAATGGCAATCACCCCTAAGAAGGGAAGACCGATACCGGTAACCAAGAAACCTAGATTCGCCCAAAAGGTAGCAGCGCCTGCTTCTTGACCCAAATGAACAGGAAAGATAAGATTTCCAGCACCAAAAAATAGACCGAAAAGCATGGAGCCTATAAAAAGATAGTCTTTAAATGATAATTTTTTTGTCATACATAACTCCTTTACGGTTTTTTTAAAAGTAACAAAATTTCGAAAAATATGCAACAATTTTCAGAAAATTTCCTATATAAAACGATGGTTATTTAATAACACAAGTGATAAAATAAAAGCGCTGAATCATCTGAGGAGGAATCATCGTGACAAAGTCGAGATTAGAAGCATTTACTGATGGAGTAGTGGCCATAGTTTTGACAGTTCTTGTATTAGACATCAAGATTCCTGATCCATCTGGTATCCATTCTTTATGGGCCATCCGAAATACATTATTAGCTTATGCAATCAGTTTTATATTTGTTGCGGTAATTTGGGTGAACCATCATCGTATATTCCAGATGGCAGAACGCATCAATTACCGAGTGGTCTGGTCGAATATCTTTTGGCTCTTCTGGCTGACCTTATGTCCTTCCGTTACTAGTTGGGTCGGGCGTAACCCTGAAGCTTTTTGGCCTGAGATGGCTTATGTCTTAGTATACACGATGTGGAGTTTTTCTTTTGGTATATTGATGAGGCAAATCATGAAAGCAAATAAACCAGATTCCCATGTCGTGAGAGTTTTGTCAAAGGACCATCGAAGTTTTATCTCCATGTTTATTAACTTATGTTTGATTGCCGGTATCTTTTTTGTACCGATGATTGGGTTATTCGGACGTTTTTTCGTATCTGGTATTTGGATTTTTTCCTATAAAAAAGCAGATGCCTATTATCAGCGGTTGTTTCCTGGGAAATAAAAAGGCTGTGACAAAAATCTTGTCACAGCCCTTTTTCCGAATAAACGGTGTTCTCCTGCCAACTCCTCGGTAATAAGTCTAGCCAAACAAAACATATGAAGAGCTATTTTTTATTTGACTATTCTTATTACTTGATGCAGGACAGCTTTTTCACATCCTCTGATTCACGGTGTTCCAGAAGTAGCTTCTTTGAAATAAGCCGAAATTTCACAAAAATTTAAGAAGCAATTTTCGTCAATTCCTTCTTATTTCTTGAAGCTGACCACTTCTGTCACAACCTCTTTCTTACTTCTTACGTTCATATTTCATATGATAGATCAGTAATAGAAGCAAGAACCACACAGGTGTCAGTAATAAAGCGATTCTCGTATCTTTTCCTAGGAACAAGACGACACACACAAAGGCCATATAAAGAAAGACCAAATAATTACTTAATGGATACAGCGGCATTTTAAATGAATGTGCTTTTTTGCCGAGGATACTTTTACGATATTTCATATGTGTGTAGACAAGCATACTCCAAATAAACAAGAAACAAGTAGTGGCAATACTGCTTACGAGTGTGAATACTTCACTAGGCATCACGTAATTCAAGATAACCGAAATGAAAATGACGATCGTAGAAAACGTCAAAGCATTCCCTGGAACATGATGTGTTGTTAACTTTTTGAATTTTTTAGGAGCACTTCCTTCTTGTGCTAAAGAACGAAGCATACGTCCTGTACTGTATATTGCGCTGTTGCAGGCAGAAGCTGCTGCACTTAATACGACTAGATTGATCAAGGATGCAGCAATCGTGATCCCAATTTCCGAAAATACCTCTACAAATGGACTATTATCTGGGTTCAAGCTATTCCATGGATAGATCGCCATAATGACAAAAAGAGAACCTAAGTAAAATAAGATGATCCTGATAGGAATATTATTGATAGCTTCCGGCAATACTTTTTCAGGATTTTCTGTTTCCCCAGCGACTAATCCAACTAATTCGATCCCAGCAAAAGCAAAGGTCACCATTTGGAAAGCCAAGATGAATCCTTTGGCACCAGTCGGAAAGAATCCGCCATGAGACCATAGATTCGTGATGCTGGCTGTGCCAATATCTGTCGTATAGTGGGTGAGGATCATATAAGCACCTACGAGGATAAAGGCGATGATCGCTACAACCTTGATCAAGGCAAACCAGAACTCTAACTCACCAAACAACGAGACAGCCACCATATTCAAGCAAAGAAGAAGACCTAATGCAATCAGTTCAGGAAGCCACTGAGGAACACCAGGTGCCCAGTAGCGTACATACATCCCAATGGCTGTTAAATCTGCCATTGCAATCGATACCCAGCAGAACCAATACGTCCAACCAGTGATGAAAGCCGCTTTTTTGCCAAGATATTCTGCAACAAAATCCAGAAAAGAATGGTTATTAGTGTTTGATAACAGAAGTTCGCCTAACGCACGCATAATGAAAAAACAGATGCATCCAGTGATGAGATAGGCGAGCAATATCGAAGGGCCAGCTAGCTGGATAGACTTTCCGGAACCTAAAAACAGCCCCGTTCCAATCGCTCCGCCAATAGAAATCAGTTGGACATGTCTATTTTTCAGTCCACGCTGCAGTTCTTGCTCTTCATTCATTTTTAAATCATCCTAACTAAAAAAGTTTAATTACTTCCATATTAAGAGAGTTTTCTGAAAAACACAACTAAGATTCCATAATTTTCAGAAATTTACCTTTTATGAGTAGGCGCAAAAAAAGAACTGCGGTAAATACCGCAGCTCTCTGTCCCAATCAGCGATTGATCCTAAGCATTTAAAATACGTGAAAGGAATTCTTTTGTACGTTCTTCTTTCGGATGGACAAAGATATCTTCTGGTGTACCTTCTTCTGCAATCACACCTTTATCCATAAAAATGACACGGTCAGATACATCTTTTGCAAATTCCATCTCATGCGTCACGATAAGCATCGTCAAGCCAGTATGTGCTAAGTCTTTGATCGTATTAAGCACTTCGCCAACCATTTCAGGGTCTAACGCCGAAGTAGGTTCATCGAATAACAATACATCTGGATTCATCGATAATGCCCGAGCAATTGCGACACGCTGCTTCTGCCCGCCAGACAATTGTGCTGGTTTAGCTTCGACATAACGATCCATACCAACTTTTTCCAGATTTTCGATTGCTACTTTTTTGGCAGTTTCTTTATCTCGTTTCAGGACAGTTGTTTGTCCAGACATACAGTTTTCCAAGACGTTCATATTATTGAAGAGATTGAAGGATTGGAAAACCATACCTAGATTCGTTCGATATTTAGGTAAATTATATTTAGGAGCTAATACATTTTCTCCATTATAAATGATCTCGCCGCCTGTCGGTTTTTCTAGTAAATTGATACAGCGCAAGAAAGTAGATTTACCAGAACCAGAAGAACCGATGATCGTCACAACTTCACCTTTGTTGACTGTCACGCTGATATCTTTCAATACTTCATTTTCACCGAAGCTTTTTCTTAGATGGTTGATTTCAATAATTTTTTCACTCATGATTCTTCCTCCTTATTCCTGCAAATTTGAATTGTCGATTTCTTCAAGCTTTGTGTAAGCAGAAGGTCCATCGATTTTCTTTTCTACCGCACGCAGGATTCTGGTGATCGTAAAGGTCATGACTAAGTAGATGATCCCGACGATCGTAAATGTTTGGAAGAATTGGAAATTCGCACCGGAAGCAGAGTTCCCTTGGAAGAACAAGTCAGCTACGCCGATTACACTTAAAACGGCTGTATCTTTGATATTGATAACAAATTCATTCCCCGTTGCCGGCAAGATATTCCGTAAAACTTGTGGAATAACAACTTTTCTCATCGTTTGGCCATGCGTCATACCAATGGCTTGCGCAGCTTCGAACTGTCCTTCATCTACTGCAAAAATCCCCCCACGGACGATCTCTGTCATGTAAGCTCCAGTATTGAGAGAGACGATAAACAAAGCGGCAATCGTTCGATTCAACGAAATACCAAAAGCGAGTGCCAGGCCGTAGAAGATGACCATTGCTTGTACCATCATCGGTGTTCCGCGGAATATTTCGACATAGATAGATAGAAGTGCATTTCCGATTTTTTGGAAGAAGCGAGTCAGTGCATTTCCTGATTCAGGTACCGAACGGAAGACACCAATCAGTAATCCAAGTGTGGTACCGACAACTGTCCCAATCAATGCGATGAACAAGGTAAGTCCAGCACCTCGTAAGAACATATTGCCGTATTGTTTCCAAATCGTAGTGAAGTCAGAAATGATGCCGGGTTTTTCTTCGCTATCAGTTGCAGCAGGCTGATCTTTGACTGCTTGGTCCATGATTTTTGTTCGTTCATCGTTAGAAATGCCAGAAAGAATCTGGTTTACTTTTTGGATATCCGGGTCGCCTTTACGCATACCAACAGAAATCTGAACATCTTCCGGGTTTGTCTGGAAGCCATCTGCACCGCTGAATTCGAGCATTTCCAGGTCTTTGTTCACACTAGTTGCCGTTACACCTTCCGGACGTTCGCTGACATAACCATCGATCATTCCAGAAGCTAACGCTGTTCTCATGGCTGAGAAATTATCCATTGCTTGTTGTTTCTGAACATCCGGTATCTGATCGATCACCGTATAATGGAAGGTATTTAACTGAGCAGTGATCTTTGCTCCAGAAAGATCTGCTAAACTTTTTGCCTTTGCGTATTTGCTATCTTTTTGGACCACCACTACTAATTGTGATTCATAATAAGGATCAGTAAAATCAATTTCTTTTCGTCGTTCAGCAGTAGGGCTCATTCCGGCGATGATCGCATCGATCTTGCCTGATTGAAGGGCAGGAGCCAGACCATCCCATTTTGTTTGGACGATGACTAATTTTTTCCCTAAACCATCTGCTACTTTTTTAGCGATTTGAACATCATAACCGCCGGCGTAACTATTTTGGCCTTGGATTGGCAAGGCGTTATTCTCATCTGTTTGTTGAGACCAGTTGAAGGGTGCATACCCAGCCTCCATACCTACGCGAAACTCATCGCTCGGTGTTTTTTCATCTGCATTTGCCAGAGATCCCACACTGAATAGTGAGAAGACAAAAGCAAATAGTACGGCAACTGAAACCATATTTTTTTTCATTTTTTTCTCCCTTTCTGATTATATGATACACGAGCGGTCTAGATGAAATGCGGTAAAGCTTTATCTGAAAAAATAAAAAGCGACCAATTTATAGATATAAAAAGGCCGCTAAAATTCCATAAGGTGATAAACCTCTCACAAAACATAGCGCAACTTAGCATCACTGCTAAGACAGTCCGCAAGCTCTTAACTTGCGTCCCAACATACACTTCAAGCAAAAAAGTGTACATTTCGGCGATCCTCCCTATTCCTGCTTCTCCATGTTTGCTTCACTCCACAGGGTTAATGATTCTCGCGACCTCTACCTCATTGATTGAGGCATCTCGTATTCAGTTATTTATACAAAAAAAGTTTACGATACTCGAGAGGCTTTGTCAATCTATAACTGCTGTTTTTTGAAAAAATACTGATAAATATAGAAATCTTTACTTTTACCGAAAAAACAATCAAAATGTGAATCATCTATCCATTACAAACGATAGTATAATTATACACAAAAATGTATGTAACACAATAAAAAAAGAACTGAAACAGAAAATTTCCTGCATCCAGTTCCACCTCGATTATTTAAGCAGCCGCTTTCTTTGGCTCGCGTCCTAGGAACGCTTGCAAAAGAACAACGAAACCGTAAATGGCTAATATTAGATAAATCAAACTTGAGTATTGAGTGATTCCCCAGCCCCATGTTCGATAAACGGCTAATGTAATGGCTAAAACAATTGCGGCAATCACGTTGAATAAAGCAAAAGCCCAAAGATTTCCGTTTTCTTTGCGTACAAGGTAAAAAACAGAGAAATAAACACTTAACGCTAACCAGGCGATGCAAGCCAGAATAACGCCCCAGTAAATAAAGAATGGTAACATATCGATTCACCTCACTTTTATACAGCAGTATTGTAACACGTTTTCATTCTTTTGTCAGTGAGGATTGTGATAAATTGTTCAAATGTCCCTCACACTTTTTTATTCCTATTTTTCACACTTTTCAACAATAAATTTGTTTGAGTATGGGCTATAATGGAAAGTGAGGTGACAAAACATGAAACAAGGAACAGTAGACGAAGCAGCAAAAGAGATATTGACTCATCAGAAAATCACGTTTTTGACCGGTGCTGGGGTATCCACACCTTCTGGAGTGCCAGATTATCGATCACTGACAGGAATCTACCACGGAATGGAACAGCCGGAATACTTGCTGAGTCATCAAGCAATGGTGAATGAACCGGATAAATTCTATCAATTTGTCAAAAAGATTTATCATCCTGAAGCAAAACCCAATATTATTCATTTAGAAATGGCACATCTAGCGAAAGAAAAAAATGTCTGGGTCGTTTCGCAAAATATCGACGGGTTGCACGCAAAAGCTAAAAGCCCGCAACTCGTCAATTTTCATGGAAGTTTGTATCAATGTCATTGTCGAAAATGTAAGCAAACAGTAGACTGGAAAGAATATCTTCACAGCGACAAACATCAAGCATGCGGCGGACAAATACGCCCAAACATCGTGTTATATGGTGAAGGATTCCAAGATGAAGTCATTGAGCAGGCGGCTTATGCCGTCAGCCAAGCAGAGCTAGTCGTCATTGTTGGAACGAGTTTTCAAGTTCATCCATTTTGTGATCTGGTACAATTTCGCCAACCGTCAGCCAAAATTTTAGTAATCAATCAAACGCCTGTTTATTTAGCGGAACCTTATACGTTTATTCAGGAAGACGGAGCGGTTGTTTTCAAAAAAATACAAGAATTAGGAGTAGACTATGACTGAATTCAAAACAGAAAAAGAAAAAATGATTGCAGGCGAGCTTTATTTTGCCAATGATCCTGAGCTGGTTGCCGACCGTATGTTTGCAAGAAGTCAAAGCCAAATCATCAACCAAGCCGAATCAGCGGAACTGCGATCCCAATTGTTGAAAGAGACATTTGGTCGTACAGGAAAAAAAATCTATATGGAGCCAGTTATCAATTTTGATTACGGATATAATATATTTGTCGGTGAGAATTTTTATGCAAATTTCAACTGTACATTTTTAGATGTCAGCACAATCGAAATCGGTGATAACTGCATGTTCGCTCCCAATGTCCAGCTGTATACGGCAACACATCCATTACATCCAGTGAAACGTAACAGTGGTTTGGAGTACGCAAAACCCATAAAAATCGGTGATAATGTTTGGTTAGGCGGAGGCGTTATCGTCACGCCGGGTGTCACGCTAGGAAACAATGTAGTGGTCGGCGCAGGTTCGGTTGTGACCAAATCTTTCCCCGACAATGTAGTGATTGCAGGAAATCCTGCTCGTATCATCAAGACAGTAGAGGAAGAACCGTTAGAAGAGTCTCTTGAAACATTACGTCAAAAGATCGATATGATCGATCGAGAATTAGTTGCTTTATTAGAAAAAAGAATGGATACAGTAACTAAAATAGGACAAGTAAAAAAAGAAGGAAACCAGGCAGTTTATGATGAAAAAAGAGAGCAGCAAGTATTGGATAAAGTTGCTAAACTGCTGAAAAATAAGGGATACAAAGAAACAATAACAGACACATATGTTGATTTGATGAAACACTCGCGTGAATACCAAAACAAAATGAAGGAGGAATAAGTGTGATCGAAGGAGAGGCACGGCGAAAACAAATCATGCAAACCTTGGCAAATACAGAAAAACCAGTGAGTGCTAGTAAGTTTGCGAAAACTTTTGGAGTCAGCCGTCAGATTATTGTCGGTGATATTGCTTTACTACGAGCGGCAGGTAAAAGTATCGTGGCAACAGCAAGAGGTTATATCCTTGAAACAGAAGAAACCAATACTGGACATATCAGTAAAATCGCTGTCCAGCATGGAAAAGATCAAACAGAAGAAGAGTTGAGACTCATCGTTGAAAATGGCGGTGAAATCATTGATGTGATCGTAGAACATCCGCTTTACGGTGAATTAACAGGCACGTTGCACATTAAAACGCCACAAGACATCGATTCATTTATGAGACGTTATCAAAAAAGCAATGCTTCTTTATTATCCGAACTCACAGGGGGAATCCATCTGCATACGATCCGCTACCCAGAAAAGCATATGCTGAAAACAATCAAGCAAAAACTAGCTGAAGCAGGTATCTTGTACGAAGGATGACAAGCTCCATAAAAAAATAACACCGAAGAACTGGCGAAATTCAAACGCCAGTTTTTTTATTTCCAAGAAAAAGTAGTTCTTTTTGTTTAAGTAAACTGTTCTATACTTTTTAACAAGTCAGAAAAAAGGAGATGTTCAAGATGGACACTGATAAACAGAAAGAACAAAAAATCAGCCTATACATTGACAAAGGATTGAAATTTGATCAGTACGAAGAAAAACATTACACTAATTATTTAACTGCTATAACCGATACTGTGTTTAAGCATGCACCACAGATTTCTGATAAGAACATTCGACAGCAATTTTTTGAAAACTTTACGGCATATCTTTCCCCTGAAACAAAAAAATGGGCTTTATGGGAGGATTTCCAAAAGGTCAGCAGAAAGTATGAAGAACTTAAATTAGAGAATATCTGTAAAAATCTGAATATAACTTTTGATAGTGCATCAATCGATTCTGAAAAGAAAAAATTCGATGATTATTTGTACAACTTGAGAGGACAAATAGCCGTGGAAGTAGCGAAAACAAGTCCGGTGGTTGAGCTGAACCTTTACTATGATCCAGAATTTTTACATGCAGTGGATGCAGTTGATGGTGGTGTGGGTGCTACTGAATTAATAATGATAGTAGAAGAATGGCAAGAAAGTGTGTACGAGATGGAATGTAATATTGCTAATGGAGTGGAAGGAAGCTACTCTAGCCAAATACTCCGATATGTATATCACAACAATGAAGGATTAGAGGGTAAGATTCATTTATATAAACAAAATAATGAGTTCGTTGAAAAGATGCCTTGGGAAAGAGACGAAGATCTTGCTGTGACATGGAAAGAAGAATGTAGGACTACAAATCTTACGTTGGATCCAGCCTATGTAGCCAATACTCAGCATGAAAATGTTGATCAATTAAACGATTGGGAACAAAAAAGTATGGCAAAACAAGATAATAGTGCGAAGACAGAGACGCTGGTAGAGATAAATCCTTTGGAAAATAGAGAGGAATCAAAGCAAAAGACAGATCAAACGACTCAGCCAAAAGGATTACTTCCAGACAAGTCAGCGCAACTAACTGATTTAGCTTCTCGGCATCACCAAAAGTCGCTGTCAGATTTCATAACAGCAGCTAATGTACAACATAAAGCGGATGATCAATTAAACAATCAGCAACAAAATAGTCCAACAAAACAAAACGTGAGTATGAATACACGAACAGAAAAACCGTTGGTAAAAGTAGATTCTTGGGAAAATAGAGAGGGATTGAAGCAAGAGACAGATAAAAATCAAGGGAAGAAGCGAGTGGGACAGTTAATAAAGTCATGGGAAAATCGGCAAGACAGTAACTCAGGACAGGTGCTAGACAATCGCTTCCAAACAACGGGCATAGCAACACTAAATCCAAGAAAACAGAGGTTAAACCAACTCCAAGAAGGCGCAACGAAACATAAAAAATATCTTTTAGGAGATAAAAAACATATCGTCCCCAATAAAAATTTATCTCTATCCAAGACACAGCCACATGCTGAATTTTGATTTTAGTAATTTTGATTTCAGTCAGTGATGAAACATAAAAAGGGAAGTGACGATTTTCTGTCACTTCCCTTTTTTATAAAGCTTTCTTATGCCATAGAATCGAAGAATCAATCCATGTCTCTATTCGATCACCAATACGCCTTCTTTTAATGCAAATGGATTTTGATCGTTGATATGGTCATAGAACATCACACCGTTGATATGGTCGATTTCATGTTGAACGACAATCGATTCATAATTCTTCAAACGAATCTTGTGTTTTTCACCATTCATATCATAATAAGACACAGTGATTTTGGCATGGCGAACGACATATCCTGGTACTTCTCGGTCAACAGATAAACAGCCTTCGCCTTCCCCTAAACAAGCATCTTGAACAGAATGGCTCAAAATTTTAGGATTATACATAACAGTACTTAGAGAAGGTTCATCTACCTCTGGGTCTGCACTTGGTACGTGAACAGCAATGATTCTTTTAGAAATATCTAATTGAGGCGCAGCTAAGCCAACACCGCCTCGTAAATGCAATTCTTCAGCTTTGATTGGATCTTGGCTGTTTTTTAAGAACTCAAGCATCTCTTTTCCTAAAGAGATATCTTCTTCGCTTAATGGAAGAGAAACTTCGTCTGCTACTTCGCGTAAGGTCGGATTTCCTTCACGAATGATATCATCCATTGTAATCATGGAATATGTACCCCTTTCTTAAAAGACTATATTCAAGTCTATTTTCGCATTATAGTTTACCACAAAAATGGAAAAGTAGTAGTAAGATTGTTTGAAAACTACTTTTTCTTAATGATTAACCACTTGATTTCCAGCCCGGTTTCAGGTAAAGTATAGCTGTGTGCTCTAGGCGCACGGCCTGCCACTTGGTTAAGCGAATCACCAACGTTTTACTCAGTCGCAGGGGAATAATCGAAAGAGGTGAAAGAAATGGCAATTTCAAAAGAACGCAAGAATGAAATCATCAACGAATATGCTCGCCATGAAGGGGATACTGGTTCTCCAGAAGTACAAATCGCTGTATTAACTGAAGAAATCAACCACTTGAATGAACATGCACGCGTGCACAAAAAAGACCATCATTCATACCGCGGCCTAATGAAAAAAGTTGGTCACCGTCGTAACTTGTTAGCTTACTTACGTAAAACTGACGTTCAACGTTACCGCGAATTGATCAAACGTTTAGGCTTGCGTCGTTAATTTTAGTCAAAAAGAGTGGGATTCACATGAATCTCACTTTTTTTACTCGTATATCAATTAAGCAAAATTCCGTGATCAAGCTAGATGGACTCCTACTAACCAAATGAAAGCTGCTCAAAAAACGGCTTTCAGCAGTTTTCATTTGTTTAGTAGCGTCTTGCTTTCACGAGAAGGAAAAGGAGAAGTTATGTCAGAAAAACAAGTATTCAAAACGACATGGGGCGGCCGTCCCTTACAAATCGAAGTCGGTCAGCTAGCAAAACAAGCAAACGGAGCCGTTTTAGTCCGTTATGGAGATACAGTGGTCTTAAGTGCAGCTGTGGCCTCTAAAGAAGCAAAAGATACAGACTTTTTCCCATTAACGATCAATTATGAAGAAAAAATGTATGCAGCAGGGAAAATCCCTGGAGGTTTCATCAAACGAGAAGGTCGTCCAAGTACAGAAGCAACATTGACTGCCCGTTTGATCGACCGTCCGATTCGCCCAATGTTTGCGGAAGGCTTCCGTAATGAAGTCCAAGTAACGAACATCGTGATGAGTGTAGAAACTGACTGTTCACCAGCTATGGCAGCGATGTTAGGTTCTTCTTTAGCACTATCGATCTCAGATATTCCATTTGATGGTCCAATCGCAGGTGTAGAAGTTGGTCGTGTAAATGGTGAGTATGTCTTGAATCCAACGGTAGAGCAAGCAGAACAAACAGATATCGAATTGACTGTTGCTGGTACGAAACAAGCGATCAACATGGTTGAAAGTGGCGCGAAAGAAGTTTCAGAAGAAGACATGCTTGGTGCATTACTGTTTGGTTTTGACGCTATCAAAGAATTAGTTGCTTTCCAAGAAGAAATCGTTCAAGCAGTAGGAAAAGAAAAAATGGAAGTCACTTTACTGCAAGTTGATGAAGTATTGAAAAAAGAAATCTTTGATGCTTCTTACGCTACAATGAAAGCAGCAGTAATGACCGAAGAAAAACTTGCTCGCGAAGAGAACATCGAGCAAGTGAAACTCGATATTCGTGAAGCTTACGCTGAGAAATTTGCAGGTCACGAAGATGAAGATCACTTATTGAAAGAAGTCAAACAAATCACGGAAGATCTGGAAAAAGATGTCGTACGTGAATTGATTACCATCGATAAAATCCGTCCTGACGGGCGTAAATTAGATGAAATCCGTCCATTGTCATCAGAAGTCAGCTTATTGCCACGTGTACATGGATCAGGATTGTTCACACGAGGACAAACACAAGCTTTATCTGCTTGTACACTCGCACCTTTAGGAGAACACCAAATCATTGACGGTTTAGGGGTTGAAGTCAGCAAACGATTCATCCACCACTACAATTTCCCTCAATTTTCTGTTGGTTCTACAGGACGTGCAGGATCTCCAGGACGTCGGGAAATCGGACATGGCGCATTAGGAGAACGAGCATTGGCACAAGTAATCCCTTCAGAGGAAGAATTTCCTTATACGATCCGCTTGGTAGCAGAAGTATTGGAATCAAATGGTTCTTCTTCCCAAGCAAGTATCTGTGCTGGCACGTTAGCATTGATGGATGCAGGGGTACCAATCAAAGCACCTGTTGCCGGTATTGCGATGGGACTTGTTTCTGATGGTGAGAACTATACGATCTTAACAGATATCCAAGGGCTGGAAGATCATCTTGGCGATATGGACTTTAAGGTTGCCGGTACAAAAGATGGTATCACTGCTTTGCAGATGGATATCAAGATCCAAGGAATCACAGAACAAATCCTAACTGAAGCATTGACTCAAGCAAAACAAGCACGTATGGAAATCTTAGAAGAATTGACTTCAACGATTGCTGCTCCACGTGAAGAATTAAGCCAATATGCACCAAAAATCGAAATGATCCAGATCGAACCTGCTAAAATCAAAGATGTCATCGGTAAAGGCGGAGATACGATCAATGGAATCATTGATGAAACGGGTGTAAAAATCGATATCGATCAAGATGGAAAAGTAAGTATTGCTTCTGCTGATGCAGAAATGATCAAAAAAGCCATCAAGATCATCGAAGATCTGACAAAAGAAGTCAAAGTCGGTGAAGTTTATCTAGGGAAAGTTGTCCGTATCGAAAAATTCGGTGCATTCGTCAACTTGATCAAAGGAAAAGATGGACTTGTCCATATTTCTCAATTGGCAAACGATCGTGTCAATAAAGTCGAAGATGTTGTTAAACTAGGTGATGAGATCCTTGTGAAAGTAACTGAAATCGATAAACAAGGACGCGTAAATCTGTCAAGAAAAGCAATGTTGAATGAAGATGGTTCAACGAAAAACGAAGCAAAATAATTTTAATTCTTATGAATATTGTGTCTTGTGATCAAGAAGTTGGCAGGAGAACAATAATTATTCGAAAAAAGGGGACTGTGACAAAAAACGTGTCACAGTCCCTTTTTCCGAATAAACGGTGTTCAAAAGCTTGCATCTGCGGTAATAAGTCCAGCCAAGTTAAAAACATTAGGAGCTGTTTTTACTTGGCTGTTCTTATTACTTGATGCAGAACAGCTTTTTTACAACCTCTTGGTAAACGGTGTTCCAGAAGTAGCTTCTACGGAAATAAGCCGAAATTTCACAAAAATTTAAGAAGCAATTTTCGTAAATTCCTTCTTATTTCTTGAAGCTGACCACTTCTGTCACAACCTCTTTTTTCACAGAAGTTTCTTGGTGCATATTTTTGGAGTCCTTCTAAATAAAGCGTAAAATAAAAGTGAGATAAAGGGACGAAGGAGGGGAAGGCTATGCTGAACTTTTTATGGTCGTTGTTTATCGGCGGTGTGTTAGGTTTGATAGCTGGTGCCATTTTGGAAAAGGAAGTCCCAGGTGGTGTATCTGGAAATATCATTATCGGCTTTTTAGGTAGCTGGCTTGGCGAATTTTTACTAGGACCGCTTGGACCGGAACTTGGCGGTTTTTATTTGATCCCAGCATTATTGGGTGCAATTTTTTGCCTTGCTCTTTATTCATTTGTGGCAAGACGTATCAGGGAACGACCAAAGAAAGAATAATTTTATTCAAATAAGTTGACACTTCAGTGTGTTACTTGGATAATTAGAAGCAATTTAGGAAAGCGGGTGTCATGGATAAGAATATCGTCTATCATTCAAGCTTACCTAAAGGATATCCATATAACAAGAAATGAGGGGAAAACGTGGCAACAACGCACAATACCAAAAAGATATCAATGGCTGGCTTGCTTGTAGCGATGGGAGTCGTCTACGGAGACATCGGGACAAGTCCGCTTTACGTGATGAAATCAATTGTTGAAGATAATGGCGGATTGACAGGAATCAATCCTGATTTTGTTATCGGATCAGTCTCATTGATTTTTTGGACATTGACTCTACTGACAACGATCAAATATGTCGTGATTGCACTGAATGCAGATAACCATGGGGAAGGTGGGATTTTCTCACTCTACACACTTGTCCGAAAAGGTGGGAAATATTTGATCATTCCTGCAATGATCGGAGGAGCTGCCTTACTAGCAGATGGGGTATTGACCCCTGCTGTGACGGTAACGACTGCGATTGAAGGATTGCGGGGAATTCCGCAGTTTTTTGACCGGTTCGGTAATAACCAGAACGTGATCGTCATTATCACTTTAGTTATTATTTTTGTCTTATTCATGGTCCAACGCTTTGGGACAGATATTGTCGGAAAAGCATTCGGACCAATCATGTTCGCTTGGTTTACTTTTTTAGGAGTAATGGGGTTGCTGAATTTTAGCCAGGATTGGACAGTTATCCGTGCATTGAACCCTTATTACGCAATCCAGCTGCTTTTTAGTGCAGATAACAAATTAGGCTTGTTCATTCTTGGAAATATTTTCTTGGCTACGACAGGTGCAGAGGCGCTTTATTCCGATCTTGGACATGTCGGCAAACGAAATATTCGTTTGAGCTGGCCTTACGTCAAAATTTGTTTGGTCATCAATTATTTTGGGCAGGCTGCATGGTTATTGAATGTTTATCAAAACCCTGAAGCACAGCAAATCAAGAACCTGAATCCATTCTTCCAAATGATGCCTCAAAGTTGGATCGTGATTGGTGTTGCTTTTGCAACAGTTGCTGCGGTGATTGCTTCGCAAGCATTGATTACAGGCTCGTTTACGCTGGTTTCGGAAGCCATCAAGTTGAAACTGCTGCCTCGATTAAAGATCATGTATCCTGGGAACAGTATCGGGCAAATGTATATCCCAGCAGTCAATCTGATTCTATGGATCGCCTGTTCTCTAGTGGTCGTCACATTCCGAACTTCCCATCATATGGAAGCTGCTTATGGTCTGTCGATCACGGTGACCATGTTGATGACGACGGCACTGCTTTACTTTTATCTTATCCAAAATGGGCATTCTCGTTGGTTTGCATATTTAGTTACCTTTTTCTTTGGTGCAATAGAAGTCGTTTTCTTTATCTCAAGTGTCGTCAAATTCTTCCGTGGCGGTTTTGTAGCCGTTCTGATTGGTTTGATCATCTTAGTTGTGATGTTCATTTGGGAACAAGGAAACATCATCCGCGAATCGTCAACAGAGGATGTGTCTTTGAGGGATTATATCCCACAGCTTAAAGAATTACGTGATGATACTTCTTTACCAATCTATCAGACGAATGTGGTCTTCCTGGTTCCTGATATGGCTGAAGATAAAGTGGGACGACAGTTCATCTATTCGATTTTAGATAAGCGACCTAAAAGAGCACGAGTCTATTGGTTTGTTCATGTGGAAGTGACGGATGAGCCATATACGAAAGAATACCAAGTAGATATGATGGGCACCGACTTTATTGTCCAAGTGAATCTGTTCTTAGGTTTCAGGGTCCAACAGGAAATCAACGTATATGTTCGCCAAGTCATCCATGATTTGATGAAACAAGGCCGTTTGCCAAAACAGCCACAAAGATACTCTCTGACACCAGGACGGGAAGTTGGCGATTTCCAATTTGTCCTGATTGATGAAGTAGTCTCCAATGTGACAACTCTAGGAAAATGGCAGCGTCAAATCATGCAGGCAAAACTGGCAATCAAAAAAATCGCTACCTCGCCAGAAACATGGTTTGGGCTAGAGTACAGTGAAGTAAAACATGAAACTGTTCCGCTTATCATTGGAAATACTCGGAAAACATGGTTGAAAGAGCGGTTGTGAAAGCAGCGTTTTGACCAGAACTAATGCCGAAGGTTAGCTACTTGAACACCGTATATCAGAGATCATGAAAAAGCTGTTTAGCAACAAGTAATGCAATGCTTTTGAGTAAGAAAGAGATGTGGCATTTTTCAGCCACATCTCTTTTTTTACTCCTAATATAAATACGCATTATTTTCAATCTTTTTGTAGAAAAAGGGTACAATAGAAAATGAGAAAGGCGGGAGAATATGGTTATCAATTTCATTATTTTATTTTTGATGATCGCAATTACTTCATTTTTTGTAGCAAGTGAATTTGCTTTAGTGAAAATCAGACGATCAAAATTGGAACAACTAGAAAAGGAAAACGTGAAGAACGCCAAGCTAGCTCTTCATGTTACACACCATTTAGATAACTATTTATCAGCTAGTCAATTAGGAATTACGCTAACCGGTTTGATCATCGGGTGGGTCGGTGAAGGCTCTGTCGCGGCTCTACTGGAACCAGTGATCGGTAAACTACCTTTCAGTTCGGCTATCAGCAGTACAATCTCTGTGGCGCTAGGATTTATTTTAGTTACGTATATCGATGTGGTTATTGGCGAACTGCTTCCTAAGAGCTATAGTATCGTCAATACGGAGAAGGTCGTCTTGTTCGTAGTCAAACCGCTTCATTATTTTTATAAAGTAATGTTTCCTTTTATTTGGGTATTGAATCATTCGGCAGCGGGTCTAGGAAAGCTTTTAGGTGTGCGCCTCGTATCTGAAGGAGAAGAAACCTTGTCTCAAGAAGAGCTGACATTAGTCGCATTGAATTCTTATGAAAAAGGAGAGTTAACCAAAGAAGAATATCATTATTTGGAAAACGTGTTTGAATTTGATGATACCTTGGCAAAAGATATACAAGTAGACCGTACCTCTATGCAAGTATTCGAAGCTTCAGAAACAGTAAAAGAAGCGATAAAAGCTTCGATAGAGCAAGGACATACTCGCTATCCAGTGATTTTAGAATCCAAAGATAATGTTCTAGGTTATGTTACCTTACCAGATTTGATCAAGCAATCTTATAAAGATGACCAACTGACAGTAGAACACTTGATTGAAGAGCCAATCGTAACAACTGAAACGATCCCTATAAAAAAATTATTGACGATCATGCGAAAAAAAGGAAAACATATTGCTATCTTAAAAGATGAATATGGGGGGACAAGCGGCTTAGTGACGATTGAAGATATTTTAGAAGAAATCGTCGGGGAAATCCGGGATGAGACAGATTTGGACGAAGCATTGATAGCGGAACAGTCAGATGGCTCTTATATCATCTCCGGCAAACTAACATTAGATGATTTTCAACGTTATTTTCATGTAGAGATTCCAGAGTTTGAAGAAACGAATTTTACTACACTTGCGGGATTTGCTTCTAGCCGATATAAAGAAATAAACGCAGGAACGATCATTGAGATTGCCTCATTCCGTTTCACGGTATTAGAATACCAGCATGCACATATCGATTATTTCAAAGTAGAGACCATGGAAAGAGAAACAGAATAAAGAAAAAAGGCTGTGACATTTTTTGTCACAGCCTTTTTGTTATCTAAAAAACCTGTTTTCGGTAAACGAAGAAGATATTTTCAATAAAAGTTTTCATTTTTAGCCGCAACGATTTCTTTTAATCAAGGTTACCTTGCTTCGGCATGTTCTAACGTGAAATGCTCCTCTTCACCCATGTGTTTCAATTGTTTCATCGAACGCATATAAGAGTAAAGCAACACAGCAACAGAGCCGATCCAAGCTAGAGGAGAAGCTGCTGCGGCTCCTGGATACCCCCACATTCCTGTAAGAACGATAGCTGCAAAAGAACGCATAAGTAATTCCATCATACCGGCGATCGTAGGAATCTTGCTTTGTCCAAGACCTTGAAGCGTGTAGCGTAAAATGAACAGGACTGCTAAGATCCAGTAAAGAGACCCATTGATATTGAAGTAGGTTTGTGCTAATTCAAATACACGTGTTTCTGATGGACTAACAAACAGTTGAACAAAGAAATGTCCAAAGAAAATGACGATAGCACCTGCTAAAAGACTAAATCCGACACTCATCAATAAAGTTTGTCGTACACCTTGCAAGATTCGGCCATATTCTTTTGCACCATAGTTTTGTGCAGTGAAAGTCGCCATTGCGATACCAAATGACATCATTGGTTGATTGGCAAATTGATCAATACGACCAGCAGCGGCTTGAGCAGCCACAACATCTGTCCCTAAGCTATTTAGTGCCGCTTGTAATACGATAGCACCGACAGCGATGATTGAAGACTGGAACGCCATTGGCAAAGCTGCATTTAGATGTACACGAATCTCTTCCTTATCAAAATTGAAATCTTTTTTGCGTAACTGTAACAAAGGCATCTTTTTCTTGATATACACAAGACACAGTACGCTAGAAGAAACTTGTGCGATTACGGTAGCAATAGCTGCACCTTCCACACCCATACCAAAATAGATAATAAAAATCAAATCAAGTACGACATTGATGATGACCGCAATGATCAGAAAGAATAATGGTGTGCGGCTGTCACCAAGTGCGCGAATGACATTAGAAAGCAAATTGAAACTGACGGATGCAAAGATTCCTAACAAAATAATTGAAATAAACGTTTGTGCTTGATCAATTATTTCAGGAGGAGTTTGCATCAACTGAAGCATCGGACGAATAAACAGGAGACTCAGGATAGTTAAAATCACAGTGACGACAAGACTAATAACAACACTAGCAGCAAAACTTTTCTTCAGACCCCGATAATCTTTTGCACCGTAACGTTGTGCAGTAATAATGGCTAAACCAGCTGTTAACCCTTGGGCAAAACCAATGATCAAAAATGTCAGGCTTCCAGTTGCACCAACCGCTGCCAGCGCATTTTTACCTAGTGTCTGACCCACGATGATCATATCGATCATATTATAAAACTGCTGAAAAACGTTTCCGATCAGTAAAGGAACAGTGAACAGCAAAATCAGTTTAGCGGGGCTTCCTTTTGTTAAATCGCGCATCTTTTAAACTCCTTATATCTTTAAAATTTAGTTAGTAGTATATAGCGTTTATCCTGAGAATACCAATTAGAAATCAATGATAATTGATGAAATTCCATAAAAAGAAGCCAAGAATTGAGTCAAAGAATCAACAACTTGGCCTGGTCTGTAAAATAAGGGACATCCACGTTTATCTATCACCTTAATATTGTCTGATCTCACTTGGTAAAAGGATCGTTTCTCTCGTACCGTCATCATAGGCGTATACTTGAGCAGGAAATTGGTTCGAATAGGCAAACGGCAAATCAATATCCATTTCCACATTGCTTCCTGCTTGAGAAAAATGCATCGTCACTTTTCCACGATTTTCAAACAAATCAAAGGTTAATATATTTTCTAATGGAATGACTCCCTTAAGATCTAGGTCAATAATAAACCATATACTGTCAATCAATTCATCTGGCAAACTTGATACTACACCAACTGAAGCGTAACGGTTGCGGCTGCTATCAAAACTTTCAAACATCTGGTTAACCTCCTTCGAATCAACGAATGTTTTTATTTTTATAATCAATCATAGGATAAACTAGAAATACTTACTTTAACGAGGGTTCATTCTAATAAAGAATCAGGAAAAATGCAACAATAATTGAATACTTTTTTTCAAAGTATAAATTTTTATAAAGGTACGATAAAAGTATGCGAGGGAAAGCTTGGTAAATCAGCATTTTTCTTTTGCAAAGCTATTTACAAAAGTGGAAGCCCCATATGAAAATAAACGATTAGAAATAAAAAAGGCGTGTTAAAAGCTGCTGACCCGCCGCTTCTAACACCACCTGTTTGTTTCAGTATTATTCTTCTTTTGAACCGATTACTTCTGGTTCGCCGCCTTCACCTGTGCTTTCTTCTTCTTCACTTTGAGCGACTACAGCAGCAATTTGTTCTTCACTGTCGGTCACGAACTTGTAATCGTCATTTTTTGGAAGATCGGCTACTGTAATAGAATCGCCTAATTCCAAGTTTGTCACGTCGACTTCAATTCGTTCAGGCAATTTGTCTGGTGTAGCAGATACGACTACTGTATACAAGTTTTGAGCTAACACTCCACCCGATTTAGCACCAACTGATTCGCCAACAAGAACGACTTCTGTTTCGACTTCTGTTTCTTCCGACATGTTGACAGATAGAAATTCTGCATGTTCGAAATGATTAGTAAAAGTGTTCGTTTGGATCTTATGAACCAATGTATTGACTTTTTGTCCGTCAATGTCCATCGTGATAACTGTGTTCGCTCCATGTTCACGCAACAATTTGCTTAGTGTCAAACCATCGAATGAGATAGGGGTACTTTCTACTTTATACCCATAAACAACAGCTGGAACTTTCCCTTCGTGACGAAGTTTATTTCTTAATGAACGGGGACGTACTTCTCTTTTACTTACTTCTAATGATACTGACATAACCAAAATTCCTCCTTAAAATGTGACTGTCTGCTTTGGTAACGGACAGATTTTATTTAAGTGAATTCTAAAGGCTAATCTCGTGCACATCATCGAAGGCAGGGCGCTTAAAAAAACGCAAAAGGAGAGATGTGCGCATCTCCCCTTAGAAAGTCAGGATTCAACTTTTCTCCACCAGGTCATTACGCTGTGTATGAGAAATCCAATTCACTTTACTCTTTAACCGTAACGCGAACTACTGGTTAAGTCAAGGAATAACGCTGATGATTTATTTGCAAGCAAACATATTCAAGGTATAATTCTTATTAGTAATAAGAAAGGAAACGGTATGCGCTTAGATAAATTAATAGAAGAAAAATTAGAAACGACACGTAAGGAAATGAAGCGGCTGTTTGCTTTGAAGCAAGTGATGATCGATGGCACAATCGAATTTAGACAAAATCGAAATGTAGACAGTTTGCTGCATCGGATTGAAGTAGCAGGTGAACATTTAGAAACAAATGAGTCCTACTATCTTCTCAACAAGCCTAAAAAAGCTGTGACTGCTGTGTCAGATCCAGAAAAGACGACAGTAATCGATCTGATTGCAAGTGCCGATCGTTTTCAGCCGCTCTATCCGGTGGGAAGACTGGATAGAGATACAACAGGACTATTGCTGATTACTTCGAATGGCCAATTGGGATATGAAATGCTCCTTCCTGAAAAAAAGGTCTCAAAGACTTATCAAGCAGTGGTGAACGAAAGGGTGACATCAGCAGACGTAGCAGCATTTGAAAAAGGAATCGTATTCGCTGATGGGTACCAGTGCCAGCCGGCTAATCTAAAAATACTCAAAGCAGACAAGCACCAAAGTACTGTTTTATTGACGATCCAAGAGGGGAAATTCCATCAAGTCAAAAAGATGTTTTTAGCCCAAGGAAAGAAAGTGATCGCATTGAAGCGGTTAAGCATGGGACCATTGGAATTAGATGAACAGTTGGCAGTAGGCGAGTACCGATCGTTGACGCTAGCAGAGATGAAAAAGTTAAGTATTTATTTTAAATAGGAGATCAAAAAGATGAGATATAACACTTTGTTGTTTGATGTTGACGATACATTGCTAGACTTTCAACAAACTGAGGCAAATGCTTTAAGTGCTTTGTTCGCAGAGCAAGGAATCACGTTGACACCAGAAATCAAAACGAGCTATAAGGCTTTGAATCATCATTTATGGCAGGAATTTGAAAAGGGCAGACTATCACGAGAAGAAGTAACAGGCAGTCGTTTTGGATTACTCTTCCAGCAATTTGGGAAAACAGTAGATAGTCGCCAAATGGAGAAACGCTATCGTCACTACTTGAACCAAGGACATGATCTTGTTCCGGGGAGTCTAGAACTTCTGAAAAAGGTCCATCCTCACGCCGAACTTTATATTGTAACGAACGGTGTGTCGCACACGCAATATCAGCGTTTAACAGATGCAGGAATGCTTGATTATTTTAAGGATATATTTGTCTCAGAAGCTGTCGGAGCGCAAAAGCCGATGAAAGAATTTTTTGATCATGTATTTTCCCATATTCCTGATCTTGATAAAAAGCAGACTGTGATCATTGGTGATTCACTGACTTCTGATATCAAAGGAGGGAACATGGCAGGGATCGATACGATTTGGTTCAATAAAAACAAATTGCCGGAAATCGAAGAGATCCAACCCACTTATCGAATCGATTCTTTAGAAGAACTTTACTCATTATTGGAAATTGAAAAGGATTAATTTTCAGAAAAATATAGCATTTTCGTGTTTTTTCGCTATAATAGATTAGAATGAAAAAACGGATACGAAAGAGGTTTTAGTCAATGACAAAAAGCAAGCCAATTATCATTGGTGTGACGGGTGGGTCAGGAAGCGGAAAGACAAGTGTCAGCCGTGCGATTTTCAACAACTTCCCGGACCATTCCATCATGATGCTTGAACAAGATTCTTATTATAAGGATCAGAGCCATTTGAGTTTTGAAGAACGATTGAACACAAATTACGATCACCCTTTTGCCTTTGATAATGATCTGCTGATTCAGCATGTAGGCGACTTACTGAACTATAAAGCCATTGAAAAACCCGTATATGACTATGTAGCGCATACAAGAAGTCAGGCAACGATCATTCAGGAACCAAAAGAAGTGATCATTCTAGAAGGAATCCTGATCTTAGAAGATGAACGTCTGCGTGACTTGATGGATATCAAGGTATACGTAGATACAGACGATGATATTCGTATTATTCGTCGTATCAAACGGGATATGGAAGAACGGGGACGCACATTGGACTCCGTGATCGAGCAATATTTGACAGTTGTTAAACCGATGTATCATCAATTTATCGAACCAACGAAGCGCTATGCGGATATCATTGTTCCAGAAGGCGGAGAAAACCACGTTGCTATTGATTTGATTACAACAAAAGTGGCTAGTTTCTTAAACCATAAATAGTGCGCAGTGAAACAGTTGAACGGACTGCGACCGTTTGAAAAGCAAGGATCCTGCTTTTTGAACAGTCACCAGTCAACTGTTTTTTTATTTATAACAAGAGGTTGTGAAATCAGCGTCTTGACTTGAGTATTAGAGAGAAAAAACGGAAAAATAGCTACTTATATTTTACCGTTTTTTGAGCTAATACCGAAGGTCAGCTGATTGAGCACCGTGAATCAGAGGTCGTGAAAAAGCTGCCCTGCATCCAGTAATAAGAACAAATCAAACAAAACAGCTTCTCATGTTTTTCGTTTGGTTGGGTTTATTATCGCAGCTGCAAGCTTTTGAACACCGTTTAACAAGAGGTTGTGACAGAAGTAGTCAGCTTCAATAAATAAGAAGGAATTTTCCGAAGAAGCTACTTTTGTATCACCCCCCTAAGGAGGCAGTTTTAGCAAATGAAAAAAGATATGAGGAAGAAAGATGTCTAAAAAAGCATCAGTTTTACAAAAATGTCTTCAGATCATGCCAATCATCGGTCTGTTGTTTTTCTTTGTGTTGATTCTCTATGCTTATCATCATGGGATTTTTCGTTCAAGCACGTCTTTGCAAGCGTTTATCCAGGAATTCGGCAAGTATGCAGTGATAGTATTTGTTCTGCTGCAAGTGATCCAAGTGATCATTCCTATTTTGCCGGGAGGGATCTCTTCGGTAGCTGGCATGCTGATGTTTGGCAATGGATTTGGGCTTTTATATAGTTGTATTGGTCTAGTGATTGGAGAAGCAATCGGATTTCTGCTTGTCCGTTACTATGGCGTAGCCTTTGTCCAGCTTATTTTATCGCCAAAAAAGTATCAAAAATTTGATGAATTGCTGACAAGAAAAACGAAAGATATCAAAAAAGTATTAGTCGTTACCTTGCTGCTTCCCTTTGCGCCAGACGACTTGATCTGTCTAGTAGCTGGTTTGACGAAATTATCTTTTAGAGAGTTTATGCAGATCGTGATTTTCTTGAAGCCGTGGTCGGTAGGTGTGTACAGTATGATCATGCTCTTTTTATTCCATCAAGCGCAAGGTCATTTATAATGTAAAAAAGGACGTGGGTGTATGGAAAAAATAAAAGTAACAGAAAATGAACTGGATGAGCTGATGGCAGTCATTCAAGAAGTATGGCCGGAAGCTTTTGTACCAATTATTGGTCAAAAGCAAGTCGATTATATGCTGAAAACTTATCAGTCAAAAAAGCAGATCCAAAAAGAACTGGCAGAAGGTGAAGGTGTTTCTTATTTTTTATTAAAAAGTGAAGGGAAGACTGTTGGTTACACTGCTTATGAAGAGATAAAAGGTAAAATCTATTTAAGTAAATTATATTTGCTGAATAAAGCCCGTGGCCAAGGATTGACTTCTTCGGTTTTTCGCTGGTATGAAGAACTTGCTGCGCAAACAAAGGAAAAAGAGATTTTTTTACGAGTGAACCAGGGAAATCATCAAGCAATCGAGGTTTATAAGCATGAAGGGTTTGAGATTACAGAAGAACTTGTTTCAGATATCGGTCAAGGATTTCAAATGGTCGATTATAAAATGAAAAAAGCTCTCGCATAATCTTAGGAACTGTGTTAAAGTAACTTCATGCGACGGGTCGAGAAGGACTCTGGTTTACAGAGCTCCTAATTGATTTTGGAGGCACAGGATAATTGATTTCTATCTTTATCACCTGCCGGATGCAGGGGTGTCGGGCAAGACTTTTGTGGAGAAGGGCTTGTCTGCTTGAGTAATCAAGTACCGTAAAAATGCGGAAAGAAGCTTATGCTTCTTTCTGCATTTTTTTTTACAAGAATATATTCTGTAAAATTGGTTTATTTCCCCTTTAATGCTAAAATCGAAGAGCAGATTAGTTATAAGACTGTTTAAGGGAGCCATTGTCATGTTCGAAAAACTCAAACGATTTGGGCGCAATTTTACGCAAACAACGCCCTTTATCTTAAGCAATACGGTTATTTTGATTCCTTATCTTTTATTTTTGGGAATAACAGATTCGCATAATTGGCTGACGATTTTGCCATTTACGCTGTTTTATGCCTTTCGGATGACTGGGCTGTTTTTAGTCAATAGTCTACGATTTGGTCTAGATAGTTACACTTTGCTGATGATCGCTCTGCTGATTGGTGGTACTGGATCATTGCTTGGAATACTAGGCGTATTTTATTTTCCTTTGTTTTATTTTTCAAGTGTTCTTCTAGGGCTGAGTGCAGCATGGCTTGTACCTGCTAATATCACGGTCAATTTCCATGAGAAGACGCAAGGCTTTATCAATATGGATGGGAAAAAGTACTTATTTGCAGCTATCTGGCTATTTCTCCTGTATCAAGCAATCGGACTGCCTGCACCGACTCAGATTGCAGCAAGCTTTACGATTTATACACTTTTTTACGTCATGGCCTACCATACGGTCAGTCATTATCCGCGTTATGAACTGGATTTCAAAGATATTAAAACAAATTTAGTGGCTACGCGGGAGCTTGTTTTATTTTTGGTGTTCTTTGGCTTATTGTTTCTTTTGAGAAATGCCCGATTGTTATTCGATGAAAGGCTTTTTGATCTTGCTGTTTATGGTTTCTTGGTGTTGTTCATTGTGTTCGTGTTCGTCTTAGGCCACCAGAAGAAGGAATGGAAGTTGCCAAGTTGGCTGAATCTGTTTACTTTTCTAAATGGAATGCTAGGGAATTTTCTTTTTTTGTTTAGCAGTTTTTATGTTGGCATACTGTACGGATTAGAGAAACTTCCGTTTTATATGTATTTTCCTTATGCTGCCGGGTTGATTGCAGCAAAAATAGTCGGACCATTGGTTTTGAAACATTTATCATGGTCTCCATTGGCTACGCAATTGCTTGGACTGAGTTCTTCTTTGCTGGTCCTCTTGATTCCGAATGGTTTTGCGATAGGTGTCTTTCTGCTTAGTTTCTGGCACGTAGTAACAGGCAGTTGGCTAAATAAGGAATACTATCAAACAGATGTAGCTATTCCTATGGATCGTCGGATTATTGCCAAGTACACTACTCAAAATAAAGGAAGTGTGATCCACCAGTTTTTATTGATGACGCTTTTGTTTATTTTAGCAAAAGAAATGGGAGAGCCAATCCATCTACTACTGATTATGCTGAACCATGGAGCAGTGCCGACAGCAAGTACGCAACTGCTTATTTTAGCCAAATGGATCAATGTCGGTCTCTTAATGAGCGGATTGGTGACTGTATATCATTTATGGAAGAAGGCGAAAAAGAATGAGGCTATTCATTGATGGAGATGGTTCTCCAGTAAAAGAAGATGTCATAAAGTTAGGAGAATCCTATGGTCTCGACGTGATGATCGTAACCAGTGTAGATCATTATACGACCAAAGAATACGCTAATCATGTCCAAATCGTCTATGTAGACCGTGGAGCTGATAGTGCAGATTATAAAATCGTCGGTATGGTTAAGAAGAATGACTTTTTGATCACGCAAGATTATGGTTTAGCTTCACTTGTATTGCCGAAGGGTGTGCGAGTGTTCCATCACTCTGGAAAAGAATTTGACGAAGCGAATATCGGCACACTTCTCGAACAACGTTACCATAGTGGGAAATTAAGAAAAGCTGGTATAAGGACAAAGGGTCCAAAACCCTTTACGGAGAAAGATCATACGGCTTTTCGTCAAGCGTTGAAAAAGGCAATTGACCAAGGTTTACCAAGTGCAGAAGATAGTAGGTAACGAAGGTAGTTTACTTGTGCGCGAATACACCAAAAAGGAACAGGGAAACAGGATAAATGGATTCCTTGTTCCTTTTTTGTTGTTCTTCGGTACTCGCTCAAAAAACGGTAAAATAGGAGGAGCTATTTTTATTTGGTCGTTCTTATTGCTTAAGACAGAACAGCTGTCTCCCAACTTTTTTCTACTTTTTCCTTTTCTTATACATTTGGATCAATGCATCAATTGCTAAAAAAATAATGACAAATGCGGCAATAGCATACGTAAATATCCCTAATAAGGAAACGACCTCTGCGTTTTCTACAGGTGCAGCTTGGACAAGCAGGGAAGATCCTACGATCAATGCAGCTAAAATCATACCGAAAACAAGCCGATTGATCATACTTTCGATCCTGCTCAATAATTTGTCTTGCTTTTTTAATTCCAAATTGACTTTTCCTTGTCCCGAAGTCCACATTTCTAATAGATGATGGAGCTGTTGTGGAATCTTAGGCGCAGCCTTCATTCCTTCTAATAGATCTAACCCACTTTGTTTCAATGTATCTTCTACATCCAGATGGGTGAGAAAGTAATGTTGGGCAAAAGGCGAAGCAACTTCCATGAGGGAAACTTCAGGGTCAAGGACACGGATCACCCCTTCTAATGTCCCGAATGCTTTCAGCAAAAGCGTGATATCACGGTCGAACTGCAGATTATTTTGATGACAGATCATCACGACTTGTGCGAATACTTCTTGCAAGTTGATTTCATCAATAGGGGAATCATAATATTGTTCAAGAAAACTTGTCAGTTCTTGGTGAAACCGACTTTCATCAAATAAGCCTTCCTGCTGACAAAGTCGAAGGACCGCTTTTTCGATTCGATAAGCATCTTTCGTATACAGCGCTAAAACGGCTTGTGTGAGCTTTTGCCTAAGACCTGCAGAAAGATGCCCCATCATGCCAAAATCAATGTAGTTGACCGTATATGGCGCAACAGGGTCTTCTGTAGAAGTAGAGGCTCGAAAAGCAAAGGGACCGAATTCTTTTTCATGAACTGTTTCAGCTGTTCGGCGAGCTCGTGTCTGTTCTTCTTTTGTTAGCACATGGAACAACAAATTCCCCGGATGAGGATCAGCATGGAAAAAACCATCATCAAACACCTGTTTCATAAAGTTCTCAACTAAAAGCTTTGCAACTTCTTGTTTCAGCTGCTTGTTTTGAATACCGGTGATAAAAGTTTCTGTTCCGTTTTCGGCATTCATTAAATGATTCAAGTTTTTACCAGACATTTCTTCCATCACGATCACTTTTTTCGAACAAAAAGCGTCATAAATTTTGGGGCTGCGGATCTCTTTCCAGCCATTGTTCTTTTGATAGAATTGTTCGCCATTTTGACTTTCTTTTAAGAAGTCCATTTCATTGATCAAGGAACGTTTTACTTCTTGGAGTACCCCTTTTAGATCAACTACGCTAGTTTCAGGAATGTATTTGATCAAAGGGATCGCACGCTCAAATAGTTGAAGATCAAGGCGGATCTCTTCGGCAATGTTAGGGTGTTGGATCTTAACAACTACCGCGTCACCGCTTTTCAGCTTGGCACGGTGAGCCTGTCCCATAGAAGCGGAGGCAAAAGGCGATTTGGAAAAATCATCGAATATATCTGATACTGAAAGAGAAAGTTCCGTTTCAATCGTCTTTTTGACCGTTGAAAATGTGTCGCTAGGTACACTGTCTTGTAATGTTTTGAATGTCTGAGTGAAGGCAGAGGAAAGCAAGTCCTCTCGAACAGAAAGCATCTGTCCTATCTTGATGAAGGTGGGGCCTAATTCTTCAAAGGCTTTTTTTACCTGTTCGGGATTTTTTTGCTGTACAAAGTTTGGCACTACATTGTAATTGATGAACACTCGAATGATTTCTGCCAAGCGGCTGCGTGGATTTGTTTGCGCCATCATCATCCCTCCTTTCCTTTATCATAACTTTTTATAAAAAGCGGGACAAATAATCTAGCTGACAAAAAATAAATGACGTTTGTTCTTTTAGGAACCAACTCGTTTTTTTATAAATAAGTTATTCGTTTATTTTTGTTTTGTGCTAAAATATGAGAGTAAATCACTGAACGATTTAGAATACAGGAGGACAATCTTTTGAAGATTACTTTACTATATGGCGGACGCAGCGCAGAGCATGAAGTGTCCATTCTTTCCGCATTTTCAGTTTTAAATGCCATTTATTATAATTATTACCAAGTTCAACTCGTATTTATTACAAAAGAAGGACAATGGGTCAAAGGTCCATTACTAACAGAAAAACCTGCCAGCAAAGATGTCTTGCATCTTTCATGGGACCCAAGTGGACAGACAGAGGAAGGCTTTACAGGAAAAGTGATCAATCCGGGCGAAATCAAAGAAGAAGGAGCCATCGTTTTTCCAGTTTTACATGGGCCAAAAGGGGAAGATGGAACGATCCAAGGCTTCTTAGAGACATTGAATATGCCTTATGTCGGCGCAGGCGTATTGACCAGTGCATGTGCCATGGATAAAATCATGACCAAATATATTTTACAAGCTGCTGGTGTGCCACAAGTTCCTTATGTACCAGTACTTAAGAATCAATGGAAAGAAAATCCTAAGAAAGTATTTGATCAATGTGAAGGTTCTTTGCTTTATCCGATGTTTGTCAAACCGGCGAATATGGGTTCTAGTGTCGGCATTACAAAAGCAGAAAACCGCGAAGAATTGCAAAATGCTTTAGCAACAGCCTATCAGTATGATTCTCGAGCAATCGTTGAACAAGGAATTGAAGCGCGCGAAATCGAAGTTGCTGTATTAGGAAATGAAGATGTTCGGACGACTTTGCCTGGCGAAGTCGTAAAAGACGTAGCATTCTATGATTACGAAGCCAAATATATCAATAATAAAATCGAAATGCAGATTCCAGCCGAAGTGCCGGAAGAAGTTTATCAAAAAGCGCAAGAGTACGCGAAGTTAGCTTACACGATGTTAGGTGGAAGCGGATTGAGCCGATGTGATTTCTTTTTGACAAATAAAAATGAATTATTCCTGAACGAATTAAACTCTATGCCAGGATTTACGGAGTTCAGTATGTACCCACTCTTATGGGAAAACATGGGCTTGAAATACGGTGATTTGATTGAAGAACTGATTCAATTAGGAATGAATCGATACCATCAGCGTCAATCTTTTTTTGAAAAAAATGAATAAAGAGAAATAAAGAAGAAGCTGGAGTGATTGCGTAGCCGCGTTCATTCTAGCTTCTAAATACGAATAGAGAAATTTACTTGGAAGTGAGAGTCATGCGAACCCGCCGTTTAGGCCAAACGCTTTTTTCACAACCTTTTTAGGAGAGATCTCAATGAATCTAACAATACAAGAAATTGCACAAGCCGTGGGCAGCGAATGCTCTGCACTGACAAAGATTACCAATGTCGAATTTGACAGCCGGAAGATAACCGAAGGAAGTTTATTCGTTCCTCTTGCTGGTACGAGAGATGGACATGAATTTATCCAGCAAGCGATCACAAACGGAGCATCTGCTTCATTTTGGAGCTTGCCTGTTGAACAAGCTCCAAAAGATTTTCCAGTTATCCCTGTAGCAGATCCTTTGAAAGCCATGCAGCAATTGGCAACCTATTACTTGGAAAAAGTAGGCGCAGAAGTCGTTGCAATTACAGGAAGCAATGGTAAAACCACCACGAAAGATCTAACCGCGTCTGTCTTGTCTGAAAAATACAAAACATATAAGACGCAAGGAAATTACAACAATAATATTGGTCTTCCTTACACGATTTTGCACATGCCCCAAGATACAGAAAAGATTGTTTTGGAAATGGGCATGGATCACGCCAATGAAATCACGGAACTTTCACTTATGGCTCAACCAAAAGCTGCAGCAATCACAATGATCGGTGAAGCACACATAGAAAATCTTGGGTCGCGAGAAGGAATCGCTAAAGCCAAAATGGAAATCACTGACGGACTTGTACCAGACGGATTACTCGTTGTGCCCGCAGATGAACCGTTGCTGACACCTTTAACGGCAACATTAGTACAAACAGTCACAACATTCGGTATTGGAAATGGCGATGTTCATGCGGAAGTGACAGCAGAAGGAAAAGCACAAACCGATTTTGTAGTAGAAGGAGAAACATTTACGATCCCGCTGCCTGGAAGTTATAATGTAACGAATGCTTTGATTGCGTATACGATCGGGCGCTTCTTTGGACTGTCCATACCTGAGATACGCCAAGGACTCGCTCATGTTTCTATCACTCAAAACAGAACTGAATGGCTAACGGCAGGAAATGGTGCAGCTATTTTGAGCGATGTCTACAATGCAAATCCAACAGCCATGGGACTGGTATTAGATACTTTTAAAAATCTGCCAACAAAAGGACGCAGAATCGCTGTGTTAGCAGATATGCTGGAATTAGGGAAAGATTCTTTAAGCATGCATGCGCAAATGAGTGAACATATCGATCCTGAGAAATTTGCCATGATTTTCTTGTACGGGGAACAAATGCATGCATTAAAAGAAGACTTGAATCAAAAATATCCGCAACTACCTGTGTTCTATTTTGAAAAAGAAAAGAATAAATTGATTGAGGCTGTCAAACAAAATCTTGAATCAACAGACAGCATTATGCTGAAAGGCAGCAACAGCATGGGCTTATTCGAAGTAGTAGAACAGCTTCAGCAAATGAAATAAAAATCTGTAAACTTGCAGAAAATGAAAAACTATGTTAGAATAACCTATTGCCGAAAGATGAAGAGAAATTGGACTGGTTTTGCCATGGAAGCAACTTGTCGAAACCAGATGTCATAATCATGATAAAGCTGAACGCGACCCGTTTGGCTTTTCTAATGCCTAAACTTCGCAAAGTGATTTTTCGGTGGTGCCACAGGGGCTAAGAATGGGTAAAAACGTGCGTGGCCACTGTCAAAAAGAAACAATACACTTTGACCGAACAAATCGACGGGGTAGCAAAAAAGCTACATCCTCAGTTAACAACCATATAGGAGGATTCATTTGAAATTTAAAGAACTAGAATTATCACCAGAATTGTTGAAATCAGTCGAACGCGCTGGTTTTGAAGAAGCAACACCTATCCAAGGAGAAACGATCCCGCTAGCATTAGCTGGAGAAGACGTTATTGGACAAGCACAGACAGGTACAGGGAAAACTGCTGCATTTGGCTTGCCAATGTTAGAAAAAATCGATCCAGATCGTCATGAGTTACAAGGACTGGTTATCGCACCAACACGTGAATTAGCTATCCAAACACAAGAAGAGCTATATCGTTTAGGGCGCGACAAAAAAGTGCGTGTGCAAGCCGTCTACGGTGGAGCAGATATTGGCCGTCAGATCCGTGGCTTGAAAGATCGTCCACATATCGTTGTGGGTACACCAGGACGTATGCTTGACCACATCAACCGCCACACATTGAAACTTGGAACTGTTCAAACATTAGTCTTGGATGAAGCAGATGAAATGTTGAATATGGGCTTCTTGGAAGATATCGAAAAAATTATTTCCCAAGTTCCTGATCAAAGACAAACATTACTTTTCTCAGCAACAATGCCGCCAGCCATCAAGAACATCGGCGTTAAATTCATGAAAAGTCCACATCATGTGAAGATCAAAGCGAAAGAAATGACAGCTGACTTGATCGATCAATACTATGTCCGCGCAAAAGAATACGAAAAATTCGATATCATGACTCGCTTGTTTGATGTTCAAACACCAGAACTAACAATCGTCTTCGGACGTACAAAACGCCGTGTAGACGAATTGGCACGCGGATTAGAAGCACGCGGTTATCGCGCAGAAGGAATCCATGGTGATTTGTCTCAACAAAAACGGATGAGCGTATTGCGTTCATTCAAGAGCGGTCATTTAGATATCCTTGTAGCGACAGACGTTGCCGCACGTGGATTAGATATCTCAGGTGTCACTCATGTGTACAACTATGATATCCCTCAAGATCCAGAAAGCTACGTTCACCGTATCGGACGTACAGGCCGTGCCGGAAAAGGCGGTATGTCTGTGACTTTCGTTACACCAAATGAAATGGACTACTTGCATGTAATCGAAAACTTGACGAAAAAACGGATGACGACTTTACGTCCGCCAACCGAAAAAGAAGCATTCAAAGGTCAATTAGGTGCTGCAGTTGAACAAATCGAAACAAAACTTGCAGAAAACGGTCTAGATAAATATCTGCAAACAGCAGATAAATTATTAGAAGAATATTCTGCACAAGATTTGGTTGCATTACTGCTGAAAACGACAGCAAAAGATCCATCTGATGCAGTACCAGTGAAGATCACACCAGAACGTCCATTGCCAATGCAGAAAAAAGGATACAACAAAAATGGCAAACGTGGCGGCGGAAACAACCGTAACCGTCGTGACGGTGGGAATTATCGTGGAAACAAATCAAAAGGCGGTTATAGCAAAAACAATAACAGCCAAAAAGATGGCGGTAAACGTCACAATGATAAAAAACGCGGATTTGTGATCCGTTCAAATAACGATTAAACCTAAAATGAAAGTTTCTCTGTTTTAAGAGAAACTTTCATTTTTGTTATTTGTGGACTTATTTGTGGCAAAATGGTTATAATTTGGTAGAATGAGAGTGTTCTAAATTTATTGAAAAGAGAAAAGCATATGATAAAAGGAATTGGGATCGATGCAGTCGAATTGTCTAGGATCACTCGGCTGATCGAAGAAAAACCAAAATTCATTGCACGAATCTTGACCTCTGAAGAAACGAAACTGTTCCAGTCCTTGCCTTTTCATCGCCAAGTAGAATTTTTAGGCGGACGTTACGCTTGTAAAGAAGCTTTCTCTAAAGCTTGGGGAACGGGGATCGGGAAAGTTACCTTTCAAGATATCGAGATTTTAAAAAATGAAAACGGTCAGCCCGTTGTTACGCGTTCACCTCATGAAGGCAATGTATGGGTCAGTATTACTCACACAAATGAAACAGCTTTTGCACAAATTATTTTGGAAGACTAGAAAGAAGGAAAAATGATGGTTGTCGCTTGGCACCGCCCAACGAAAGCAGTGATACATAAAAAAGCTATAACTGAAAATGTAGCAAATGAAGTGGCAAGACTTCCGCAAGGGAAAGAATTGTTTGCAGTAGTAAAAGCAAACGGATACGGTCATGGAGCTGTAGAGACAGCTGAAGCAGCAGTTGCTGGTGGAGCTTCGGGCTTTTGTGTTTCAAATTTAGATGAAGGAGTCGAGTTGAGAGAAGCTGGATTTACTCAGCCCATCCTTATCTTGAACATGGTTCCTTACGACGCACTGGCTTTAGCTGTTGCTCATGATTTGTCAGTAACTGCAGGTACACAGGAATGGTTGCAAGCAGCAGCTGTTATTTTAGAGGAAAGTAAGCTAGAGATGCCTCTTTCGATCCATTTAAAAGCAGATACTGGGATGGGACGTATCGGTTTTTATACACCTGAAGAAGTAAAAGAGGCAGCTGCATTCATCAGAGAAAGTCGTGTATTAGAATGGGAAGGATTATTTACCCATTTTTCTACAGCAGATCAAGCAGATGATACGTATTGGAATCTGCAAAAGGAACGCTTTATGGAAGTGCTAAAAAAACTTCCTGAACTTCCTCGATATGTACATGTCAGTAACAGTGCAACGGCTTTATGGCATGATGAAACAATCGGCAATATGATTCGTTATGGAGTAGCAATGTACGGACTGAACCCATCTGGACATGCACTTCCGGAAGTTTATCCGTTACAGCCAGCGCTTGAACTGGTTTCTGAATTGATCCAAGTCAAAAAACTCCCAGCAGGTGAAGGAATCGGCTACGGGGAAACATATATCACTCCTGAAGCAGAATGGATCGGAACGATACCGATCGGTTATGCAGATGGCTGGCTACGAAAGATGCAAGGTTTTTCTTTATTGGTAGAAGGAAACTATTGTGAAACGATTGGACGTGTATGTATGGATCAACTGATGATCCGATTGCCTCAAGAATTTCCGGTCGGAACAAAAGTGACGCTTATCGGCAAAAATGCAGACAAAGAAATCACTATGCAAGATGTAGCAGATCAATTAGGTACGATCCACTATGAAGTGGCATGCGGATTAGGACAGCGGATACCAAGAGAATATCAAGAATAAGGAGGATCCTATGGTAAAAAGAGGAGATATTTATTTTGCTGATCTTTCTCCAGTCGTGGGATCGGAGCAAGGCGGAACACGTCCAGTTTTGGTTATTCAAAATAATCTAGGTAACCATTTCAGCCCGACGATCATTGTTGCGGCTATAACGGCAAAAATGGCTAAGCCTAAGCTTCCGACTCACATTGGGATCAAAGCTACTGGAACAGGAATAGAAAGAGACTCCGTTATCCTGTTGGAGCAGATCAGAACGATTGATAAATCAAGATTGAAAGAAAAAGTCTGCCATTTGGATCGACCAATTATGGCAGAAGTTGACCGAGCATTAAAAATTAGTGTGGGCATTGAGGCACTGACTCCTGTTACTAAATAAGTATAGCGAAGTAACCATGCAGCCTTTACATATAAAAAAAGGACCAACTGTGCGTAAAAAAAGATACGTCCGCTTCTAGTACCAGCATTTCTGCTAGAAGAAGCGAACGTATCTTTTTTGATGATCCAAGGAGTGGTCCATGCGCCCTCCTCCTTTACAGCCAGACTTGGACTACCAGCTGGCTTTTTTTACTCCTGGAATCAAACCTTTATGTGCTAACTCACGGAATTTTATACGGGACATCCCGAATTTACGCATGTATCCGCGAGGTCGTCCATCGATTAGATCACGATTTTTCAACCGTTCTGGACGAGCATCTAAAGGAAGTTTACGCAAGCCTTCATAATCTTTTTGCGCTTTTAATTCCTGACGTAAAGCAGCATAGCGTTCAATCGTTTCTTGCTGTTTTTTTGCTTTGGCAATCTTTGATTTTTTAGCCATCAACAAATTCCTCCAATTTTTTTATTAGCGTAAATCGTAATCTTTACGCTTTTAGATGAATAATTTAACACGATACGCGAAAAAAAACAACTATTTTGTTTTGGATCATGTTCCAAATTGAAAAGACATTTTTTTTGTCAAAATAAAGGCATCAACGTAAACTTAAAGAAAAAGGGAGATGGTAACCATGCGAAGATTTGCAATTAACGGTTACGGAGAAGCGCAAGATGTTTTTGAAGAAATCGATGCTCATCCCAGAGAAGTCGATTCCGGACATATTCGTGTAGAAATAAAAGCATTCAGCGTGAATCCGTATGATGTTGCCTTGCGTTCAGGAGAGATGAAAGAGATACGAACATTGAAATTCCCTTATGTACTAGGTAATGATGGCGCTGGTATCGTGACAGAGATTGGTTCAGATGTCACAACTGTTCATGTAGGTGATCGAGTAGCTGTCCATGCAGTCGGCGGGACTTACGGAGAAGAAATCGTACTGCCATCAGCAAAAGCAGCAAAAATTCCAGATGAAATGAGTTGGGAAGAAGCAGCCGGAATGGTCACACCAGGGATTACGGCGTACAATCTAATCAATCATTTGACGGAAATCCAGCCGACAGATACAGTGATGATTCTAGGTGCATCAGGTGCGGTCGGGTCTAGTCTGATCCAGCTTCTCCACGAAAAGGGCATCCGAGTCTTAACCAGTGCCTCTAGTAAAAACGAAGAAAAAGTAAGGAAACTAGGAGCTTCAGCATTTGCTGCTTATGATAAAACAGACCCAGGTATGCAATTTGCTGATCAAGCAGACCTTGTGATTGATGCCACGAAAGGAAGCATCAAAGGAGAAACCGGCATCCAGATCCTGAAACCAGGTGGGAGATATGTTGCATTAAATGACCTCCCAGACCTAGATTTGCGGCAAAAAAAGGAAGGCTTTTATGAATCATTTGTTCCAAGAAAGGAATATCAAGATGCAGAAGCCTTTGCTGGCATAATCAAAGCCTATCAAAAAGGTGCCTTTCATATTTTTATTTCAATGAATCTGTCTGCTTCCCTTACACATGTCATCCAAGCACATCAGCAAGTTGAAGGGCATCCTCCTGCTGGGAAAATCATTTTGTCATTCGAAAAGTAAGAAATATAGGGATAAAAAATGAAAAAAGCTGAAACATTTTTGTAGGGGCAAAGACCAAAAAAAGTGTTTTAGCTTTTTTTGCGTATACGTATAATAGATAAAAATTTTGGCATAAAATTATCTTTCCCTTTTATTTCATGATAAAGTAAAGGCTGTAATCCTTAATTATTTCTCAATATGTAAGAGATTACAATGAGACAATTGCCGTGATATGTCCAAAAATTCGACTTTTTTGAAAAAAGCCGATTGAAAAAAGTATGAAATACATGGTAAAGTAATTCAGCTGAAAAAAGAAGAAGGGGGAGAACTATGCAGTCAATCAAAAATACACTTCGTTTATATTTGCTTGACTGGAAACGGATTTTCAAAAACCCGATTGCTACACTTTTGATCATTGCGATCATGATCATCCCTTCGCTATATGCGTGGTTTAACATTAAAGCACTATGGGATCCATATGGAAATACTGGAGAGCTGCCAATTGCTGTTTACAGTGCAGACAAGCCAGCAGAGTTTCAAGGTAAAGAAGTGGCCATTGGGGAGCAAGTCATCGAATCGCTTCATAAAAATAAACAATTAGGATGGCAATTCGTTGATTCAAAAGAACAATTAGAAGACGGAGTCCGTTCCGGAAAGTATTACGCAGGTATTTACCTGCCAAAGGATTTCTCAGAAGATCTGCTGAGTTTTACTAGTGGTGACATCAAGAAACCAAAAATCGAATATACGGTAAATGAAAAAATCAATGCGATTGCACCGAAAATCACCGATAAAGGAGCAAGTTCGATCCAATCGCAAATCACAAATGAATTTATCAAAACAGCCAGTTCGACTTTATTGAAAGTATTCAATGAAATAGGTTACGACATCGATACGAACCTAGTAAGTATCAATAAAGTCAAAGATATGATTTTATCAACAGATGAAAATCTAGACACGATCGACGGCTACACAAAGCAAGTCCTCGAATTACAAAGCCAGCTACCTGACATCAAGGAAAAACTGAATAAAGCAAATGAATTCGTGGATTACATCCCTAAAGTAGATGAGATGGGCGAAAAAGTCGTTGCATTGAATGATAAAATGCCTGAGTTGAAAGACCAAGCAAAAATCATCCTTGATTTGCAAGAAAAAATCCCAGAGATCCAAAATGCCGGTAAACAACTAGCAGAGATCGACGGTGATTTTGCTTCGATCCAAGAGACAATGAATCAAGGAATTGACGAAGCAAAACAAGGCTTGACGATCATCCAACAAGTACAAGGTATCTTGCCAGATGTGAAAAATTTAGAAAACCAGGCAAGTGATCTAGCAAACCAAACAAAATCAGGTGCCTCTCAGCTGAAAGATGCGATACCAAGCATCACAAACAGTGTAGATGTTACATTGAAGTCAATTGGACAAGTGGCAACAACGACTAGTTCGTTAATAGATACTGTAAGAACAGCTATTGAAGATGGTAAGCTGACTGATGATGAAAAGAAAAACATCAGCAATGTATTGAACGGCTTTATTGACGGAATATCTCAACAACAAAATGCAATCGATAAACTGGTCGAGTTCCTGACTAAATTGCAAACAAGTGCTGGAAATACGAAATTGCAGCCAATTATTGATCAGCTAAATCAATTAAAACCCTTGCTAAGCGATCTGCAAAACCGCCTATCTGCTTTGAACACAGCTGTTCAAAATGAAGACACGAAGGCTATTGATGAATTGCTGGATCAAATTGATGCCGTTGCTAATAATATCAATGGCATCATTGCTGGTATCAATACAGGTCAAATCAGTTCCACCGTCACTTCTCTACTAGACCAAGTCATCGATACGATTGGGACTGCACAAGGCGCACTGAGCAAAGCGGACCAGATCGACTTTGATTCGCTTCTCAGCTCAACGAAAGCAACTGTAACAAATGCAGTGGCAATCTTAGAAAAATATCAAAAAGAAATGCCTGCAATTGGACAAGAAATCCACGATGCCAATACAATGTTGAATGGCAATATGGAGACCATCGTCAATGGCATCAATGAAGGGGCAGACCTATACAACAATGAATTACCGATCCTTCAGCAAAAATTAGGGTTGGCCGCTGATTTTATCCAAAATGATTGGCCCGCACTAAAAAATGAAATCACCGGTACATTGACAACAGTAAATGAAAAAATGCCAGAAGTCGAAACAGCTGTGAACGCTGCTGCGGACTTGATCAACAATGACTGGCCAAATATCAAAGCTGGTATCCAAAAAGCAGCAGATGCGATCCGAAAAGGCGAACAGGAAGTTGATCTAGGCGAAGTCATCAAATTATTGAAACTAGATGCAACAAAAGAAAGTGACTTCTTTACACAACCTGTTGAGCTGCAAACCAATGCGCTCTATCCAATCGCAAATAACGGTTCAGCTAGCACTCCATTTTATACTGCACTATGTCTGTGGGTCGGCGCTGTTCTTCTTTCAAGTGTTGCTACGACAGAATACTATTTAGGAAAGAAAGACCGAAACAATTTTACGAAACGAGAACAATTCGTTGCTCGTATGCTGACATTCTTGACAATGGCAATCGCGCAAAGCTTGATTGTTACATTAGGAAATATTTTCTTACTAGGAGTAGATGTCCAAAATCCAGTCTACAGCGTGTCATTTGCTGTCTTGATCGCCTTAGCGTTCATGATGATCGTTTACGTCTTGGCTGCATTATTCGATAATGTCGGTAAGGGGATCGCTATCATCATTTTAGTACTGTCGATCTCTGGTGGAGGCGGGAACTATCCGATCCAAGTCTCAGGAAAATTCTTCCAAATGATCAATCCGTTCTTGCCATTTACGCATGCGGTAAACTTGTTGCGGGAATCTGCAGGAGGCATTTACTGGCCAAATGCTACGAATGCAATCTGGATCATGGTCGGTTTGTTTGTTGTCTTTGGAGTCGTAGGAACGGCAGTCTATCCGTTCATCGAAGAAAAAATGACGAAATTCAAAGAAGCGGCGCATGAGAGCCATATTTTTCATTAAAGAAAAGAGGTTGTGAAATCAGCGTTTTGAGCTAATACCGAGGGTCAGCTGATGGAACACCATTTACCAAGAGGTTGTGAAAAAGCTGTTCTACATGAAGTAATAAGAATAACCAAACAAAAACAGCTTCACATTTCTCTTTCAAAAGTTAAGATATAAAAAAGGATAGAACCTGATTTTCTAAGTCAAGTTCTATCCTTTTATTATAGAATTCAAAGAAAAAGCCCATAAAAAAATGTTAGATTTTTGCTGTATTAAAGCGTTTGAAAAAGCGCTTGATATTTTTCTGTTTTTTTCCAATTATTTTCTTAAAGTTTATTGACTTTTTAGGTCAGTGAGCGTACTATAACATCTTGTTTACTATAAATTTTCGACTATAATACTTGAAGTAAAATTGCGTGTAAAGGAGTTTAAAAATTGGATTACTTAAAAAGGTTGTTAGTAGGTAAGCCTTTAAAATCTGCTGAAAATGATGAGCACAAATTAACCCGTTTTGCTGCTTTGGCATTATTGTCGTCTGATGCGTTATCATCTATTGCATATGGTACGGAACAAATCGTTGTTGTTTTAGTCGCTTTGTCTGCTGCAGCTATCTGGTATTCGCTGCCCATTGCCGCTTTTGTTATTATTTTATTGATTTCCTTAACGCTATCATATCGTCAAATCATCCATGCTTATCCTCATGGCGGTGGAGCATATGTCGTCAGCAGTGAGAATCTTGGGAAGAATGCGGGCTTGATTTCCGGTGGCTCTTTATTGATCGACTACATGTTGACGGTAGCAGTATCTGTCTCAGCAGGTGCTGAAGCAATCACATCAGCGGTGCCAGCATTATACGGGCATCAAGTTGCTATTTCTGTGACAATCGTTTTACTACTGATGATGCTGAATCTTCGTGGTCTGAGAGAATCTGCATCGTTCCTGTTATTTCCGGTGTACACATTTATCCTTGTGATCTCGTTGCTAATCGTTGTTGGGTTATATAATATCGTGACAGGTGCTGTGCCATTGCAAGCTACTGCGCTTCCAGGGGCGGCTGTTCCAGGGGTTTCTATCGCCTTGATTTTACGAGCATTTTCTTCTGGTTCCTCCTCTTTGACTGGGGTTGAGGCTATCAGTAATGCCGTACCATTCTTCAAAAAGCCAAGAGCCAAAAATGCCGCTGCCACATTGACGATGATGGCATTGATCTTAGGTTTCTTCTTCGTTGGAATCACATTTATCAATTATTGGTATGGAATCGTTCCAGAAAAAGAAGTTACTGTTTTGTCTCAAATCGGTAAAGCTGTCTTTGGACATGGTATTTTGTATTACGTCCTTCAATTTGCTACAGCGCTGATTTTAGCCGTTGCTGCCAATACCGGTTTTTCTGCTTTTCCAGTTCTTGCATACAATTTGGCAAAAGATAAATTCATGCCCCACATGTATCAAGATCGTGGGGATCGACTAGGCTATTCCAATGGGATTATCACACTAGCGCTAGGTTCGATCGTGTTGCTGTTTATTTTCCATGGCTCAACAGAACGCTTGATTCCGTTATACTCTATCGGCGTGTTCATTCCATTTGCTTTATCTCAAACAGGGATGGTCGTCAAATGGAAAAAAGAAGGAAAAAGATGGTTAAGCAAATCGATTGCCAATATTACAGGTGCGTTCATCTCATATGCAATCATTGCGATTTTGTTCGTCTATCGGTTAGGGGACATTTGGCCTTTCTTCATCATCATGCCAATCGTTATGTTCATTTTTTATAAGATCCATGATCATTATAAAAAAGTGGCAGAACAGCTTCGTTTAGAAAATGATGCAAAACTACATGATTATGACGGAAATACCGTTCTTGTATTAGTTGGGAATGTGACACGGGTGAATATCGGTGCGTTGAATTACGCACGTTCGATCGGTGATTATGTCGTTGCGATGCACGTTTCGCTAGACGAAGATGTCGAAAAAGAAAAAGAAATCGAAGCAGAATTTAAAAAGCATTTCCCAGATGTCCGTTTTTCAATCGTCCATTCTTCTTATCGCTCGATTGAAAATCCGATTATCCGTTATGTAGATATCGTAAGTAAAAATGCAGCGAAACAAAACTATACAACTACTGTGCTGATTCCTCAATTTGTACCAAACAGACGTTGGCAGAATATTCTCCATAACCAAACAAGTTTGCGGTTAAGATTGCGATTGTCTTGGCGTGAAAATATCGTTGTCAGCACCTATAGCTACCATTTGAAGAAATAAGCCAAGTTTTAAAATCAAAAACAGACCATCTAGCTCTTAATTGAAACTAGATGGTCTGTTTTTTTCTTATTCTCAGCTAAAGGTGCCCTCTATAAGCCATTAAAGATGGGAACAACGTATGAAATGTTATTATTCTTCTTATTTAGCTGTAAAACATTTTGATTTTGATGCCTTGATCATAATTTCCGAATCCTTTGCCAAATAATGTACAGCCTCCTATATTTTCAGCTTCTTCCTTTACCTCGACTCTTAAGTGCCATGTGTCTTCATAAGTAGGAATATCCTTGATCGTGACATCTGACAATGGTTCGCCTTCCATAATCAATGATCAGGGCGTTGCGTTTCTTGGTCGAAAAGTGTGCGAAGAATAAAAAACAAGCAGCACAATGAGCAGATTGCATTGTGCTGCTTACAAACATATACTGTTGTCATCTACTAAATAATGCCTTTTATTAATCTGACGCCATGAGTAGGAATCTCAGCCTCGTCAAGTGACCATTTTTTTGTTACCATAACTCAGTGCCATTTTTAATGGGTGATTCACAAACCCAACGGTCTAAGCAAGTTTCAAATCAATAGTGAACATGAATGGCAGGAGACGAAAGAGGCAATCATTTTTGAGGCAGTAGAAGACTTGACGGCCAAAATCAGTTTTGAACAACCGTTACAAATCTTGCGTGCGTATACTCAGGTTATTCAAGATATCAAATCAAGTCACACTGCAACGAGGAACCTTCGTGTATTGTATTGGTGTTGTCGCATAGACCCACAGGCTTTGGATACGACCTTTGCTAAATATGATATGTTGTTACCAATTACTTTACGTTTGGCGATCAAAGGTTACCAAAGCGAAGAATGATCTGGAACAACCCTTTACGAAGAACGAGCCGAAACGGTTACACCACATACGTGAGAACTGATTCCTTACCATCTATGGGGCGATCGAGGCATTGGCGAAATGCGCGTTTGGCTACCGCTAGTCGTAAAGGAGTAAGAAGTGATCGTGGACAAAGCTCCTCCCTAAAAAGGGGTCTTTTTTTCTATGTAAAAAAGAGGAAAAAATCTGCTGAATTTAAGTGCTTTATTGTATTTTTTTGACGTACTTAACCAAGTACGCTATAATTATATAAGAAAAAGGAGGAGAGACAATGGCTAATACAACGATGAATCCTAGCACTGCTCGTAAAAATTTTTATCAGTTATTGAAAGATGTAAATGAAAATCATACTGAAATCGAGATTATTAGTGATCGTAGTGGAAACAATGCTGTATTGATTGGGCTGGAAGACTGGAGAGCGATTCAAGAAACCCTTTTTCTTGAGCAAACAGGTACTTTAGATAAAGTACGAGACCGCGAAAAAGACGACAGTGGCTTTACGAATATCGATGATATTGATTGGGAAGCTCTTTGATGAGTAACTATACAGTCGCAATCAAAAACTCTGCGAAAGTGGATTTAAGAAAAATCAAGCAATCGAATTTAAAGAAACAATTTGAAGAAGTGATTCAGACATTGAAGAAAGATCCATATATGCCCACGCAGTCTTTTGAAAAGCTGAGACCTACACATGAAGGCAGATACTCATGCAGGCTGAATAGGCAGCATCGAGTGGTTTACAAAGTTGATGAGGAAAATAAAGTTGTGGAAATTTATTCTGCCTGGACACATTATGAGTGAAGTGAGAAGAGCCAACCTTTTTAGGTAGTTAACAAAGGGCCTCCCCAAAAAGGAGACTCTTTTTTTGTTTTAAAACCAACCTTCTTGGATTTATTGCATGATTTCTTTAATTTGTTCCTATTTCTCCACCTTTGAAGGGTTATCGTTTGTGTTTAGGAATGTTGACGGATTTATGTAAAACAAGGAGGAAGAAGTGTGACAAGGAAAATCAGTAAAATTGGAGCATCGTTGTTAGTGTTGGCAGTGGCAACGACCATCGATTATCGCCAAAGTGAGGCGAAGACAATTGGAAAAGTCGTTTATCGAGAAACAGCCAAAAGTATGTTGAAAAAAGCAATGGATAATCAACCGGAGTCGTCTTATTGGTTCCCAGAGATTCGTTGGCATGGTCTTTTGGAAAAGATACAGATACGAAATACAATAACCAGTGTCGTTCCTTTAGCAGAGCGGATATCCAAAGCGACATTGCCGAACATGAATGTCACTCAAACGGAAGAAGTCAAAGTCGTGGCGATTTCGGCCATGAATAGCAGTATCAACGGCAATGCACCACGAGGGATCGATACCTTTGACGCCAATGTCTTTTCTTATTGGCAATATATCGATCAATTGGTTTACGGGGGTACTCTTCTGGTGAAGGAATCATCGTACCGCCAAGTCTAGTTGCGACGGATGCAGCCCATAAGAATCGTGTACCGGTTTTAGGAACTGCAAACCGCCCATGGTGAGAAGCTGGAATGGCCAGATATGTTTTTAGCCAAGGATGAGGATGGCAAGTTCTCGATTGTAGAAAAGATGATCGAAGTTACCAATACATATGGTTTTGATGACTGGTTCATCAATCAAGAAACCGATACGGCAGTCACCAGTTTTGATGATGCAGCTGTAGGCATCGAACAATCGAGGACTGATGGAAAAGGCTTAAATGAAAGCCACGCCAAAGCGATGTAAGAATTGATGCCCAATTCAAAGAACAAGCAGGCGAGTATTTAGAGATCATGTGGTATGAATTCCATGACGAGTGATGGAAAAATGGATTGGCAAAATGCCTTAGCGGATAAGAAAAAAACTTAGTCGGTGGATGCAAAGATGAACCCGTTGGCAGTATGAAGTTGGAGTATACGGAATGGACAAATAGTTAAAAAAGCAACTCTTTGCCCATAAGGAGGGAAGAATCAGAGTGGATTATTGCCTTAAAAAATGACAGAACTAAAAAAGCTTTTGCGACCAACAAATGGTCGCAGAAGCTTTTGTTTTTTACAATAACATCAGCGTGATGTACGGCTAGCTGGATCTAGCCGTCTTTCCAAAATACCTAAAAGCCAGTCTGTGATGATCGCCATTAATGCAGTTGGCAATGCACCGGCTAAAATAATCGATGTGCCATCTGTTGCATTGGTTCCTCGGATAATGATATCTCCAAGACCACCAGCACCGACGAATGCACCGATCGCGGTTATCCCGATGGCAACAACTAACGCGTTTCTTATACCTGCCATGATAACAGAAACAGAGAGTGGTAACTCTACCATGAATAGTCGTTGTCTAGCAGTCATCCCCATGCCTTTGCCGACATCAAGGATATTTTTATCTACTTGGATCATCCCGGTGTACGTATTCTTGATAATGGGTAACAGGGAATATAAAAATACAGTAACAATCACGACATTGACTCCTAGACCTAATCCAATGATCAGAATGGAGATCATGGCTAAGGAAGGAATCGTCTGGATGATATTCGCTAAACGAATCACCCAGTTTGCTAATTTACGTCTCCTAGAAATCATGATCCCGACCGGAATCCCGACAGCTGCTGCAAAGAGGACACCATAGATAGAAATCAGGAAGTGACGGATAAATTGTGCAAAGATATAGGAGCCATTTTCCTGGAAATAATAGAAAAATTGTTGAAAGACATTCATTTTATCCAATTGCTTCACTTCCCTTCAAAATAGTGGTTTTCTTGTAAGAAACGTTGTGCTACTACTGATGGTTCCACTAGATTATTATCTGCTTCGTAGTTCAATTCCTGCATTTTTTCCGTACTGATGGTATGACCTAACTTATTTAAGGCTTCTTTTAAATGAGGTGTATCAGCTAATACCTTGTTGTCTACAACTGGAGCAGCATCATATGGTGGGAAGAATTGACGATCATCTTCCAACATGACTAAATCATAACTGGCAATCCGTCCATCCGTAGAGTAGCCAAGAACAATATCCATTTTACCTGCTTCGACTGCATCGTAAACAAGTCCAATCTGCATGGGTAATATCGAATTAAAAGAGAAGCCATAAGTTTCCTGGAAGCCGTCGTAACCGTCTCCTTTACGATTGATCCAAGAAGTATCTACACCAGCTACTAATTCATCCGCTACATTTTTCAGATCGCTGACTTTAGATAGATGGTATTTTTTTGCGGTGTCTTTTCGAACAAGAAAGACATACGTATTTTCAAAACCATAGGATGGGAACCACGTTTGGTCATATCTTTTCTCAAATTCATCTTTCACGATTTCAAAAGCTTTTTTCGGATCTTTTTCAGGAGGAAGATTCAATGTAGTAGTTAAATCTGTTCCTGTGTAGCGAGCCGCTGAAATCGAAGCATCTCCGTTCATCATCGCTTGGTGGTTGATAGTTGTAGTAGCCAGATTGTTGATGATCGCTGTGTTTTTATCTGTATAATGTTCAACCATCCCGGCAACTAGGCTTGCTAAGATCTGAGCTTCAGAAGTGATCCCACCTGTGATCGAGATGGTGTCTTCATCTGTATTGCTGGCAAGTCCAGGGAAGGAACAACTCGCAAGTATAAGAAGAGAGAAAAGAACCATGGTCATTTTTAGTATACGTTTCATTCTTCATTCTCCTCTCTAAGTGCGATCGGTGTCAGCCGGTGTTCCAAGAGACCTAGAAGCCAATCAGCCAACAGTGCTAAAATCGTTACAGGGATCGTACCTGCCAAAATGAGATCTGGTTGGTAATTATTCAGTCCACTAAAAATCAAATCACCTAAACCACCAGCCCCGATATAAGAGGCAAGGGTAGCCCATGCAATCACGTAAACGGCAGCTAAACGAATGCCGGCCATGATCGTTGGCATAGCAATAGGCAGTTCGACGGAAAAAATGGATTGGAACTCAGTCATTCCCATCCCTTTTGCCACATCCCGATAATTCCAATCGACATTTTTCATCCCGATATACGTATTTCGTAGAATTGGTAATAATGAATAAATAAAGAGAGCGATGATCGCAGGTAATTTACCTACGCCAAATAGCGGGATCATCAATGCCAATAATGCAAGAGAAGGGATTGTCTGCAAGGCACTGGTTAAGCCAATCACAATCGTAGCAGCTTTCGGAAAACGTGTCAGTAAGACACCAAGCGGTACAGCAATGATGATACCAATGATCAAAGCAAGTCCTGAAATATAAAGATGTTCAAAACCTTTTGAGAGAATTTCTGAACCGTGCTGATGAAAAAACTGCTGCATAGGTCAGACCTCCTTAGATTCTTCAGGAGTAGCTGACTCTGCAACATCGGTAGTTGCAGGGTCTTCTCCCCAAATCACATCGTAGACAATATCCACTAATGATGCGCGAGTCAAGATACCTACGACTTTGTTCTGTTCATCAACGACCGGCACGTATTTCAGCCCGCGTTTTAAAATGCGTTGCAAGGTATCACGAAGATAGGCGGATTCTTTTACGTAAAAAACATGTTTATTCAAAATGTCGCCTACACTGGATACTTTTCCTCGTTTTTTATTCAACGTTTCTACATCGATAAATCCTTTTAATACATTCGAATTATCGGTAACTAATAACGTATCTACACGTTTTTCCCTCATCAGTTTGATTGCTTCTTGTAATGATTTTTCCGGTGTAATCGTGATTGCTGTATTTAGCATAACTTCTCCGACTCTTGTCGCATTTGGTTTTGCTTGTAGTAAGCGATCTTCTCCAATCAACTCTTCTACGAAATCGTTTGCAGGATGACGTAAAATATTTTCTGGTGTATCGAATTGGATCACACGACCTTCACTCATGATGGCGATACGGCTTGCTAGTTTAATCGCTTCATCCATGTCATGGGTTACAAATACGATCGTTTTTCCCAAGCGCTCTTGTAAATCTTTGACAAGGTCTTGCAAAGAATCACGAGTGATGGGATCAAGCGCACCAAATGGCTCGTCCATCAAGATGATATCTTGATTCGCTGCAAGGGCACGAACGACTCCAATACGCTGCTGCTGACCACCAGATAATTCATGTGGGTAGCGATCTAACATCTCACGGGGCAATTCCACAAGATCAATCATTTTTTCAGCTGTTTTATTCCGTTCTTCTTGACTGACTTTCAACAATTTTTGGACAAGAGTGATATTTTCACGGATCGTCATGTGAGGCATCAATCCAATACTTTGGATAACATAGCCGATCTGACGTCGCAATTCCACTGGATCAATTTCTTGGATGGATTTTCCATCAATCAAAATTTTCCCGTGTGTTGGATCAGTCATTCGGTTGATCATCCGCATCGTCGTCGTTTTTCCGCTCCCGCTCGTACCGATAAAACAAATGAACTCACCCTTTTCAAATGAAAGATTGACGTCCTCTACAGCAACTTTCCCACCTTTATAAATCTTTGACACATTTTGAAATTCAATCATGGTGCCACCTCTTTTTCTATTTTCAATGAAGAACTATCTATTACTAGTATGCCTAAAACAATGAAAAAATACAAATAGGGTAGTTTTTTTATTTTAATTAGAGACATGATCGTTTCTTTTTAAGAAAAATCAATATAATAGCGATATTTGTTTCCAATGTAATAGCATTCGCTATATTCTCTGAAATCTGTTTCGAGTTGTTTGGTGATTCGTACCCTTTTTAAAATCGGTTCATGTTCTGTAATATTCAATACTTCCTGTATTTCTTTGTCTGGTAATATGGCTTCAATATATTCTTTCGATTGGTTTACTTGAATATGATACCGGTTCAATAGTTCGTAAAAGGAGTCATAATAAGCCGAATCCTCTGTAGGAAAATCTGCTCGATATTTAAAGTAGGTAATGAAATAAACGAATGGCTTTTCATCAGCTGTAGTTGCACGAGTACGTCTCATGACCATTACTTTTTCGTCAGGACTCACGTTAAGGAGTTTTGCTATTTTTCGATTGGCTTTCTCAATTGAAATACTTGCATGAATCGTTTTTATTTCTTTACCTAATTCTCTCATTTCATCTGTAAAAGAGCGTACAAGCGTAAAATGTTCATCTTTTTCTGTTTTCCAATCCGTCACAAACGTTCCTTTTGCTCTTTTTCTTTCTACTAGCCCTTCATTTACTAAACTGTCGATAGCAGTTCGTACGGTAATGCGGCTTACATGGTAGGATTCACAAAGATTTTCTTCTGTAGGGATTTTCATACCTGTTACCCATTCTTCCATAAAGATCTTTGTTCGCAGTTCATCAGCAATTTGTGCATATAAAGGAATATTACTTGCTGTTTTTTTCATTTTTACCCTCCTAAAATAAATCATCATACTATTGTTATAACATAGTTTGGCTGTTTTTATAATTATAACAAACTAAGAAATAATGAGAATATACACTTGATTTAACGCTATTGTAATGAAATTTCATACATAAATACCCATTGTTATCATGGTATCTTAGCTATATAATCATAATGTAATGACAATAGAAAGGTTGTTAGAGATGAAATATAATTTGAAGCCAACTGTAGATGTCAGAAATAAAGGAAAAGCGATTGTAGGGTACAGAGCAATTATTGAAGAAATAAAAAGCTATCTAGGTAATAGAGAAGACGCAGTCATCGTTTTGGAATGCTATCCTGGAGTAAGAAAGGAAGAAATTGAAAACGATTTCCTTAGTGAGTTTCCAGAAATCAAAGAAAAAATCTTTATAGACGAATACGGATTGACAGTAGAGGAAGTTCAGAAAAAAATTCGAGATCATATCACAGAAGATCGAGTATTTGGTGTCTATTCTCATTATAATATCCAAGATTTTTATCCATCTGAACAATTGGAAGCAGCACGAGAACGCTTAGCAGGTAAAGGATTAAAAGTCATCTATGGATTTGGTGCAAGTCTTCTTACAAAAGCAGATGTTCTTATTTCTATAGGGGTATCACGTTGGGAGATACAGCTACGTTACCGAAATGAACAAATGACCAATTGGAAAACCAATAATCCTGATGAAGAAGGAATCGGTAAATTTAAAAGAGGATTCTTTTTTGAATGGCCAATGGCAGATCGTTTACAGCATGGTATATATCCAATAATCGATTACTATATCGATACGGTCAAAACTAATCAGCCCAAAATGATCACTGGCAGTCAATACCGTCAGGCAACTGCTCAAATAGCGAAACAGCCCTTTCGTACAGTACCGTATTTTGATGAAAGTGTTTGGGGCGGTCAATGGATGAAAAAGAATTTTCATTTACCAGAAGACAAGGAAAATTATGGTTGGGCTTTTGACGGGGTTCCCGAAGAAAACTCATTGCTTTTACAATTCGAGAATGACATCGTTGAAATCCCTTCACAAGTTGTGGTGGAGGAAGAGACAACTAATTTGCTGGGAGAGAAAGTGCGAGCAAGATTTGGAAGAAAGTTCCCGATCCGTTTTGATTATTTGGACACGATGGACGGAGGAAACTTGAGTTTGCAAGTCCATCCTTTAACGGAATACGCTTTTGATAAATTTGGGATGCCTTTTACACAAGATGAATCCTATTACATTTTGGATTGTAAAGAAGGAGCAAAGGTCTATTTAGGGACAAAAACAGGAATAACCAAAGACACCCTGTTTAATGACTTGAAAAAAGCCAATCAAACTGGAGAAAATTTCGAAGCTGAAAAATATGTCAATGAAATCACTGTCAAAAAGCACGATCATTTTTCGATCCCAGCAGGTACCATACACTGTTCAGGGAAAAATACAGTTGTACTTGAAATCAGTGCCACACCGTATATCTTTACCTTTAAGCTTTGGGACTGGGGGCGTGTGGGACTAAATGGACTGCCTCGTCCGATTCATTTAGAACATGGGATTGAAAATATACAAATGGATCGAAATGAAGAATACATTAATGAACACCTTTTTACTAGACTGGAAAATTGTGAAAAGCTTGAAAATCAACAAATAGGAGTAACGAGTGAGCGTACAGGTCTAGCAGAGATTGAATTTATAGATAGTATCCGGCATTGGTTCACAGATGAGGTTCAGCTACAAACAAATGAAAGCGTCAATATGTTATGTCTAGTTGAAGGAAGCGAAATTCTTGTTTGCTCGACTGATAACACTTTCCAACCGATGGAAGTCCATTATGGCGAAACATTTATTGTGCCAGAAAGTGTGAAGGAATACACGCTAAAGGCAAAAGAAAAAGGCAAATTCGCAGTGATACAAGCGTTTGTAAAAATTTGACAAGGAGGGATCGTTTATGAATGCAGTCATTCTATTAGTTTCCCATGGACAACTCAGCATCGAATTAAAAAATGCCTATCAAATGATTGCTGGTAAGGCGGAGCATATTTTTGCATTACCTCTGACAGAAGAAGGAATCGAAACTTTCTCTAAGCAATTCCATTCTTTAGTCGAGGAAAAAATCAAAAACAATTATCTGTTTTTATTCACAGACATCAAAGGGGGAACACCATATAACGAGAGTTATCGTTTGAAATTGAAATATCCAGAGAATATTGAAGTGATTTCTGGAGTAAATCTTCCCATGCTTTTAGATATAGGTACGATGCTTTCGTTTGAGAAAAACGTAGACAAGGATACATTCACTTTGTACGCTCGAAAGGCTGTTGAAACAGCACAAAGTTCAATCGAACGTCTGCTTGATTCGGAAGTAGAAAATAATGATTTGGATGACTTTTTTTAATAACGGAGGGAAATAAAATGACAATCACATTAGCAAGAATAGATGACCGGGTTATACACGGGCAAACAATGACACGTTGGACGAAGCAATACGCTGTTCAAGGAATACTTGTAGTGAGCGACGAAGTGGCCAAGGATGAGTTAAGAAAAAAGGTTTTAAAAGCAGCAGCGGCAGAATTAAAGCTAGGTATTTATACAGTTGAACAAGCAAAGGAAAGTATCCCAAAAGCAGTAAAATCAAATAAAAATTTCTTTCTTATCACTGATTCTCCAGCTTATTTTGCGCAACTAGCAGAAGCAGGAATCGATTTTGGAAAAGTAGTAAATGTAGGACCTATTTCTGGCGGCACAGGTGCTATCAATGTGGCGCGTAATGTTGCGTTAACTCAAAACGAATATGATGCATTTGAAAAATTAGAAACTAGTGGGTATCGGGTAACTTTCCAATTGTTGCCAGATGATGAAAAAAAATCATGGGAAGTTGTCAAGAAAAAATACAGTTAGAATAATTTTGATGTAGGCGAAGGATTATATTTTTTAAATGGGGGATAAAAATGGATATTAATTTACTACTTTCCGCTGCTTTAACTGGTATATTTTGTTATTTAGGAGCAGTTGATTCTGCACCCCTTCTTGGTGTGACAGGTGGTTTTTACGTTGTTGGCCGGCCATTAGTTGCAGGTTTTTTGACAGGGCTAGCCTTTGGAGATGTGAAAGCAGGTGTGTTATGTGGACTAGCCGTACAGGCAGTTTTTATAGCGAACTTATCTACTGGCGGTGCGACAAATAGTGAGATTACTTATGCATCATATGGTGGACTGGGACTCGCTTTGGCAACTACAAAGGATCCAGCAGTAGCGGTCACTTTAGCTATTCTTATAGGGCAAACATTCGGATTGATTTTCCACAACTCAAAACAGGCGTTTTTCTCTTTCTTCAATAATCGTGCACAGAAAGCAGCAGAAAATGCAGACGGTAAAGGAATTGTTTATAATCACGTTATCTATCCGCAATTAGTTATTTTCATCATTCGATTTCTTCCTGTAACTCTGGCTATTTATTTCGGTAAAGGGATGGTCAATTGGTTATTGAATAGTGTTCCTCATCAAATCACAGATATCATCGCTGTCTTAGGCGGTGTATTGCCAGCGCTTGGTGTTGCTATGTTGATGAGTATCGTAATCAAACAAAAAATCCAGCTTATTTTCTTCTTTGCCGGTTTTGTGTTGATTGCATTTGCGAATCTCAGCACACTCGCATTAGTTTTTATCGCCGCTCTGATTGCCTATTTGGTTTACATCGCAACAAGTAACCAACAAAAACAACCATTGGCAGCTACAAATCTAGGGGCTGAAATCGATACATCTAAAGATGACGCAGCTTATGAAGATGAAGATATGTTCTAGGAGGAAGAAATAATGACTGAGAAAATAAAGTTAAGCAAAAAAGAATTACGTCAAATATGGATAAGATTTGCTATGACATCCTTATCCTCCTCGTCTTACGAAAAATTACAAGCACATGCGGAAGCTTATTCATTTTTGCCATTTGCCAAGCGGTATTATTCAGATGATCTGGAGGCACAAAAGAGACTTTTGGTCCGTCACTCTATGTTCTATAATACTGAACCGCAAACTGGACAGTTGATTAATGGGATCGTGACTTCACTAGAAGAATCTATCGCTAATAAGAGTGGTGTTGACGAGGAAATGCCGACTGCCATCAAGGCTACTTTGATGGGCCCGATTGCTGGGATTGGTGATTCGATTATTCAAGGTATCGTCATCCCGATTTTATTGTCGATTGCTATGGGAATGGCTAAAGATGGAAGTCCCATGGGTCCGATTTTTTATATGATAGCTTATTTCATGATTGGATTATTTATTAGCTATTTTTGCTTTATGAAAGGCTATAAACTTGGAGTAGATGCAATTGATGTGATTGTTGGAGAAAATTCAAGACATATCACAAATGCATTTAATATTTTGGGAATCATGGTTGTAGGAGGCCTATCTGCTAATTATGTAGCTTTAACAACGAAAATAAAATACATGAGTGGCGATGAAAGCGTCAAGCTTCAATCTGTTTTAGATGGTGTTTTTCCAAAAATTTTACCTTTGATCATGGTTTTACTAGCTTGGTATCTTATTTCTCAAAAACATTTGAGTGCCGTAAAAGTGATTCTTATTTTAACGGGTATTACAACAATTGGAGTATTGGTCGGAATATTTTAAGAAGAGTCAGGCTAATGAAATAATAAATATATAGAATGGAATGAACGGATAGAAGCAATCGCCTCTATCCGTTTTTAGTTAGTACACAATATACTTGTAAGATTTCGTTTTTTGCCAACAGAACGAAAAACATGATAGAATGATGAAGCACATGATAGAAAGTGAGTGACGATATGTTAACAACAGAAGATTTTGATTTTGACTTGCCGGAAGAGTTGATCGCACAAACACCATTAAAAGACCGCGATCATTCTCGTTTACTTGTTTTGGATCGGAAAACTGGAGAAATGAAAGACAAGCATTTCCATGAAATCATTGAAGAATTACACCCTGGTGATGCGCTAGTCATGAATAATACACGAGTTCTGCCCGCTCGTTTATATGGAGAAAAACCAGATACTGGTGCTCATTTAGAAGTCCTTCTTCTAACGAATACAGAAGGAGATACGTGGGAGACATTGATCAAACCTGCGAAACGTGCCAAAGTTGGGACAAGAATCTCTTTTGGTGATGGCAGATTGCAAGCAGTAGTGAAAGAAGAATTGGAACACGGCGGACGGATCATTGACTTTGAGTATGAAGAAATTTTCCTAGAGATTCTTGAATCATTGGGAGAAATGCCATTGCCACCATATATCAAAGAACGTCTGGAAGACCCAGATCGCTATCAAACTGTCTATGCGAAAGAAAATGGTTCTGCTGCAGCGCCAACAGCGGGATTGCATTTTACGAAAGAACTGCTTGATGAGATCGAAGCAAAGGGTGTTGAATTAGTCTATCTGACACTACACGTAGGGTTAGGTACATTCCGTCCTGTCAGCGTAGATAAGATCGAAGAACACCATATGCATAGTGAATTCTACCGTTTGACGGAAGAAGCAGCTGAACGATTGAATCAAGTACGTAAAAACGGCGGGAAAATCGTGGCTGTCGGAACAACTTCGATTCGAACGTTAGAAACGATTGGAACGAAATTCAATGGAGAAATCAAAGCAGACAGTGGATGGACCGATATTTTCATCACGCCTGGCTATGAATTCAAAGTGGTGGAAGCTTTCTCAACCAATTTTCATTTGCCAAAATCAACTTTAGTCATGTTAGTAAGTGCTTTTGCCGGAAGAGAATTGACATTATCTGCTTATCAGCATGCAATTGACGAACGCTATCGTTTCTTTAGTTTCGGAGATGCGATGTTCGTGAAATAAGGTTATGAAAAGCACTGATTTTTGAATATCAAAAAGTTTTACAAAGATTTAATGACAAAGAAAAAGCCGAGCTCTCGATAAGCTCGGCTTTCTTGTATCTCGGAAGGATTCAAATAAACAGAAATGATTGTAACTTTCCATCATACATGCAAAGCACGGTGTTGAATTTCTTCATGTTAAACAAAAATTTTGTTTTCGTTACATCTTCAACATTTGAAACATCTCTTGTTCCTATTCAATTTTCAGACGTTTACGTTATTCAATTGTTACGTATCGCATTACTTCTTGTTTCGGATACTTCGTGATCCAAACATCCATACGCATTCACTATTTATAGGTTTGTACTCTACACGCATGTCTGGGTGAAACCTGTACTTCTAACAACTTTGTTTGCTTACATTGTTCTATCGAGAAATTCTTCTGTTTATTTGATGGTATCCTCCTTCCTTACAACTATATAATAGCATTTTTTGGCAGCGCTTGCAAATATAAGCGCTTTGGATTTTATGCTTTCTTAACAAATAATCAATAAGCCCTTTGTTTGAAGTAATTAAAAAAAGGGTGTTATAGTAAATGAAGGATGTTATAGTAAAATAAGTACCTTTTTTTGTGCGAAGATTTTGAAGGAGGAATAGGATGGAAGAATACAAGCAGACAATAGAAGAAGTAAAAAAGGTAACAGAAGCAGATCCAGATACTGGGGTGTCTTCACAAGAAGTGGATGAACGTCGAAAAAAGCAGGGATTGAATAAATTCGATGAGGCGCCGAAAGAATCGATGATCAAAAAATTCTTTCGAAGCTTGTCGGATTTTACAACGATCATCCTTCTTATAGCAGCGGTGATTTCCTTTTATACTGCATTTGCTACAGAGCATGGAGATTTATTTGAAGGACTGCTGATCATCGCTATCGTTGTGATCAACTCGGTATTGGCGATCGTCCAAGAAGGAAATGCAGAAAAAGCACTGGAATCCTTGCAAGATATGAATAAACAAACGGCAACTGTCATACGAGACGGCAAAGTGACCACTGTTGAGTCAGAGCAACTGGTGGTTGGGGATATTCTTGTTTTAGAGTCCGGTGATGCTATTTCTGCCGATGCCCGTTTGATCGAAGCATCACAATTGCGTGTAGAAGAATCGGCGTTGACTGGAGAAAGTGAAGCAGTCGAAAAAGATGCAGCATTCGTCGCAAAAGAAGATGAGTCATTAGGTGACCAACTTAATATGGTATTTAAAGGATGTACGGTTGCTGCAGGTCGTGGGAAAGCCATCGTCACTGCTATTGGTATGGCTACTGAAATGGGTAAGATCGCGGATCTTTTGAACGAAAACACCATGCAAAAAACACCTTTACAGGTCCGATTGAATCAGCTAGGCAAACGAATCAGTATGATCGCTTTAGCGGCTGCGGCTCTAGTATTTGTGATTGGCGAACTGCAAGGAGAACCACTCCTTGAGATGTTCATGACTTCGATTTCCTTGGCTGTTGCAGCTGTACCGGAAACCTTGACTGTTATTGTTACGTTGACACTTGCATACGGTGTGCAGAAGATGGCGAGGAAACATGCGATCATCCGGCAGCTACCAGCAGTAGAGACGCTAGGAACCGCTAATGTTATCTGCTCAGACAAAACAGGAACGCTGACACAAAATGAAATGCGCGTCCGCCGAGTCTGGAGCAAAGAAGATGAAGTAACGAATATCGAAGACTCAATGACGAACAGCGCGATGGAAATATTGAAAATGGCTGCATTATGTACAGATGTGACGGTCGAACAAGAAGACGATGAGCTTGTTATCAAAGGTAATCCAACAGAGGTAGCCATCGTTAGGGCTGTTGAAGAGAACTATCATACAAAAGCAGAATTAGAAGAAAAATATCCACGAGTAAACGAGCTTCCTTTTGATTCCGAACGAAAAATGATGACAACGGTTCATCAAATGGGCGAAAAATACATCTCAATCACCAAAGGAGCATTCGATGTTCTGGCTCCGCGCTTTAGTTCAGGCGATGTAGAACAAGCAGCAATCGTTAATGATCGCTTTGGTAAACGGGCACTGAGAGTGATTGCTGTTGGTTATGCTACTTATGATGAAGAACCGCAAGATATTTCTTCTGAAGCATTGGAAAAAGACTTACGTTTGATTGGCCTGATCGGAATGATCGATCCGCCACGTCCAGAAAGTAAAGGAGCAATCAAGCGAGCGAAAAAGGCCGGCATCAAAACAGTCATGATCACTGGAGATCATGTGGTAACTGCCAGTGCCATAGCGAAAGAATTAGGTATCTTGAATGATCCGTCAGAAGCACTCTCAGGATCAGAACTGCATCAATTATCAGACGAAGAATTAGATGCGCGTGTCAAAGCTCTCTCTGTCTATGCTCGGGTAACGCCAGAAGACAAGATCCGGATCGTCAAATCTTGGCAACGTACAGGTGCAGTCGTAGCGATGACAGGTGATGGTGTGAATGATGCACCAGCGTTGAAAGCAAGTAACGTCGGATGTGCTATGGGGATCACAGGGACAGATGTGGCGCAAAGTGCCGCAGATATGATTCTGACGGATGACAACTTTGCGACGATCGTCGATGCTGTCAGTCAAGGACGCTCGGTTTATCAGAATATTCGTAAAGCAATCAACTTTTTGCTAAGTTGCAACATTTCGGAGATCTTTATTGTTTTGATTGCGATGCTGTTAGGCTGGGGAGCGCCATTCACAGCTGTACAACTACTGTTTGTCAATGTAGTTGCCGATGGGCTTCCAGGATTTGCTTTAGGAAGAGAACCAGCAGAACACGGCATCATGGATCAGCCACCTATTCCGAAAAATGAAGGAATCTTTGCTCGAGGCTTATTGCAAAAAATCGCCATAAACGCAGGGGTCTTCACCATCGTAACCTTGTTTGGTTATTATTTAGGTAGTTATGTCGATACTATCAGCCCATGGGTAGACGCAAGTCAGCATGTCGGTCAAACAGTTGCATTCTTGATCTTAGCTTATTCATCGATTTTGCATGTATTCAATGTACGCAGCAGTCAATCGATCTTTAAAGTCAATTTAGCAACCAATAAAGCTTTGGTAGAAATGGCGTTACTGGCATTAGCTATTACAACGGCTGTTGCTTTGCTGCCGTTTACGCAAGAACTATTCGGCCTAGTACACATCAGTTTGAATCACTGGTTCTTGGTAGGAATTTTGTCTATCGTACCAATCGCGGTCAATGAACTGATCAAGTTCCATCGATTACCGGAAGCAGAAGAAGAGGTATAATTAACTGTTTCTAAGTTGATTTTCTTTTTACTGGAACTATACAAAAAAAGGAGGTGTGACATGAATGTTGTCACACCTCCTTTTTTGCTAATAGGCTGAATGTTTCTTTTACTACCTCTCGATAAACGGTGTTCTCCTGCCAACCCCTCGGTCACAAGTCACACTCTCTTTTAAATATCTTTCGGCAATTGTTCATAAAATGCTGCTTTTGTTGCGGAAATGTATGGGCTGAGCCATAGATAACCGATACCAGCAGTTGCTAATGCTAAGATATGCCAGCCGATAAATGAAAGATCCAACCAGAAAAGTTTTCCTTTGTAACCATCCATCAATTTTCGACTTGCGGTGATCGTATCCAGTACTTTAGGCGTTTGACCTGTTTCTTGGACGATATCATAATAGATAAAATAGCTTTGAGAATAAGAATAGCTTTTAATGATTCCAGGAATAACTAATAACAAACCCCATAATGTTGTAAAGATTGAAATCAGTACAGCTAAGCCGATTACTCCGCCGATAAACAAACCTTTGAATCCACGAAATGCATCTTTGAATGGTTCAATCTGATCTTTTTGACCGCGTAAAACATCAAGATAAGTCCAAGAAATACCACTCATGAACAAAGCGCTGATAATGCTAGAAATAATTCCACCGCCGCCTCCTGAACTACCGCTTCCTGATGCCATCGCATCTGAGACGTTCGCTGATCCATCATACGTGGCAATAGCAAACAAGATAATAGGAATCATAATAAGAAGAATAGCAGCAATACCAATCAATGTAGGGATTAGATTTAATAAAACAGCTTGACCCCACCGACCTTTTAAACTCTCTTTTGCTTGGCGTTTTAATTCTGCAGAAGATTGCATGATTTTTCCCTCCTTTCTTTCATAAAACCAATATACCATGTATCAAAAAATATTTCTGGCATAATGTTTTTTCTTTTTTGTTATTCATGAAAAAAAGATGAAAAAAAGAATATTAAATAAAGTAGAAGGAAGCCGAGGGAACTTGCAAAAAGCACTTGAAACGATTATGATGGTGGGAGTTGTCAAGATATTTTATATAGAAAGTAGGGAAATGAATGACGCAACCTGCCATTCGCTATCGTTTAATCAAGAAAGAAAAACATACTGGCGCGCGTTTAGGGGAATTGATCACGCCGCACGGAACTTTTCCCACACCAATGTTCATGCCAGTAGGAACATTAGCTACAGTAAAAACAATGTCCCCAGAAGAGTTGAAAGAAATGGGTGCTGGCGTTATTTTAAGTAATACATATCATTTATGGCTACGCCCTGGTGAAGACTTAGTAGAAGAAGCTGGCGGACTGCATAAATTTATGAACTGGGATCAACCGATTTTAACAGATTCAGGTGGCTTTCAAGTTTTTTCATTAAGTGATATGCGGAATATTGAAGAAGAAGGCGTGCATTTCAAAAACCACTTGAACGGTTCGCGTATGTTTTTATCACCAGAAAAAGCAATCAACATCCAAAATAAATTGGGCTCTGATATTATGATGAGTTTTGACGAATGTCCACCATTCGATGAAAGTTACGACTACGTGAAAAAATCAGTAGAACGTACGTCTCGATGGGCAGAACGAGGATTGAAAGCTCATGCTAACCCAGACCGTCAAGGATTATTTGGAATCATCCAAGGCGCAGGATTTGAAGATCTTCGTCGTCAAAGCGCGAAAGATCTAGTCGGCATGGATTTCCCTGGTTACTCAATCGGCGGGTTATCTGTCGGGGAACCTAAATCAGAAATGAATCGTGTATTAGAATTCACTACACCGTTGATCCCCGAAAACAAACCACGTTACTTGATGGGTGTCGGTGCTGCTGATTCATTGATCGATGGTGTTATCCGTGGAGTAGACATGTTTGACTGTGTCTTGCCTACTCGAATCGCTCGAAATGGCACATGTATGACTTCTCAAGGCCGTCTAGTAGTGAAAAATGCGAAATATGCCCATGATTTCCGTCCAATTGATGAGAAATGTGATTGTTACACATGTAAAAACTATACACGTGCCTATATCCGCCATTTGATCAAATGTGATGAAACATTTGGCATTCGTTTGACTTCTTACCATAATTTATACTTCTTGTTGAATTTAATGAAACAAGTACGTCAAGCGATCATGGATGATAATTTGCTTGAATTTAGAGAAGCCTTTTTTGAAGAGTACGGGTTCAATAAAGAAAACGCAAAAAGTTTCTAAAGGAAAATCTTTTAAAAATTAAGTAAAAAACTAGTGTTAGCAGCATTTTTCTGCTAAAGTGTTTTTTGTAGATACAGAATTAGTGAGGTGAAAAAAATGGGATCATTACCAATGCTTGTGATGTTTATCGCGCTATTAGCAATGTGGTTTTTTATGTCACGTTCGCAAAAGAAACAACAGCAAGAACGTCAAAACTTGTTAGATAGCATGAAACCAGGTGATTCAGTCGTAACGATCGGCGGATTACACGGAGTTGTTTCAGAAATCGACAATGATAAACGGACAGTCGTTTTAGACTGCGAAGGGATCTTCCTTGAGTACGATCGTGCAGCAATCAAAACGGTCAAACCAGGGACTGTCGTAACAAATGATGCAACAACGACTGTTGAAACAACAGAAGAACCAACTGAGACAGTTGAAGTAAAAACTGAAACAACAGAAACACTGGAAGAGACAGAAGAGAAAAAAGAAAAATAAGTATCAAAGCTTATTTAAAGACGAGGTAGGGCAGAAAGATGTCCTACCTCATTTTTTATTCAAAAAAGAAAGAGATAAGAGCATGGGATACATTGCTCAACATTGAATAATCGGGTGTGTCATATAAATAATAATAAATAACTTTATATATTTTTCTATACAAACGCCTGTAAATAAAGCAATTTTATATTTAAAAATAACTGTGAAAAAAATCACAAAAAAGTGTTTACATAGAAAAACAAATATTGTATGATATACATGTGAATGATTTAACAAATAACCATGACCCATTAGGAGGATAATGATGGCTAAAGTAATGGAAAAAGAAAAAACGAAGACAATTGACGTACAAGCAATGATTGATGGTTTGGCAGAAAAAGCAAATGCAGCATTGAAAGAAATGGAAAGCTTTGATCAAGAAAAAGTGGACCATATCGTGCATGAAATGGCAATGGCAGCTTTAGATCAACATATGCCATTAGCAAAGATGGCTGTGGAAGAAACAGGTCGCGGTGTTTACGAAGATAAAGCAATCAAAAATATGTATGCGTCCGAATATATTTGGCATAATATCAAACATGATAAAACAGTTGGTGTAATCAATGAAGATGTCCAAAAAGGATTGATTGAAATTGCTGAACCAGTCGGTGTGGTTTGCGGAGTAACTCCAACAACGAATCCGACTTCCACAACGATTTTCAAATCAATGATCGCGTTGAAAACAAGAAATCCAATCGTTTTTGCTTTCCATCCAAGTGCCCAAAAATCTTCTGCAGAAGCAGCACGAGTGGTACGTGATGCTGCTATCGCTGCCGGAGCTCCTGAAAATTGTATCCAATGGATCGAACATCCATCGATCGAAGCGACTTCTATGCTAATGAACCATCCAGGTATCGCGATCGTCTTAGCGACAGGTGGAGCTGGAATGGTCAAGTCTGCTTACTCTACAGGAAAACCAGCTTTAGGTGTAGGTCCAGGTAACGTACCAGCTTATATTGAAAAAACAGCAAAAATCAAACGTGCAGTGAACGATTTGATCGTTTCGAAAACATTTGATAATGGGATGATCTGTGCTTCTGAACAAGCTGTGATCGTGGACAAAGAAATCTACGCAGCAGTAAAAGCGGAATTCCAAGCACACCAAGTTTATATCGTAAAACCAGATGAATTGCAAAAATTGGAAGATGCAGTGATGAACGAAGGAAAATATGCGGTCAATCCATCAATCGTTGGACATTCTGCGATGGAAATCGCTAAATTGGCAGGAATCAGTGTACCAAAAGGAACGAAAATGCTGATTGCTGAATTGGAAGGCGTAGGACCAGACTATCCGCTATCAAGAGAAAAACTTTCTCCAGTTCTTGCCATGATCAAAGCTAACAATACGGACCATGCGTTCGATTTGTGTGAAGGTATGTTGAATCTTGGAGGATTAGGACATACAGCAGTTATCCATTCAGAAAACGAAGAGTTGCATGTCAAATTCGGTCTTCGAATGAAAGCTTGTCGTATTTTAGTGAATACACCATCTGCAGAAGGCGGCATCGGTGATATCTATAACGAAATGATTCCGTCATTGACTTTGGGATGCGGTTCTTATGGTAAGAACTCTGTTTCTCGTAACGTCTCTGCTGTAAACTTAATCAATGTCAAAACTGTAGCGAAACGGAGAAATAACATGCAATGGTTCAAATTACCGCCAAAAATCTTCTTTGAAAAGAATTCTCTATTGTACTTAGAGAAAATGGAAAATGTTGAACGTGTCATGATCGTTTGTGACCCAGGTATGGTCCAATTTGGTTACTGCGATACAGTTCGTGAAGTATTGGCACGACGCAAAAATGATGTGAAAATCGAAGTCTTCTCAGAGGTTGAACCGAACCCATCGACAAATACCGTATACGCAGGAACGAAATTGATGGCAGACTTCAAGCCGGATACAGTAATTGCTCTTGGAGGCGGTTCTGCAATGGACGCGGCTAAGGGAATGTGGATGTTCTACGAACACCCAGACACATCTTTCTTCGGTGCAAAACAAAAATTCTTGGATATCCGTAAACGGACATACAAGATCGATAAACCAGAAAAGACACAATTCGTATGTATCCCGACAACATCAGGAACTGGTTCTGAAGTAACACCATTTGCGGTCATCACTGACAGTGAAACACATGTGAAATATCCGTTAGCAGATTATGCATTGACACCGGATGTCGCAATCGTCGATCCTCAATTCGTCATGTCAGTTCCAGCATCTGTCACAGCAGATACAGGAATGGATGTGTTGACGCATGCAATTGAATCTTATGTTTCAGTCATGGCTTCAGATTATACACGCGGGTTGAGTCTGCAAGCGATCAAATTAGTCTTTGACAATTTAGAAAAATCAGTGAAAACACCTGATATGGAATCACGTGAAAAAATGCACAACGCTTCTACAATGGCTGGTATGGCGTTTGCTAACGCATTCCTAGGTATTTGTCACTCAGTCGCACATAAAATCGGCGGGGAATACGGGATCCCTCATGGACGGACAAATGCGATTCTTTTACCGCATATTATCCGCTATAATGCAAAAGATCCACAAAAACATGCGATGTTCCCTAAATATGACTATTTCCGTGCAGATACAGATTACGCAGATATTGCAAAATTCTTAGGTCTGAAAGGCGAAACAACAGAGGAATTAGTCGAAGCTTTAGCAACTGCTGTTTATGAATTAGGAAAATCTGTCGGCATCAACATGAGTCTAAAAGCTCAAGGAGTCACACAAGAAACACTAGATACAACCGTAGACCGTATGGCTGAATTAGCTTACGAAGACCAATGTACGACAGCTAATCCGAAAGAACCATTGATCTCTGAATTGAAACAGATCATCATTGATGCTTACAATGGATAAGCAAAAGAAAGCATAGAAAAGAGATAAAAAAATAGATGAAAAAGAACTTGGAAAACGTTGTTTCTCCAAGTTCTTTTTTTGTTTTCTAAGTATTTGAAAGTTACTTTTGTTATTTAACGTTTAGGTCAATTTTAGACAGTTTTTGTTCAAAAAGCGATATTTATAGTGAACGGTATTACTGCTATATTAAGGATATAAAATGAAAGCGTTTAAAAAGGTGGCGTAAAGATGATTATTAAAGAAGAGATTTTTGTACCTAAAGAATTAGTGAAAGAAAAAATTGACCTGCTCGTTGAAAACCTGACAACGATCAAAGACGATAACGGTGAATTTTTATTGGACTTTGATGGATTGAAAGTAGATGACAAAAGCTGGACAGTATGGAATTGGCCACAAGGTGTCGGATTATACGGTATTTATAAAAATTACCAGATGACAAAAAATCCTCGCGCTTATCAAGTAGTCAATGAATGGTTTGAAGATCGGATGGAAGAAGGCGCTCCGCCAAAAAACGTCAATACGATGGCCCCATTGTTGACGATGGCTTACTTGTATGAAGACACGAAAGATTCACGCTATTTGCCTTATTTAGAACAATGGGCAGAATGGGTCATGAATGACATGCCTCGGACAAATGAAGAGGGGTTGCAACATGCCACATATGGACCGGAAAATAAGAATCAGCTGTGGGATGATACATTGATGATGACAGTGCTTCCTTTGGCAAAAATCGGAAAACTGTTGAATCGCCCAGAATATTTAGAAGAAGCACGTTACCAGTTTATGATCCACATCAAATACTTGATGGATAAGCGGACAGGGTTGTGGTATCACGGCTGGACGTTTGAAGGAAATCATAACTACGCCGAAGCATTTTGGGCTCGTGGAAACTGCTGGTTGACGATTGCTATTCCAGAAATCATCGAGATCTTAGAACTATCGAAAGAAGATGCATTGCGCAAATTATTGATTGAAACACTTGAAGCACAAGTGCGTGCATTAAAAACTTATCAATCTGAAAGCGGTTTATGGCATACGTTGTTAGATGATCCTTCTTCTTATGTGGAATCTTCTGCAACTGCAGGGTTTGCTTACGGTATTTTGAAAGCGGTCCATAAACGTTATTTGCCGCAAGAATATAAAGAAGTCGCTTATCGTGCTATCCAAGGATTGCTTGAACAAATCGATGAAAAAGGAGAAGTCCAAAACGTTTCAATCGGGACAGGAATGGGGGATAGTTTAGATTTTTATCGGAATATCGGAATCACAGCAATGCCTTATGGACAGTCGTTAACGGTGCTTTGTTTGACAGAATTGCTCGTCTCTTATTGTTAAAAGAAAGGAAACCCATATGAAAAAAACATCACTGCTGTTTGCAGCAAGTTCGCTTAGCCTAGGTCTGCTAGGTCTAAGCGGCTGCGGAAATAATTCTAGTGTGGCAACTGTCGCAGATGCAGACGTAAATGAGACAGTTACCTTGCGCTTTGCTTATGCAAGCAACAGCCAGCCGGTAATTGATGCAATGAATGAATTTGGGCGTTTAGTAAAAGAAAAAACAGATGGTTCCGTACAGATCCAGTATTTTCCAGATGGACAACTGGGTGGAGAACGGGAACTGATCGAGTTGACACAGTCAGGAGCAGTAGATTTCACAAAAGTAAGTGCCTCAGCATTGGAAAGTTTTTCTAAAGATTATTCGATTTTTTCAGTTCCCTATCTATTCAATGATGAAGAACATTTTTTTAAGGTGATGGATAATGAAGAAATAATGGAACCAATCTACCAATCAACCAAAGATTTAGGATTTACCGGATTGACCTATTATGATTCTGGTCAACGTAGTTTTTATATGGTAGACGGACCAATCCATACACCGGAAGATTTGAAGGGAAAGAAAATCCGTGTGATGCAAAGCGAAACAGCTATTAAAATGGTAGAGCTTTTAGGTGGTTCGCCAGTCCCCATGGGAAGTGATGAGGTATACACTTCTCTTCAATCCAATTTGATCAACGGATCAGAAAACAATGAATTTGTCTTGTATACAGCTGGACATGGCGGGGTAGCTAAATACTATTCTTATGATGAGCATACACGTGTGCCCGATATCATCATCATGAATGATGCTATCAAAGAACAGCTAACTGCTGAACAGGAAAAAGCGATTGAAGAAGCAGCAAAAGAATCGACGGTTTTTGAAATCGAAGCTTTTGCCAGAGCAATTGAAGAAGAGAAAGCTTTAGCACAAGAAGAACATGGAGTTCAATTCAATGATGTAGATAATACACCGTTTCGAGAGGCAGTCGCGCCGATTCATGATACATTCAAAAACGATCCTGCCTACAAAGACCTTTATCAAAAGATCCAAGAGCAAGGAGCGTAGCTGTGATGAAAATGATTTTAAATAAGGTGTTAGAGATCCTAGGAGCTGTTTTGCTTGTTGGGATGGTCGCTGTCGTTTTATGGCAAGTATTTTCCAGAACGGTTTTAGGAAATCCAAATACGGTCACAGAAGAGCTTGTCCGATTCGGTCTTGTCTGGTTTGCCATGTTATCTTCCGCGTATGTTGTGGGACAAAAAGCACATTTAGCCGTAACGGTTTTAAGTGAAAAATTATCTGGTAAAAAAAGTAAGATTTTAGAAGTCGTTGTTCAAAGTTTGTTTCTGGTATTTGCTGCGATGATCATGGTGTATGGCGGATGGAATGCTGTCACATTGACAATGGGGCAGATCTCACCTTCTTTAAGCATTCCGATGGGGTACGTCTATTTGTCAATACCTGTCTCAGGTATACTCATCATTATCTATAGTCTGATCAATCTAATCGATACATTAAGCAACAAGCCAGCAATTCAAGAAAAAATATAAAAATGGAGGAATAAAATGGCAATAGAAGCCGGATTAGTGTTATTTTTTGTATTTGTCGTGTTGCTTGTATTAGGGATGCCGATTGCTATAAGTATTGCGTTCTCATCAATGATGACTTTATTGTTAGTTATACCGTTTGATGTTTCTGCTTTTAGTTCAGCTCAAAAAATGGTGGGAAGTATCAACAGTTTTTCGCTCATCGCTATTCCGTTTTTTGTTCTTTCAGGTATTATCATGAATAATGGAGGGATAGCCAAGAAACTAGTGGATTTTGCGATGTTGTTCGTCGGACGCGTACCGGGGGCTTTGGCTCATACGAATGTGTTAGGGAATGCTTTATTTGGTTCCATCTCTAGCTCAGCCATTGCCGCTTCTACCGCGATTGGCGGAGTCTTGATCCCTCAGCAAGTGGAAGAAGGATATGACCGGAAGTTTGCGACAGCGGTCAATATCGCGTCAGCTCCGACAGGTATGGTCATTCCTCCAAGTACTGCTTTTATCATGTATTCACTTGTTGCTGGTGGTGCTTCGATTTCGGCTTTATTTATGGGAGGTTATCTCGTAGGGGCTCTGTGGGCACTAGGAATCATGCTAGTAGCATTCATCGTTGCTAAAAAGAATAAATACCCTGTTGTCGAAAAAGGACAGATGGCTCATGCTGGAAAAATAATAAAAGAGGCGATTCCTAGCCTTCTATTGATTGTCATCATTATCGGTGGTATCTTGACGGGGATATTTACAGCAGTAGAAGCTTCAGCGATAGCTGTCATTTACTCCCTATTGATTGCTATGTTTTACTATAAAACGGTAAAACTAAAAGATATACCTAATATGTTGTTTCAATCAGTAGCAATGTCAGGGACGATCATGTTCTTATTGGCTACTTCTTCCATGATGTCTTTCGCCATGGCGTTTACCGGTATTCCTCAGGCGATTAGTTCGTTGATTATGGGCGTAACGGATAATAAGCTAGTGATTCTGTTATTAGTCAATCTTGTGTTATTACTTGTGGGTATGTTTATGGATGTAGCGCCTGCTATTTTGATTTTTACACCAATATTTTTACCGATCGTCACAAGTGTAGGGGTTGATCCTGTACATTACGGGTTGTTTTCAATCATGAATCTGTGTGTAGGATCCATCACGCCACCTGTAGGTACAGGGCTATATGTCGGTGCAAGTGTAGGAGGCGTAAAAGCAGAGGCAATGCTGAAACCACTTCTTCCGTTTTATGGGATTATCCTAGTCGTCTTGTTTTTGATTACCTATTTCCCGCAAATTGTCATGTGGCTACCCAATATGCTGAGTTAGGAGAATAATTATGTTGAACATTACAATTAGAGGACATGATCTTTCCCAAGTCCAAACGATAGAAGATCTTGCAGAAAAAACAAAAGAACAAGGGATCCATACACTGCAGCTCGCCTTAGGTCTTTCGTTTCCTGAAATGTCTTCTGGCGCAAACGAAATCAATTCTGGGATGGGAAATTATGTCAAACAAGTCTTAGAAAAGCAAGAAGTGTCCGTAGGAATTTTAAGTTGCTATATCAATATGATTCATCCAGATTTAATGATACGAGAAGAGTTGCTGACAAAGTTCGAGCAGTATCTTCACTATGCTTCTTCCTTTGGTGCGTCGATGGTTGCTTCGGAAACTGGATGTGTCTTGCCGGAAATCCAATATACGGAAGAAAATTTCACAGATGAAGCATTTGCTGAAGCAGTGTCCGTTATCCGTCGCTTGGTAAAAGCTGGAGAAAAATACCAAATGATGGTGGGGATAGAACCAGGTTTGAATCATCCGGTGTATTCTTTAGCAAGAGTAGAGCAGCTGATCCAAGCAGTGGATTCGGACTATCTAGGAATCATTTTAGATCCGACAAATTTGATCACAAGTACTAATTATCAAGAACAAGTCCAATTGGTAGAAGAAGCTTTTGAGCGTTTTGGTGAAAAGATATGTGCGGTTCATTTGAAAGATTTTCGTGTCGAACAGGAAAAAATCGTGCCGGTAAATTTGGGAGACGGTGTGATCGAGTACACAAAAATCAAAGAAATCATCAAGAAGAACCGTCCGTATCTGTATGTGGTTCTTGAAGAAACAAAAGATGATGGGATTCGTTATGGAAGAAGTCTTCTTGAATAATGTAAAGAAGGCATTGATTAACTAATATTTAGAATGGAGGGGGCGGGGCTAGAAGATGTCACGTCTCTTCTTTTTTATAAGAGTGTATAAAAGCAGCTCTTTTTGATTACAAAAAACGTGATATAATATAATTGTGCACAACTGAACAAAGGAGGTGCAGCACATGCTCCAAAAGAAAATAAGCGGTGAACAAGTCAATACGATGGTTTCTGATCAGTATGAAATCTATCATGTCAAAGATGTCGTCAGCCAAAATAAAACAATCTACCATCACCATGATTTCTATGAGATTCATACTACATTAAAGGGTGAAGCGACTTTTTATTTGAACGGACGGCAATTTACGATCAAAGCAGGAAGTGTGCTGCTCATCCATTCCAACGATTTGCATCGTATTGTCCGCCAGTCTTCAGATGTATTCGAGCGTGTCTATATTTTTGTTACCCCTTCTTTTCTGGAAAGTCGTTCCACGCCATGGTCTAATCTATCGGCTTGTTTTCAACCAATGGGAGAGAAAAGGAGTCGTGTATTGCAAGTCGAACAGGAAGTATTGAAGCAAAAATTATCATTTATCGACCATCCTCCTGATAAAAAAATTTACGGTGAAGACATAAAATATGAACAAGCTCTGGTAGAATACTTGATTTTTCTCAATCAAGTAGTACAAAAAGAAGAGAGTGCGCAAGAACAGAATGCTGTAGTTCCAAATGAGCGTGTGGAACAAATGTTACAATATATCTCAAAAAATTTATCTCATCCGCTTTCTTTAGAGGAAATGGAGAAGCAATTTTTTGTCAGCAAATACCATATCACCCGAGAATTCAAAAAGTACACTGGATTTACGTTTCATCAGTATGTAATGAAGAAAAAGCTGATCTATGCCAAGCACTTGTTGCGAGAGTACCGTAGTTCTAGTGCTGTATATAGTAAAAGTGGTTTTTCGTCTTATCCACATTTTCTGAAAGCATTCAAGAGAGAGTTTGGTATAACGCCTAAAGAATTTTTGAAACGCGATACACAAAACCAGCTTGTTCATTATGAACATTTTGAAGATGAACAATGAGAATGATTGCTCAAAAAATAACCGAAGTAGCTGCTGTTGTTTATATAGAAGCAGAAACTGCGGTTATTTTATTTTTCTACTATAAATATTTAAAAAAAGTGCGTACATATTATATGAATCAGCTAAATTTACGAAAATCTCTCGGTGATAATCCGGTTTTTGCTTTGAACAAGCGACTAAAGTAAGCAAAATTCTCGATTCCGATTTCTTCGGAAATCATTCGAATAGTAAATTCTGTATACCGAAGAAGGTCTTTAGCGTAAGAGAGTTTTTTGCTGATTAAATAATCGATTGGCGGAGAACCGATGAATTTGGAAAAATCTTTGCTCAGCTGATATTTATTCAGTAAAAATTGCTGTTCTAATTGATCAAGTGTGATCGTTTCTTTGAAGTGTTCGTCCAAATATTGCTTAAGCTTATAAACGTAAGGTGGGATATCTTCTTCTTCGAAATCCAGCTGATACTTCTGCAAAATCAGTTCATTCAACAGCTCGTGGATAGCTACAGAGGACTGGAAATCGGTACGGGCATTCGCACCTTGCTGCATGTGGATCAATTCTGTGATCAGATGATGGATCTTATTTTCTGATGGATCACCTGTCGAATGGAAGGTGTTATGGCCATCTTTTGTGAATTCTTGATAAAATGATTGGACGCTCTGACCATTCAAATGGATCCAATCCATTTCCCATGGTTCTTCGCTAATCGTTTGATAACGCTGATATTCTTGGCAGTCAATAAAAAAGAGGTCTCCAGCTTTTAGCTGGTGCTGATTATCTTTATATGTAAGCAAACCTTCGCCAGACAAAGTAAATTTTATCAAATAAGAAGGTAAATGTGCTCGTTCAGTATAGTAAGGGACCGGCGCTTTAAAGTAACCGATTTCTTGGATATAAAAAAATAAATTCCTACTTCTTTGCGTAGGTGTCAAGATCACTCTTTTTGAGTCTTCCGACCATGAGTGATTGGCTTTTTCCCAGTAATCCATGTAAACACTCCCAACTTGTCAAGATAATGCAATTATATACCAAAATAGTGTGAAGCAAAATATAAGTTTATGTAATATGATAGCATTGTTAATAAATGATAACGCTTTATTAATGAAGTGTTAATCAACAATAAAGTAAAAGAGGTGGAGAAATGAATCCGACATTTGTTGCCATTGATATCGGTGCGTCAAGCGGACGACTAATGAAAAGTATGAGGAATGATGAAGGTTCTTTAGTCTTGGAAGAAGTACACCGATTCAAGAACGGCTTTCAGAACAAAGACGGTCATGACCGCTGGAAGATCGATTATCTTATCGAAGAGATTTTGATTGGATTTGAAAAATTAAAGAAAACAGGGATCGATCGCTGTTTTGCAGGGATCGATACATGGGCAGTCGATTACTGTTTGATTGACGAACAAGGGGAACGGATGAATGATCCGATCGCTTATCGGGACGATCGTACCGATGAAGCAGTAAAACAGTTTTCTGAAAGCTATTCTCTAGATAAGTTGTATGAGCAAACAGGGATTCAGATCCAGCCTTTCAATACCTTATTCCAATTGTTTGTCGAAGAAAAAGACCATTTGGCAAAAGCACATAAATTATTATTGATTCCTGATTATTTAGGCTACGTCTTTACTGGCAATATGGTGACGGAGAAAACCAATGCGTCTACTATGCAGCTGCTGAATGCAGGAACAAAAGAGTGGGAAACAGAACTTCTTGAAAAAGTTGGTGTCTCGAAAGAATTATTTCCTCCATTGACAGAGCCGGGAACGATACTAGGAGATTTGCAAAAAGAAAAATTCTCAAAATATGATTTGCCAGATGTGACCTTTATCACAGTAGCAAGTCATGATACGGCGTCAGCTGTATTAGGCACACCAGGGCAAGGAGAACAGTGGGGCTATATCAGCAGCGGGACATGGTCACTTTTAGGGATGGAAACAAAGATCGCCAATGTTTCTCGCGCCGCTTTTTCTGAGAATTACACGAATGAATGGGGCGCTCATAATACGGTGCGTTTCTTGAAAAACATCATGGGGATGTGGTTGATCCAGGAAGTTGCTCGAATGCAGGAGTACGAATACAGTTACGCGGAATTGGCAGAACTTGCTACAAAAGAAAAGCCGCTGCAACAAGTGATGGAAATCAATGACCCTCGATTTTTGAATCCTAAAAATATGATAGAAGAGATTCAGCAATACTGTTTTGAAACAGAGCAGCCAGTCCCTGTCTCACCGGGAGCTATCGCTCGTTGTGTGTATGATAATCTTGCTCTTTGTTACGCACAAGAGCTGATCAAAGTAGAACACTTGACTGGAACGAAATTGGAAAAACTGCACATCGTAGGGGGCGGATCGAATAATCGCTTACTGAATCAATTGACAGCAGATTATGCCGGAATCATTGTAGAAGCAGGTCCTAGTGAAGCCACAGCAATCGGGAATGTTGCCATGCAAATGCTCAGTACAGGTCAGTTTTCGAATATAGAACAAGCAAGAAATGTAATCAAACAGTCGTTTCCATGTGAAACTTTTTACCCAGATGAAAATAAGCAAAACACGATGGAATGGTACGTGAATAAAATCAAAGGAGTAATCGTATGAACACGATTGAAAGAAATTACGAACAAGCAAAAGAAAAATATGCAACTATCGGTGTAGATACAGATGCTGTACTAGAAAAGATGCAGAACATCAAAATTTCTATGCATTGCTGGCAAGGAGACGATGTCAAAGGTTTCTTGACACCGGATGGCGAATTGACTGGCGGAATCATGGCAACAGGAAATTTCCCAGGAGCTGCACGGACACCCGAAGAGCTTAGACAAGATTTGGAGAAGGCATATTCGTTGATACCGGGCAAACATAAATTGAATCTTCATGCTATCTATTTGGACACAGAAGAAGCGGTCGATCTCAATAAGATTGAGCCGAAGCATTTTGAGAAATGGGTAGAGTGGGCAAAAAAAGAAGAGATCGGTCTTGATTTCAACCCGACTTTCTTTTCGCATCCAATGATGAAAGACGGCTTTACATTAGCTCACCCAGATAAAGAAGTTCGTGAATACTGGATCGAACACGGGAAAAGAAGCCGCAAAATCGCAGAATACTTTGGAAAAGAAACTGGACAAACATGTATCAATAACTTTTGGGTACCTGATGGGATGAAAGACAATCCAATCGACCGTTTTACCCCACGGAAACGTTTGATGGAATCGCTCGATGAAATTTTTACAGAAGAGTTAGATGAACGGTATGTACAAGATGCAGTAGAAAGCAAACTATTTGGTTTAGGCGCTGAAGCTTATACAGTCGGTTCCCATGAATTTTATATGGGTTACGGGTTGACTCGTGACAAACTTGTTTGTCTAGATGCTGGACATTTTCATCCAACAGAAGTGATTTCCAATAAATTGTCTTCCTTAGCGTTATTCAGCAAAGGAATCATGTTGCACGTTTCTCGTCCAGTTCGTTGGGATTCAGATCATGTCGTTTTGATGGATGATGAATTGCAGGAAATTGCTAAAGAATTAGTCCGTAACGAATTACTGGAAAAAACGAATATCGGTCTGGATTTCTTTGATGCAACGATCAATCGTATCGCTGCTTGGGTCATTGGTACGAGAAATACACAAAAAGCATTGATGAAAGCTATGCTGGAACCAGTTGAGCGATTGAAAGAAATGGAGCTGGCTTTTGACTTTACTTCAAGAATGGCTTACACGGAAGAATTGAAAGATTTCCCGTATGCCGATGTATGGAATTATTTCTGTTACAAAAATCAAGTTCCAGTTGGTTTGGATTGGCTGGAAGAAGTCCAAGAATATCAAAAAGACGTGTTGGGATTAAGAAAATAGGAGTGTGGCTATATTGAAAAAAATAGATATTTTACAAGCGCCTTATGTGAAAGAAATGATTGAAACGACATCGAATCTTTATCGCTTGGGATGGGATGAACGAAATGGCGGGAATATTTCTTATTTACTCAAAGAAGAAGAAATCACACCGTTCTTGGATCCTGAAAAAGTGACCCGCCGCATCTCGATGATTTTTGATGCCAGCCGTTTAGCAGGATGCTATTTTATTGTAACTGGTTCAGGAAGATATTTTAAAAATGTAGCGAGCGAACCTGCCGAAAACCTTGGAATCGTTCGAGTTGCCGAGGATGGCAAAACATTAGAGCTTTTGTGGGGGTTAGAAAATGACTGCCTTCCTACAAGCGAGTTGCCAAGTCATTTCATGAGTCATATCGCCCGTTTAGAAGTAGACCCAGATAATCGGATCGTTATGCATTGCCATGCTAGCCATTTATTAGCGATGAGCTTTACGCATGAATTAGACGAGCGTTCCTTTAGTCGTACGCTGTGGCAAATGTGCACGGAATGCCTAGTTGTTTTTCCAGAAGGGATTTCCATCATTCCGTGGATGGTTCCGGGAACAAATGAGATTGGGGAAGCAACAGCTGAAAAAATGAAAAAAACTCGATTGGTTTTATGGCCGCAACATGGAATCTACGGGTCAGGAAAAGACATGGATGAAGTCTTTGGTTTGATCGAGACAGCAGAAAAGGCAGCAGAAGTCTATACGTACGTCAAAGCGCAAGGACCAATCTTGCAAACAATCACAGATGGGAATTTGTGGCGCTTAGCAGATGCGTTTGGTGTTACTCCGAAAGCAGGTTATTTGGAGGAAGTTCATACGAAAGCAGGTGTCTGACATGGTGAAAAAAGCCTTTTGCATGAAAGTTTACCCAGAAAAACAAGAAGAATACAAAAAAAGACATGATGAACTTTGGCCAGAGATGCGCACAGCGCTTCGTGAACATGGGGTTATTGACTATTCGATCTATCTTGATCCGAGTACAAGTTTATTATTTGGTTACTTAGTGGTCGAAGATGAAGAGTTATGGGGAAAAATGGCGAATACACCGATCAATCAAAAATGGTGGAAATACATGGAAGATATCATGGAAACAAATCCAGATGCCTCCCCAGTCAGCCGTGAATTGACGCCAGTCTTTGAACTGTAACAACAAGCAACTGGGCAACCGGTTGCTTGAAGTTCTTTCGTTTTTATTGTGAAAAATAATACAAATTAGGAGGAATAGAAAATGAGTAATCGAATGATTTTAAATGAAACATCGTATTTTGGAAAAGGAGCGATTGAGTCAATCGTTCCCGAATTTCAGCAGCGAGGATTCAGCAAAGCAGCTGTCATTACTGATAAAGGATTGATCGAACATGGTATAGCGACAAAAGTAACAGAGCTTTTGGATAATGCAGCAATCGATTATGTTTTATACGACGGGATCGTGCCTAACCCAACGATCCAAAACGTAAAAGACGGAGTGGCTTTTGTTAAAGAGGCAGAGGCAGACTGTTTGATCGCAATCGGTGGAGGTTCGCCAATCGATACGGCAAAAGCCATTGGGATTATTTTGACGAATCCAGAGTTTTCAGATGTCATCAGCTTAGAAGGCGTTGCTGATACAAAAAATCCATGTTTACCTATCTTAGCTGTACCAACGACTTCTGGGACAGCAGCTGAGGTAACGATCAACTACGTCATCACAGATGAAGCAAATCACCGAAAATTCGTCTGTGTCGATCCTCATGATATCCCAATCGTCGCGTTCATCGACAGTGACATGATGATGGGAATGCCAAAAAAATTGGCTGCGTCAACAGGGATGGATGCTATGACGCATGCTATCGAAGGGTTGATCACAAAAGGCGCTTGGGAAATGACTGATATGCTGCATTTGAAAGCAATTGAAATCATTGGTCATTCTTTGGAAGCTTCTGTAGAGGGTGATCAAAATGGACGAGAAAAAATGGCATTAGGACAATATATTGCAGGAATGGGCTTCTCAAATGTAGGTTTAGGACTGGTACATGGGATGGCTCATCCGTTAAGTGCATGGTACAACATCCCGCATGGTGTAGCGTGTGCAGCGCTCTTGCCAACGATCATGAAATATAACAAAGAATATACTGGAGAAAAATACCGTGAAATCGCTCTTGTACTAGGGCTCAAAGGTGCATCTGAAATGTCTTTAGAAGATGTAAGAGATGCAGCTTGCGGTGAGATCGACCGGTTAAGCAAAGCGGTTGGGATCCCAGCAACCATTTCTGAGTTAGGTGTAAAAGAAGCGGATATCCCAGCAATTGCAGAAGATGCTCTGCGAGATGTATGTACACCAGGAAATCCAAGAGAAACGACAGTAGAAGAAATCATTGCCTTATATCAAAGCTTGATGTAAAAACGAAGCGGATCTTTAACTTTGAGTTGCCTATAAAGAGAAATAGCAGTTTGTATCCGGTTATCTCTTTTAAATTGATGGTATTTCCGCTATAATTTTTCTTATAAAGAAATAGGAGAATATTATATGGAAAATAAAAAACCTTATGGAACTGTATTGATCAAAGCTTCTAAAATACTAGACTATTTAGCAGAAAATCCAGACATCTCTTTGCAGACGATCGCAAAGGGTGTGGGAATGACTTCTTCTACAGTCTTGAAAATACTAGATACTTTACTGATGATCGGCTATGTAAATAAAAATTCAGAGAAAAATTATCGTTTAGGTGCAAAGCTTATTCGCTACGCGAATAAAAACATTGAACAAATCGATTTGGTAGAACTGACTTTACCGTTTTTAGAACAGTTGCAGCAAAAAATCGATGAGACTATCCACTTAGGGGTATTGGACAACAATGAGATTTTGTACGTGAACAAACTAGATCCAAAACATCAAACGATCCGTATGTCTTCAAAAATCGGAATCACCCGACCATTATACAATTCTGCGATGGGTAAAGCCGTATTAGCAGAATTCAGTGAAGAGCAGTACACTGATTATCTTGAAAAACATCCGTTGATTCCTTACACAGAGTACACGATTACCAATGCCTTGCGTTTGAAAAAGGAAATCCAAACGGTAAAAGAAACCCACGTTGCATTTGACGATGAAGAAATCGAACGTGATATTTTTTGTATAGGAGCCTCAATCGTGAAAAACGAACAAATCATTGGTGCATTTAGTGTAAGTATGCCGAAATATCGTTTAACAGATGAGACAAAAGAACAAATAATCAGTGCCCTCAAGCAAACAAAAAGCGAAATCGAGCAAAGAATTCAAAAATAATGAAAAAAGCGTTTGCATTTTTTCTTTTCTGCCGTATAATATGGGTATAGATTTCCAAGTTATAAAATAAAATTTCTAAATAGGAAATAGGTGGAGAAGATGAAAAAAATTGATATTTTATCTCGATTGAAAAACGCCGGAGTGATTGCGGTGGTACGCGGAAAAAGTAAAGAAGAAGCTTTGAATGCTTGCCACGCAATCATCAAAGGTGGTCTAACTGGTATTGAGTTGACTTTTACAGTCCCTCAAGCGGATCAAGTAATCAAAGAACTTTTGTCATTCTACAAAGACCAACCAGAAATAGTGATTGGCGCAGGCACAGTATTAGACGCTGTCACAGCTCGCTTGGCTATCTTAGCTGGCGCAGAGTATATTGTTAGCCCTTCCTTTGATCAAGAAACGGCAGAGATGTGCAATCTGTATCAAATTCCTTACTTACCAGGATGTATGACTATTACCGAGATCAAAACAGCGCTGAAAAGCGGGGTAGATATCGTCAAACTATTTCCTGGAAGCGCTTATGGACCAAGTATCATTTCTGCCTTCAAGGCACCGATGCCTCAAGTCAATATCATGCCAACTGGTGGTGTGAGTCTGGACAATATGAAAGAGTGGTTCGATGCTGGTGTCGTAACAGTCGGAGTAGGTGGGAACCTTTTAGCACCTGCAGCTACAGGAGATTTTGACAAAGTAACAGAAGTCGCGCAACAGTATGCAGCAAAAATGAAAGAAATCAAGAGGTAACTGCTTATGGGAAAAGTAGTGACACTCGGAGAAATCATGTTGCGATTGTCCACAGAACAGGGAACCCGCATCGATTCAAGTGAACGATTCGCTGCCCATTATGGCGGAGGGGAAGCAAACGTAGCAATTTCTTTAGCTAATTACGGACATGACGCGGTTTTTGCTACCAAAGTACCTGATAACGCATTGGGAAAAGCAGTCAAAAAGCACTTGCAATGTTATGGAGTAGATACAAAACAGGTATTATTTGGTGGACCAAGACTAGGTACTTATTATATGGAAACTGGTAGTGGCGAACGCGCCGCCTCAGTGATCTATGATCGTGCCGGATCAAGCTTTGCTGAAATGGATCATTTGGAATGGTCGCTAGAGGAGTTATTCCAAGGAATAGATATATTTCATGTTTCAGGAATCACCCCAGCTTTGTCTAAAAAATGGCAAAAAATGACGAAACAAGTGATAGAAGCTGCAAAAAAAGCCGGCTGCCTGATCAGCTTCGATATCAACTATCGCGGGAAATTATGGACACAGCAAGAAGCCAGCGAAGTAATCCATCAGCTTTTACCTTTAGTAGATATCTGTTCAGCTGGAAAAATGGATGCTCTTTATTTGTTAGGTATCGAGAAAGCACCAGAAGCAGAAGAACAACCTCTAATTTATTATTATCAAAAAATGCAGGAAAAGTTCCCGAATATCCAGGTGTTTTATTCGACCAAACGTACCGTTCATTCAGCAAGTGAAAATGAATTGAAGGGGACATTGTGGATGAACCATGAATATGTGGAATCCCAAGTCCATAGAATCACCCCGATCGTGGATCGAGTAGGTGGCGGAGATGCTTTTGCAGGTGGCGTGCTCCATGGGATTTTATCCAATATGCCCCCGCAAGAAATCATTGATTTTGCTACGGCAGCTTCTGCCTTGAAGCATACGATCCATGGGGACTGCAACCAATTCAGTCAAGAAGAAGTCGCACAATTTTTAGCATGCGGCTCTGGAAAAATCATTCGATAGAAGGAGTAGAAGAAAATGCAAGAAATGGAAACACGTTATACACACAGTCCAGAAGATATCCGTCATTATTCAACGGAACAATTGAGAAAAGAGTTTTTAGTAGAAAAGGTATTTGAACCAGGAAAAATCAGTTTGACTTATACGCACAACGATCGAATGATCTTTGGTGGCGTGACACCTACTGAAAAAGAATTAGAAATCACATTAGACAAAGAACTAGGTGTTGATTACTTCTTAGAACGCCGTGAACTAGGTGTGATCAATATCGGTGGACCAGGATTCATCGAAATCGATGGGCAAAAAGAAGAAATGAAAAAACAAGACGGCTATTATATCGGAAAAGAAACACGACATGTCGTATTTTCTTCTCAAGATGCTGAAAATCCAGCTAAATTCTATATTAGTTCTGTTCCAGCTCATCATAAATATCCAAATGTAAAAATCAGTATCGACCAAGTAAAACCAATGGAAACTGGTGAAGGTCTGACATTGAATGAACGTAAAATCTATCAATACATCCATCCAAATGTATGCGAAAGCTGTCAATTACAAATGGGTTATACGATTTTAGAACCAGGAAGTGCTTGGAATACGATGCCTTGTCATACACATGAACGTCGTATGGAAGCTTATGTCTACTTTGATTATGCCAATGAAGATACACGTGTGTTCCACATGATGGGCAAACCAGATGAAACAAAACATTTAGTCGTAGACAATGAACAAGCCATTATTTCACCAAGCTGGTCGATTCATTCAGGTGTAGGTACAAGCAATTACTCATTCATCTGGGCAATGTGCGGAGAAAACATCACCTATACAGACATGGATATGGTGCAAATGGATCAATTAAAATAAGCATAAGGGAGAGAAAATGATGGAATTTAATATGGATATGTTTCGTTTAGATGGAAAAGTAGCATTAGTCACCGGTGCTGTCTATGGTATTGGATTTGAGATTGCACGCTCTTTAGCTACAGCAGGAGCAAAAATCGTATTTAATAACTTGAATCAAGAATCAGTTGATGAAGGTATAGCGCATTATAAAGAAGCGGGCATCGATGCAAAAGGTTATGTCTGTGATGTAACCGATGAAGAAGCGGTTCAAGCAATAGTTCAGCAAATCAAAGAAGATGTAGGTTCAGTTGATATTTTAGTCAATAATGCAGGGATCATCAAACGGACACCGATGATCGAAATGGATGCGGCTGACTTCCGTCAAGTAATTGACGTGGATTTAAATGCTCCATTTATCGTTTCAAAAGCAGTTATTCCAGATATGATCGAAAAAGGCGGCGGTAAAATCATCAATATCTGTTCCATGATGAGTGAATTAGGACGCGAAACAGTCAGTGCTTATGCTGCGGCAAAAGGCGGATTAAAAATGCTGACGAAAAACATCGCTTCTGAATACGGTCAATACAATATCCAATGTAATGGAATTGGACCAGGTTATATTGCTACACCGCAAACTGCTCCATTACGCGAAACACAAGAAAACGGAGAACGTCATCCATTCGACCAATTTATCGTTGGACGTACGCCAGCAGCACGTTGGGGCGAGCCAATCGATTTGGCTGGACCATCTGTCTTCTTGGCTTCTAGCGCATCGGATTTCGTTAATGGGCATGTCTTGTATGTAGACGGAGGCATACTTGCCTATATCGGAAAACAACCTTAAACGAGGTTTAGTACACTGTTTAGTGGAGAGGTCATGAAATCAGCAGCTTGAACGAATACCGAAGGACAGCTGATTAAATATCATTTATCCAAAAAAAGGAGTATGACGTAAATCAGTCATACTCCTTTTTCTGTGCGTCTTCCATACTTCACTAAGTCGATTCCTCTTGCTTCACACCAATCCTTCACTGGACCGGAAAAGATGAGAGATTGTTGGTGGAGGGTCGCGGTATTCGTTGCGCCGACCATGGTATAAAGCAGACGAAGTTCCTCTTGCCATTGTTTCATCAGCATAATGGTTTCTTCTACGCCATGATTCATCAGATGAGTCAATACAGTTCCTGAAGTGCCCACTGCCTTTGCGCCGAGACAAAGGGCTTTAAATATGTCATAGGCATTGCGGATACCTCCGGAGGCTAGGATTTCCATAGAAGTGTCTGCTTCATTTGCTTCAAGCAATGAGGCGACTGTCGATTGTCCCCAATCAGCTAGATAATTCAGTTCCCGCTTGGAGCGACGGGCGTTTTCAATCTGGGTAAAACTTGTCCCACTTCGACCGCTGATATCAACTGTATGAACCCCTAAAGAAGCTAAATCATTGATCGTTTCTCTTGTCATGCCAAACCCGACTTCTTTTACGATAAGGGGAACGTCAATGGCTGTTTGAATCTCTTGGATAAGTGCTTTCCAGTTAGTAAAATCACGGTCTCCCTCAGGCATGACCAACTCTTGAGGTGCATTCAAATGAATCTGTAAGGCATCTGCGTGAAACAATCGAATAGCTTCTTGGGCTCTTTCGACAGAAGTTCCTGCACCGATGTTGGCAATGATTTTCCCGTGAGGATATTCTTGTCGCATAATTGTATAAGTATCGGCTAAAGAAGGGTCCTTCAAGGCAGCGCTGACTGAACCAGTGGCAATCATCAAATCTGCTTCTCTTGCGACGATTGCAAGGTCTTGATTGATTTTTTTTGTTTTTTCGCTTCCGCCAGTCATCGCATTGATATAAAACGGGCTGCTTAGTGTAAACCCAGCTGCCTGTGTGCTTAGATCGACATCAGCAACTGCTGTTTGCGGCAAAGGGTTATGAATGACCCGTACGAAATCAAATTCATTTTTTTGCTTATCATGAAAGGCTTTAGCTAGTGAAACATGTTCATCTTTTCGATTCATCGGTTTTCCTTTCTTTGATCGCTATAGACATGTAACGGTAGGGGGGTGATCTCTGCTTTTTCCCATGCACTCATTAAAGGAAGGATGCCAGATTTCTGATCAACGATCACGATGCCGCAATCCCCACCACCTGCACCAGAAGACTTTGCAGCCCCTTCATACTGTTCAGCTAAATTACATAATTTATTCAAAGCAGGCGTTTCGATAACAACCCCGGTGATAGCCGATAAATCATGCAGTAATTGTCGGTTTTTTCGAATCATCTGTTGGATCAACGTAACATTATCTTCTTTAAACCCTTTGATCATTTCGTTGACGCATTCTGTACTGTTTTTTAAGAAAAGCTGATAAGCCACCATTTTATCTTCTCTCGAACGGTGAACTTGATCAACCAAATCAGAAGTAGAGGCAGGGCTACCCGTCCAACCAATCAATAAACGTAGATCTTCAGGAGCAATCAATGGCTCAATTGAGAGACCTGGCCAATCCATGGCAAGTAACTCACTGATGGAATGCTGAGTTTCTTGTTCTTGAAGCCAAGGATGGTCGAAGGTTGAGAAGGCGATCCAGCCACCATAACAGCTAGCAGCGATGTCGCCGCAAGAACCATTATCTTGAACTGCTAAATTGGCTAGTGCTGCAATCTTGAAAATCTCTAGCTGAGATAAATTCAATGCGTAAAAAACATTCAAGGCTTTGACCGTTGCAACAGTAACGGCGCCGCTAGAACCTAATCCGTATTTCCGACCATTTGAACTGTCTAGCTCGCTTGTTACTTTCAGATCATAAAAGGATAAAAGAATGTTTTTTTCTTGTGCATACTTTTCAGTCAATCGAATAGCGGCAAGGATATAATGAAAAGGATTTTCCCGAATATCTAAAACTAATTCCCCGTTACGTCTTGTCCAACGTACAGGCATCCCACTATATTGTGCAGATTGGATACTTCCGACTTTTCGTGCGGACTCTACAGTGACTGTCACGAATTGATCGACTGCAGCGATAACTGCCGGATGACCTGTTTCAACAACTGCATATTCTCCGGCAATATAGAGTTTGCCTGGTGCAGATACTTCAATCATAAAAATCTCCCTTTATTCAATAATCGCAATTCCTGGACCAGCGTGGGCAGTAATTACTTGTTCTTTGCTAAATAATTTGGTAAATGTTTCTTGTACCTCAGATAAATGGCTGTTTTCCACTAAAACTTTGACATTAGGGCCAGCATCCATCGTAAAGTAGCATGGAATGCCTTGCTTTCTCAATTGCCGCACCGCATCCATCGCTTTTAAGCTGTCAGGAGACCAGTAAGTGAAAGGTGGTTGGGCAGCTAAAGTCGTTCCGTGCATTTTTAGTCCGTTTCTTTCCATCGTTTCTCCGAGAAGTTGGAAATCTTTTGTTTTGATTGCTTGTTTCAATTGATATAGATCCCCTTCAACGGAATCTAACCAGCCTTGATAAAAACTGGATGTTTCGACTGTCCGACGCATCCCATTTCTGCTAGACACTTCTTTTTTCTGGTCGTTGATCAAAATGAAAACCATTGCTAGCTCGTCTTCGAAAGAATCAGAAGGGACTGGCTTGGCATAAGAGCTTAAGTCATCATGACCTTTTTCCCATTCGACGAAACCACCAAAAATACTTCGGCAAGCTGAACCAGACCCGCGTCGAGCAAATCTTGAAAGAGAAAGATCGTCTAATCCAAGCTTAAGGGCAGTATTACAAGCTCCTGCTAAAGCAGCTAGCCCGCTAGCAGAGGATGCTAATCCGGCTGCGGTAGGAACGAAATTCTGACTGATTACTGAAGCTTTTAGTGAGATGCCGGCTTCTTTACGAAAAAGGTCAAGAAACTGACTAACTTTTTTTGTTGCTTTTTCGTCTTGCAAGGTGTCATCTAGATAAAATTCATCTGCTATATAGCTATCAGAAAAGATGACTTCTGTTTCGGTATAAAATGCATCCAATGTCAACGAAAGACTGTTGTTCATCGGAAGGATGAGTGCTTCATTTTTCTTACCCCAATATTTGATTAGGGCAATGTTGGTATATGCGCGTGCTTTGCCTTTAAACATAGGTATGTACTCCTAATCCTTGTATCCAAGTTTCAGCCGCACCCGCATCTTCAAGTGCTTGACTGATTTCTTGGGCTTTTGTTTTTGTTTGTGCTAATGCAATCATGCAGCCACCGCGTCCACCGCCAGTTAATTTGGCACCTAATGCGCCGGTATCTTTAGCTGTTTGGATCAGTAAATCAAGGAAATCGTTGCTGATCGTCAGTTTTTCCAGAAGTGATTGTGATTCATCCATTGTTTGAGCTAACATTTCTGGTGAATTTTCAATGATTGCTTGCTTCGCTTGCTTTGTCAAGTATCCTAATTTTTGGATCATTTGTCCAGTTTCATGTGGTTGTATTTCAAACAGGTGAGCGACATCTTTGACGGCTTCTCTTGTTTGTCCTTTGATTCCTGTATCAGCGACAATCAAAAAAGCATCGATATTCAAAGAAAAATAATCAAAAGGATGCCCTTTTGTAAAATAAATTGGTTGCAAGCTGCTAGTAGCGGCTGCATCGATCCCACTAGGATTGCCATGTGCGATTTTTTCCGAAAGTTGTACATTCTCTAATAGTATTTCACGAGACAAAGGGAGTGCTAAGTAATCATAAAAAGCACGAGTAACTGCTGTGGCGACCGCAGCACTTGATCCCATTCCACGTTCAGCAGGAATCGTGCTTTCGATGGTTAGTTGCAAGTTTTTATGGATATCATGCTCTTTTTTTAAATGGATGAATAATTTTTTGATATTTTTTAATGTATGAGGAGCTTCGGCTAAATTTCCTGAATAGTAGGAAGAAACCAATTGATCGTCCATTGCATCCAGCTCTTCAAGGAATGCGGTGACTTTTGTTGCATAAAAAGGAAAGGCAATCGCCGGTTCTCCATAAACAACCGCGTGCTCGCCCATCAAGATAATCTTTCCGCTTGATTCTCCTTGGCCATAGTTTGCCATAATCTAACTCCTTCTCACGTAAAAGTGATTTTTAAGCAAAAAATAAAGCGCCCAAAACGAGTTGCGCTGCTTCACGAAATTTTTTGTCCGCTAAGGGTCTCAAAAAACATTCCTTCTTTATTTTACTAAAATCATCCCAGAAGTAAAACTAAGAATACGTTTTCTAAAGGAAAAACCTTTTTTTCTTAAGAATTTTTTGACCTTTTTTCTTTTTTGACTAGTAAAAAATACAATTGACACTACTAGATATTGGGGGTATATTTAAAAAGGTTGGAGTTAAACACAATATTTAGTGATGAAGTGAGCTGGAGGTAAATGAGCGTGATCGTTTTAGCAGGTACAATTGGTGCCGGAAAATCAAGTTTGACAGAAATGATGGCTGAACACTTTGATAGTCAGGCATTTTATGAATCAATTGATGATAATGAAGTCTTGCCCTTATTTTATGCAAACCCTGAACAGTATGCTTTTTTGCTGCAAATTTATTTTTTGAATAAACGTTTTGCAAGCATCAAACAAGCAATGAAAGATGACAATAATGTATTGGACCGTTCGATTTATGAAGATTCGCTGCTTTTCCATCTAAACGCAGATCTAGGAAGAGCGACGGAAACGGAAGTTCGTGTGTATGATGAACTGCTGGAAAACATGATGGAAGAACTGCCCTATGCTGCCCATAAAAAACACCCGGATTTATTAGTTCATATTCGTGTATCTTTTGATACGATGCTAGAACGGATCGAGAAACGTGGTCGTTCGTATGAACAATTGTCCTTTGACCCAAGTCTGTACGATTATTACAAAGAATTGAACAGACGGTATGATCAATGGTATGAAGAATACAAAGAAAGTCCAAAAATCCAAATCGATGGAGATCGCTATAATTTTGTGGAAGATCCTCAAGCAAAAGAAGAAGTCTTGAAAATGATCGAAGAAAAATTAGCAGAAATCCGCCAAACTGAATTAGCCATTTGATTTAAAGCTACTCAAAAAAAGGATGCCTTTATTTGAGTAGCTTTTTTCTTTATACTAGAAATAAATATCAGGAGGATGGAGTATGCGAGAAAAACACTATTTTAATCAAGAACGTAATTTTTGGATCAATATACAGCAAGATGATGTGCTAGCTGTTAAAAATTTAAAAGAAGAATATGGCATCAGCGATGAGATGCTGACTTATTCTCTAGATAAAAATGAGCGGGCACGCGTAGAGTATGACTCTTTTGATGAAGCGTTGCTACTTGTATCAAATGTCCCGCACCAACAAAAAGTCGATAATCATTACGAAACTAGTCCTATCGCTTTTATTTTAAAAGAAGATGGTTTGTTTACATTTACCACGCCGAATACCGAGTATGTGATTCGACTGATTCGATCACTTTTGGAGCGAATGCCAGACATGAGTGTATACAGTTTATTGTTTCGTACATTATTTTTAATTTCTGATTCCTTTTTTCCTTTAATCGAGGAAGTAAATAGCGAACGTCAACGGCTCAACCTAAAGTTAAGGGAAAAAACAACAAACAAGAATCTACTGCAACTTTCAGATTTAGAGATCGGTTTGGTTTACTTAGTTACAGGAACAAAACAAAATGTAGTACTTTTGGAACAAATCAAGGCATTAGCCATTTATCGCAAGTTGTCAGAAAAGGAAAAGGAAGAGTTGGACGATGCACTGATCGAAGCACGACAAGCAGTTGAAATGACGAACTTAGCTTCGCAGATTTTAGATCAGCTTTCTGGCACTTATAATAATTTACTGAATAACAATTTAAATGACACGATGAAGTTTTTGACTGTCTGGTCGCTGATCTTGACTGTACCGACTATTGTGACAGGATTTTTCGGGATGAATCTTAAGCTACCATTTACCCATTCCGTTTTCGGATGGGGAATCGCCTTGATCATCAGTCTGGTTTTATCTGTTTGGATGCTCATTGCACTATGGCGGCGGATTCGTTGATCTAGTCTTTGATCTGCAAACCAAGGGCTTGAGCAATCACAAGTGCTTGCTCCTGATTGACGATCAGTCCTGCCAAATAATCTTGAGATAAAGCAATGGCAGTGAAGAAATTAGTCGTAAAGTCTAATTTCTTCAGAGAAGTTCGGAACCAATTCGAACCAGTTAACTGATTGTCAGACAAAAAAAGATTTTTCCAAGTGACCTCATAAAATTCGCTGTCTTCTAACTGGCAATGATCGAAGGATACGGCTTTCAAGTTTGTGCTGCTAAAGGAAGCCATCGAAGCAATGCAGTCAGTGAAAGTGCAGTCTCTAAGATAACTTTCGGCAAAATTCGTACCTGTTAATTTACATTGATGAAACACGACTTGGTGGAAACTGCCACCAATCCACTCCAGATTGGACAAATCACACTTTTCAAAAATGACATTACTGCATTCAAAATGACGTAAAGCTGTTTTTTGCATGGTCAGTTTTTGGACATGACTCTCTCTTAATACCATATTTTTGGCATCAAGATAGCTTTGATCACCTCCATTGATCAGAAGACCAGAGAGGATTTCTTCATCTTCTAAATAAAAATCTCCTTTTGTCAGAGGAGGAAGAGAAGGTGGGAGAGGTTCGATTTTTTTCATTTGGATTCACCTCGTTTTTCTTTAGTATAGCAAAGAAGCGGGAATCACTGCTAGAAAGTCTGCTAGACCAATCATTTTCAGAAAAGGAAGAAAAACTGTATGAAAAACATTGACAGAAGGATTGGTTTTTGCTATACTATGATGGTTGAGAAATAAAAGCAGAAGCACCCGCTTCTCGCCTTAGTTGATAATGTCACTGGGCTAGATAGTTTTCACTGGTTCTATTAGGTGAAGTACGCGCGGGTTCTGTAAGAGAACTCGTTTTTTTTATTGCCGTTTATTCGGTAAGCTTTTCTTTCTCTCATAATATTTGGAGGTGAATGACCATAGCAAAGGATATGATGGTTAACGACGGCATTCGTGCACGAGAGTTACGATTGATCGGTTCAGATGGTGAGCAATTAGGAGTTAAGACAAAAGCAGAAGCATTGAATATTGCAGAACAAGCAAACTTGGATCTTGTGTTAGTTGCCCCTGGTGCGAAACCACCAGTTGCGCGAATCATGGACTACGGTAAATACCGTTTCGAACAACAAAAGAAAGACCGCGAAGCGCGTAAAAAACAAAAGGTGATCAATGTAAAAGAAGTTCGCTTAAGTCCTACGATCGACTTGAATGACTTCAATACAAAACTTCGTAATGCACGTAAGTTCTTGGAAAAGGGCGATAAAGTGAAAGCTTCTATCCGTTTCAAAGGCCGTGCCATTACCCATAAAGAAATTGGTCAAAAAGTCTTGAATCGCTTAGCTGAAGAAACTGCTGATATTGCAACAGTGGAACAAAAAGCGAAAATGGACGGACGCAGCATGTTCTTGACGCTGGCACCGAAAAACGACAGTAAGTAATTTGAATGACTAACTGGCTGTTGGACAGCCGATAGTCGGATAACGAAAGATTTTGAGGAGGAAATATAGTCATGCCAAAACAAAAAACACACCGCGGATCAGCAAAACGTTTCAAACGTACTGGTAAAGGCGGATTGAAACGCTTCCGCGCGTTTACAAGTCACCGTTTCCACGGCAAAACAAAAAAACAACGCCGTCAATTGCGTAAAGCAAGCATGGTTTCTAGTGGCGACTTCAAGCGTATTCGCCAACAACTAGCAAAAATGAAATAAGAAGTACAAATAACAGAATCTGAAGATTTATTTTTATTAGGAGGAATTATACATGGCACGTGTTAAAGGTGGAACAGTAACTCGTAAACGTCGTAAAAGAGTGCTAAAATTAGCAAAAGGTTACTACGGTTCAAAACACACTTTATTTAAAACAGCAAAAGAACAAGTAATGAATTCATACAACTACGCATATCGCGATCGTCGTCAAAAGAAACGCGACTTCCGTAAATTGTGGATTGCTCGTATCAACGCAGCAGCTCGTATGAATGGCTTGAGCTACTCAAAATTAATGCACGGTTTGAAAGTTGCTGAAATCGACATCAACCGCAAAATGTTAGCTGACTTGGCTGTAAACGATGCAGCAGCATTTACTGCATTGGCTGACCAAGCAAAAGACGCTTTGGCTAAATAAGCTAAAAAATTATAAAGAGGAAAGAAGATAACGAAAAGTTATGTTCTTTCCTCTTTTTTTGTTTACAATTCTTCACCATATAAAACGGGATAACAACGTATAAGTCTAAAATAGCATAATTAAGGTTTTTTAATTGAAATTCGAACATTTATGGTCATCCTCTAATGAAAGCGCTAACTACATCAGTTAGAATGAACTTGACTGATATATTAGTTTGTTTATCAGAAAAATAAAATGGACGGAGGAATAACATGAGTGATATTATTATTGGTATTTTGTTAGTTATCTCATTCTTTTTCATGGTCTGGTACTGTGTAAAGGGCTACAACTTGATGGTCGGTTTTGCCATCATGGCGACTGTATGGATGGGATTAGCGCTAGTCGGAAACACGTTTTCGCCGAACCCGGCGATGGAAGGGCAAGGAGTAATTGATGTATTGACGCATATCTATACGACTGGACCTGCTGAGTACGCCAAATCGATCTTGGTAAATGTCTTCTTTGGTGCCTTTTTCGGGCGTGTTCTAGTAGATAGCGGGATAGCAGCCACACTGATTCGTAAAGTAGTCGAACTTGGAGGGGACAAACCAAGAATCACGATGAGTTTGCTGTGCGTTGTAACCGCTGTTATATTCATGTCGATGACAGGAATTGGACCAGTGATTTCTATCGCAGTCATTGTTTTACCGATCTTGATGTCTTTAGGAATCTCAGTACCGGTTGCGTTGTTCTCATTTATGGGCTCGATCATGGCTGGGATCTTTGCTAATATCGTCAACTTCAAACAGTATCAAACGATTTACGCTGGTTTCAATCCAGCCGCTGAAAGTTATACGTATAATGACTATTTCCAAATCGGTATGATTGGGATGGTTGTAAGTTTAGTTGTTGTACTAACGGTGGCTAATATATCAATGAATAAAAAGAAACGCTATGCAATGGCAGCAAACGTACCGGCTGAAGGCGGCGACGCACCAATGATCTCATGGTTAGCCGTATTATTACCAGTTTTAGGGGTCGTTTTGTTAGATCTCCCAATTATCTTAGGTTTTATTCTAGCAGGTATTTGGGCATTGCTGTTTACTGGAAAATTGCGCGGAGGTTATAAAGAAATCTGTCGTCAATTTGCAAAATTATTTACAGATGGCGCAGTCGATGTCGCACCAATGGTTGGTTTCTTGATGACCTTAGCGATGTTCAATAACTCAGCTGCGTACGCTTCTCCTTATTTTTCAGCTATTTTCGGAGATTTGATACCGCAATCACCTTTAGTCTTGGCAATCGTATTTGCTATATTGACACCACTAGGATTTTTCCGCGGTCCAATGAATCTAGTCGGTTCAGGATCAGCTATTTTAGCTGTTGTATTAGCTGTGAACCCAACAATGTCGCCAGCCTTTTTGTTCCCATTGTTTGCAATCACAACGATTGCCCCTCAGCATTTAGATATTACACAATCTTGGGTCGCTTGGGGATTAGGGTATACAAAAGTAACGTCTCGAGAATACATGAAGAAATCCATCCCAACTGGTTGGATCATCGGTGTGATCTTATGTCTGATTACATTCTTCTTGTACGGGAATGCCTAGTAAACAAAACGTCGATAGAAATGATTAGATGAATGGAGGAAAAGAAAATGAAACGTTTTGTGCGAATGGGAATTGATGTCGGTGGTACGCATACGAAAGCAGTGGCAATTGATAATGCGACACATGAAATCATCGGAAAGTCTTCAGTGAAAACGACCCACGATGATGTTCGTGGGGTAGCTGCAGGAGTCGTTCGATCTTTTCAAAATTGTTTGCGGGAAAATAATATTAGTCCAGAAGACGTTGTTTTTGTTGCACATTCTACTACGCAAGCGACGAATGCGCTGATTGAAGGGGACGTAGCAAAAGTCGGTGTAATCGGAATGGCAAAAGGTGGATTAGAAGGTTTTTTAGCAAAACGACAAACTAGATTGAACGATATCGATTTAGGGAATAAGAAAAAAATAGAGATCGTCAATGCATTCTTACCTGTCAAACACTTAAATGTAGACCGTGTTTCAGAAACGATTTCTTCTCTAGAAAGAGAAAGAGCGGAAGTCTTGGTTTCTTCTATGGCATTTGGAGTAGATAATGGGGAACCAGAACGGGTCGTTTATGAAGCAGCATCGGTAAAATCAATTCCTACAACGATGGCTTCTGACATCACAAAATTATATGGATTGACAAGAAGAACTCGGACAGCAGCAATCAATGCGTCTATTTTACCAAAAATGTTAGATACGGCAACATCGACAGAAGACTCTGTACGAGAAGCAGGGGTCAATGTCTCTTTGATGATCATGCGCGGAGACGGCGGAGTAATGGAAATCAATGAAATGAAAAAACGACCTGTTTTAACCATGCTTTCCGGTCCAGCAGCATCAGTCATGGGCTCTTTGATGTACTTGAGAGCGTCTAATGGTGTTTATTTTGAAGTAGGCGGAACGACAACCAATATCGGGGTCATTAAAAATGGACGTCCAGCAATCGATTATTCAATTGTAGGTGGCCACCCAACATATATCTCTTCATTAGATGTTCGGGTTCTAGGGGTGGCAGGCGGTTCGATGGTACGGGCTAATCAGTCAGGAATCATCGATGTCGGTCCACGTTCTGCACATATTGCCGGTTTAGATTATGCAGTATTTACGGAGACAGAAAAAATCAAAGGTCCTAAGGTTGAATTTTTCTCTCCTAAAGAAGGAGACCCTGCTGATTACGTCAAAGTAGTGATGGAAGACGGAGAAGAAGTGACTATTACAAATACATGTGCAGCCAATGTCCTTGGATTAGTGCAAGAAGAACATTTTTCTTATGGAAATGTCCCATCTGCACGAAAAGCCATACAGGCATTAGCAGACTATTGTCATACGACGGTTGAAGACATAGCAGAGCAGATCATGGAAAAATCCTATGCTAAGATTGAACCAGTGATTTTAGAATTGGCAGACAAGTATCATTTGGAGAAAGATCAGATTTCTCTTGTAGGTGTAGGGAGCGGCGCTGCCTCTTTGATTACTTACTTCAGCAATAAAATGGGTGTGAAATATTCCATCCCTGAAAATGCTGAAGTGATCTCTTCTATTGGTGTAGCACTTGCAATGGTCCGAGATGTTGTAGAACGTATCATTCCTTCACCAAGTAAAGAAGATATCCGATCATTGAAAAATGAAGCGATGAATAAGGCGATTGAATCAGGTGCTACGCCAGAATCGATCGAAGTCCACGTAGAAATCGATCCACAGACTTCAAAAGTAACGGCTATCGCTACTGGTTCTACGGAAGTGAAAGCAACCGATCTAACCAAGGAGATCACAACAGAAGAAGCACTAGAGCTTGCTGCAGAGGATATGCGATTAAATAAAAATGAAGTTTGCTTATTGGAAAATACACCTTTCTTTTATGTATGCGGCGAACAGAATCGTTCAAAAAATGCTGGAAGTCTTCGGATCATCGACCAAAAAGGATTTATCAAGGTCCAACGTGGACATGCTTCTTGTCTGAAAACAACTGCAGCTAATTATATGGCAGCAGTCGAACAACTTTGGGAAGATATGGCAGTTTATCAAACTGAGTTGATCGCCCGACCAGAATTTTATCTCTGTTTAGGAGCAAGAGTCTCTGATTTTACAGCGACGGATCTGGAACAACTACAGCTTTTGATGGATCTGGAAGTATCTACTATGGAACCAGAGGAAGAAGTGATCGTCGTTGCCGGAAACATCAAACAAACATAAGTTAGAAGAGTTACTAAACGAATTACAACAGATCCCCGAAGAAATTTGGGGATTCTACCAGTTTCAGCGAGATTTGTTTTGGAAAAAGATCCCTTTGTCCAAGCAGAAAATCCTCATACAACAATCAATCGATTGTGGTATCGAAACGGCATGTAGCATCAAAAAAAAGTACCCTTTTGCCGATGTAGGAGAAATTTGTGAACAAATGGCTGTTCCAATCGTTTCCTGTGAATCAGAGCAAATAAACGAACGAATCACTTTTGCAACTTATGCAGAAGATGAAGGGATCCGATTGATGACGGAGCCGTTAGAAAAATTAAAATGTTCAGGACTTACTTCGATCTCTAAAGAAACAGCGCAAGCTTTGATTATTGGACATGAACTATTTCACCACATCGAAGCTTCTGTTAAGGGGATTTATACTCAAAACGAAAAAATTGTGCTATGGCGGCTGCCTTTTTATACACACCAATCAAACATTCGTGCATTGAGCGAGATAGCAGCGATGAGTTTTTCAAAAGAGATGAATCAAAGCCGTTTTTCGCCTTATGTATTAGAGGCAGTCTTGCTTTGGCCATATAATGAAACGCATAGCCAAGGGATCTTAGAAGAAATAAAAGAAATAGAAAAAAGATGTGCGGAGTATGATTTTGCTCACAAATAAAGAGGTTGTGACAGAAATGGGCAGCTTCAAGAAATAAGAAGAAATTTACGAAAATTGCTTCTCAAATTTTTGTGACATTTCGGCTTATTTCAAAGAAGCTACTTCTGGAACACCGTGAATCAGAGGTTGTGAAAAAGCTGTCCTGCATCAAGTCATAAGAACAGCCAAACAAAAATAGTTCCTCATATTTTTCGTTTGGTTGGGCTTATTACCGCAGATGCAAGCTTTTGAGCACCGTTTAAGAAAGAGGTCGTGAACCTGCCGTTCAGCTCCGAGTCACAAGGAGCAATTTCAAAAAACAGCTTCTCATGTTTGATGATATTGTGACTTGTGACCGAGGAGTTGGCAGGAGAACACTGAAAGGGACTGTGACATGATTTTTGTCACAGTCCCTTTATTTGATGGGTCTTTCCTGAATATCTTCAAAATAATCGGGGTAATTATGAATTACGTATTCTTGCTCTTCGATAATCATATGTAAATGCATCGTACAAAGAAACCCGACTTCATCAAAGTTATGATCAATCATTGATTGAAGCATTGTCTGATGTTCATCTAATACTCGACCCCAATCTAATTCTGAAATCGTCAAACGCAACCATCTGAAACGGTTCAAGTGCGTACTATAACTTTCCAGCCAGTCCCAAATCTCTCGTTTTCCAGCAATTTCATAACAAGTTCGGTGGAAATCAGTATCCAAATCAAAAAAAGCTTTTTTATTTTGAGCGATCACTGCCTGATCGGTTTGTTCTAATATTTTTTCTAGTTTAGCTTGATCTTGCGCTGTCATTTTCGCACTACATTCTTGCAGGATCGGTTTTTCCAGCTTTTCCCGCGTATAACGGGCTAATGAAGCAGATCGGATATCGATTTTTGAAACATAGGTGCCGGACTGTGGAATGGTTTTTACAAGCTCCTGATTACGAAGCTGAATCAGTGCTTCCCGAATCGGTGTGCGTCCGATAGCTAGTTGTTCTTCTAACACTTTATCGGAGATTTTACTTCCAGGTGCTAACTCGGAATAAATGATCTGTTTACGGATAGATTCATAAGCTTGCTGCTGCAAATTATTGATACCCATTAAAACTTCCTTTCTGTGTAAGTATAATCTATTATAACATAAATCGCTTACAAAACGTAGAAAGTAGCTACCGACAGTGTGGTGACTATAACAAGTCATAAAGATTATAAAAAATAATGCTATACATTTAATTGAAGTAAAGATATGATCAATTCTAAGAGAACGCTTTCTTTCGTAAGCGTAATTAGAAAGATGTTTTGTTAGGTCAATTATTTTATATTATGATCTTACTGCGAGTCTGTTATCATCTTTTTCAGTAAACATATTCTGGTTTTAACCACATTTTTTATGCGCTGTCATTAGGTTGATAAAAATAATATTTTAGGAGGTAATATGATGAAAAAATTGTGTCTTGCTTTAACTTTAGGTATGTTAACTGTAGGTACAGGTGTTGTAGCTCAGGCTGACTCTATTTCTGACTATGATACTGATATAGGCCATGCTATTACAGTTGATGAATCTAATGTAAACCACGTCGCTAATGACTTAATAGGGGTTTACCCAAAATTAAGTAAAGGTTGGAATTATCCTACTTCTGTGTGGAATGTCGCTACACAAGGTCGAATGAATATGCAAGCGTCTTCTCAAGGAGGAGTATTTTTGTATTCTAATAATTTAATGACTGGAAAAACCACGTATCGGTATTATTTCCATAATCAAGGACATAATACCATTAATGTGAGTATCAGAAACCAAACAAGTCATGCGCCTTATTTAAATATTGATGTAGCGTCAGGAAGAGTTGCTACAGGGACTGTTTCTTTGGGAAATGCTGGAACGAGAGCGTATGTTCAATTTTACTCTTCTCGTGATTATGTATTCAGTGGGTATGTAGAATGAAAAATTCTAAACGTGTAAGAAAATCTTTATTACTTGTAATTTTTTTATTAGTGGGGATAGTAAGTGTTCATTCTGTTTACGGGGAAGAGCAGGACAAACAATTGGAAGGTGATACCCTAAAAATTATTTTTTCTGGTAGCGAGACATCCCCTTTGGAAAATAATTCGTATTTAGAAAAAAGTGAAATTTTGGGTGTTGTGGCGGACAGCACTGTGTTAAAAGTCAGTTATAAGCTCGATAAAGGATATACTTTTTTGGGGTATTTTGTAAGTAAAGAGATTTCAGAAAATGGGAAAGAAGTACTGGTTACTAGATTATACAAAAAAGAATCTTCTAAAACTAACAGTGAAGATGTGACTGGAGAAATTACGATTGATTTATCAAATGTGAATGCTGAAAGTCAGCTACAATTCATCATCAAGTGAATTTTTTCCCTTAGCACGATAAAAATGAGTTAACCACAACTGTTTTTCAACATACGAATGTACATGTAGTTAAGATAATGTCGGTGTATAATGTGTAATTGATTTGAAAAAAGGGGAAATGACAAAAAACATATCATCTTCCTTTTTTCAAATAAACGTCAAAAGCCAGTTTCTCGGTATGAAGTCAAAATTATGCAAAAAATGTAAGAAACCATTTTCACATCCTCTTATATACGGTGTTGCAGAAGTAGAATTTTCGAAAAATAAGTCAAAATTTACAAAAATTTGAGAAGTAACTTTTGTAAATTTCTTCTTATTTATTGAAGTTGATCACTTCTGTCGCAACCTCCTTGTCAGTATAGATGATCAATCTGGCCGTACCTCTTGGATCGGTTTGACACGACCGCCGATTCTTTTAGCAAAAGCTTCGGATTCTTTTTTGTCTTTGAAAATGAGCAGATTGTCTAAGTTTTTTTCCCGAGTGCGGCAGCCAGTTTTATCGATGTAACCGTGCATTACTTTAACGACATACATGGGGATCACCTGCTTTTTTCTTTTCATTATACGAACTACTCGACACAATACAAGAAAAATGCTTAGACGGTTTTTTATTAAGAAATAGCATTATCCAGAGAAGCGTACGCTTGGAATAACTGATCTAGCTCCGGATTGACTTTGCTCAGCTTCACTAATCGTTGCGAATCAGAAAGTAAGAAACAGTGTTTACTGCTACCAATAGTTTTTAATTTTTTGTCTTCAGTTCCCACAATTTCGTAGCTAAAATCCAAACGTGTCCCCGTATATTTTTGGATAGTTGGATGGATGCTCACTTTTTCTCCGTAATGGATCATTTCTTTATAGCTGCAATTTACTTCCAGAACGGGGATAATGATCCCAGATTCTTCAATTTTTTTATAGGGAAACCCTAGATGTACCAATAAGGCTACCCGAGCCTCTTCAAACCAGCGGATATAATTGCTATGATGAATAATCCCCATTTGATCTGTTTCATAATAAAAAGGTTCTCGTACATAACCTGTAAATTTCTCCATGATTCATGCCTCGTTTTCCATTGATTTTTTACAAAAATAATTCATCCACTTCGGAAGTGCTTCGCTGATCTGTGTAGGCAAAACGACATATTGTTCTTTTGCTAGCTGGTCTCCGATGAAACTATGAAGATAAACAGCTGCCGCAATCGTTTGGTCATTTTGAGGGAATTGGGCGAAGAATCCTGTGATCATTCCTGCTAAAGTGTCACCCATGCCGCCTGTTGCCATAGCAGCTGAACCTAAAGGATTGGTGTAGAAGTGTTGGTGACCATAAATTTTTGTCTCATGACTTTTCAAAACGATCGCAGCACCGATTTCCTGTTGCTTCTTTTTGTTTTCTTCATCCCGTTGTTCTTGTATCGTTAGAGCACTCAACCGTTGCCACTCCATTTGATGAGGTGTAAGTACTGTTTGTTCGGGATAGGGTAGCGAAAGATGGTTAGCAGCCAGTAAACTTAAAGCAGAGCCATCGATCACCAGCCATTGTTCTTTTGATTGGTTTTCTAGTACTTGTTTGAAACGTTCCAAACTCTTGGAAGAAGTGCCCAATCCGGGACCAATCAAGAGTACATCTGCTTGCTTTATCACGGAAAGAAACTGGTCAGTATCCGTCCAATCTACGATCATTGCTTCTGGCAGATGACTGTGAAGGGCACTCCGATTTTTTTCATCCGTTACTACTGTCGTGAGACCCGCTCCACTGTGTACGGCAGCTAAAGCACTCATGATGATTGCCCCGCCGTATTGTTCATTGCCGCCAATCAAAACGACACGTCCAAATGTTCCTTTATGTGAAATTTTTGGACGAGGTGTGATGACTCTTTTCACTAGTTGTTCGTCTATCAGCATCAAAAAACCTCCTTTTACTTATTATAACGTATATTTTTTTTAGAGAAAAACAGATAAGAAAAGGAATTGTCAGATTTTTTGAACTATTTTTTTCTGTAATTTGTGGTATCATGAACACGAAGACTTAAATAAGTGGAGGATTAACTTTATGACAATTGATTGGCAAAAAGAAGTAGAAGCACGTAAAGAAGACTTGCTTGAAGACTTAAAAAATCTTTTACGTGTCAACAGCGAGCGAGACGACTCAAAAGTAACACCAGATGCACCATTTGGACCTGGACCTCGCGACGCATTAAAACATATGTTAGCTTATGGTGAACGTGATGGATTTAAAGTAAAAAATGTCGATAACTATGCAGGGCATATTGATCTTGGCGAAGGAGACGAAACACTAGGGATATTTGGACACATGGATGTCGTTCCTGCAGGAGATGGCTGGGACACAGATCCTTATGAACCAGTAATCAAGGATGGAAAGATCTTTGCACGTGGATCAAGTGATGACAAAGGCCCAAGTATGGCAGCTTACTATGCGATGAAAATCATTAAAGAACTTGACTTGAAACTATCGAAAAAAGTGCGTTTCGTAGTCGGTAGTGATGAAGAAAGCGGCTGGGGCGATATGGCTTATTATTTCGAACATGAAGAAGAACCAGATTTTGGTTTCTCGCCAGATGCTGAATTTCCGATCATCAATGGTGAAAAAGGAAATGTTTCTTTAGCTTTACGATTCAAAGGCGACAATGCAGGAGATTATGTATTGAAATCTTTTGTTTCCGGACTTCGTGAAAACATGGTGCCAGGAACAGCAACTGCAGCACTTCAAGTACCAAGTGCAGATGCAGCTATCGCGATGGAAGAAGCATTTTACCAATTCATCGAAGCAAATCCAGTAAGCGGAACGATTGAAGCAGACAATACGTATGTAAAAATCGAATTAGTTGGTAAAGGTGCACATGGTGCAAGCCCACAATCAGGTATCAATGCAGGTTCTTTCTTGGCATTGTTCTTAGATAACTATGAATTCTTAGGATCTGCTAAACAATTTATCCATGTAGCAGCAGCTTATGTCCATGAAGATTTCTATGGAGAAAAACTAGGTGTCGCTTATGAAGATGAAAAAATGGGCAAATTGACAATGAATGCTGGACTATTTGCTTTTGAAGAAAATGGTACAGAAGAAGCGAACTTCATCAATATGAATTTCCGTTTTCCAAAAGGTGTAACAGTAGACGGATTGCAAAGTGACATCGAACAAACAGTGGGCCAAGAAGGCGCAACAGTTACTCGAGGTGCTCGCGTAATGGAACCACATTACGTACCAATGGATGATCCATTGGTGGCTACATTATTGCAAGTCTATGAAGACCACACTGGAGAAAAAGGCTACGAACAAATCATCGGTGGCGGAACTTACGGACGTTTGTTGAAACGTGGCGTTGCTTATGGAGCGATGTTCCCAGGATATACTGATACAATGCACCAAGCAAACGAATTTATGAGTCTTGATGACTTGTTCAGAGCAACAGCAATCTATGCAGATGCTATCTATCGTTTGGCGAAATAAAAATACTAAAAAACTCCGGCTATCTCTGATAGCTGGAGTTTTTATGTTTAAAAATGAATCAGTACATCGGTCTTCCTAAAAGTAATTCAGTTCGTCTTTTGATTTCTCAGGAGGGATCAAAAAGGCGAAAGCACTAAGTATAGCAAAACTTGTGATGATTTGCGTACGATACGTAAACCAATAATGAATCTGTGAGTGATTAGCTAAAATGTTGTACCAAATATACGGCGTTACAGCAGCTAAGACAAACAAAACTAGAAGTTGGAACGGACGCCAGCTATTTCGTTTACGATAAGCAAAATAGAGAAAAACAAGACAAGTAATCAATAGCAATAATATTGCTACTTTTGGATACATCAATCTAATATTGCTTTTCAGCATCTCTAATCGATGCAACGGGTATTTGTCGTTTCCTTCCGTTCGAAAGAGGATTTGGTTGATTGCATCTTTTACAATGTTTTTGTTCAATATGATCGATGATAGGATCCATTTAGTCACCCATGTCAAACCATAGCCTAATCCCCAAAAGATACCGGTAAAAACAAAACTGCCTACTTGTTTGCTCAATGAACTGCGTTTATCCATTAAATACTTATTTGTTACATAGTAAATAATGATCACGGGTATCCCCCAAGAGATGACCGGTGTTGTCAACAAGTCAAAAAAGTTAGCTAAAGAACCAATGACAAAGAAATACAAGAATAATTGTTGATTGGTCTTGAACAATTGCGGTTTTGTTAAAAATAGTAATACAGACAATAATGTCAAAATCCAAATATTTGAAAACTGCATACTGAAGAAAAAGATTGCGGCATTTCCTATAACAAGCGAGATTAATAAGGCTATCGCTAAATAGATGTCGCTACGCTTGATTAAAAAGTAGCTCGTTAACCCAATCAACAGAAAAAGAACAGCTGCGTAGATCATCCGAATGCTACCTAAACTCATCACTAGCAATAAAGGTCGCAAAAAGAGCTGATAACCATGCCAATAACGAGGATAATCCGCCATAGACATCGCATTCTCCAATGGGTTCAATTCAGGGTCTGCTTTTGTTTTTCGTATCATCAAATGATCAGTAAAGTTATCTAACCGAGTACCTAGCATATTTCCTTGATTGATAGAAGGATACATCCCTTCTTTTTCAACCATCTGTAGAGATTTTTCTGCATTTGATTCAATAGAATGCTGCGGAATGACAAAAGTAATTGTCAGCAGTACGCAATAGCTAGCAATCAAGAAAACAAAAGCAAAAAATATCTTTTTAAATAGTTTCATGAGTATCTCCTATATCTGTTTTCATTTTTTCTCTTTTATCTAGTAAAAAAGGAGAGAGGATATAGACAGGCAAACCTAATGCTAAAACAAACACATACCGTAAACTAAAAGCCACAGGAGTAGCAATCATAATAGTAGCAAAAACAAGCATACCGGGAAGAAAAAGGAGTAGATACCGATGTTTCTTCTTAAAGATTGCTAAAAGTGCACTGCCGATAGCTAACCACAGTAATGTGCCGGAACCAAAGAAATCACGAGCATCGATGATTCTTTTCATTCCTGACAATCCAGTAAGATGTTCAATCAAATCTACTTGTTTTATCCCATAATTATTCGTATTTACACGAGTATCTAAAAAGCCGTAACTATTTTTTGTACCAGGTACCCAGAACCCGAACGTTTCTAAAATATAAGCATCTGTATAAATTTTTATATTACTTGGTAAATTTCTTGCCCATAGTGATAGAAATTCTTTTTTATGTGTATTCAAAAATTCATTGTTAAAATTTTTATGCCACTTGATTGAGTCTGCGAGACTAGGAGAATACGCTTCATAATCTTTTATCGGGAGTAGCTGATTCATGAATGCTTTATCTTTCTTAGACAAGTCACCATCCATAACAATAGTTCTAGAAATTTGCTGCAAAGGAATACCTAATTGTTCAGCAGTTTCTGTAGGAATAGCATAACGAGCCATCAACGGGTGGATGAGTAGTCCAGCAATCACTGTATAACCGAGTACCACTTGAAAGAATGCTTGATACCTTTTTTGTTTCAAAACAATCAAGCCGCAAATCAAACCTGTGGCGATTACTACATAAATCCCATTATTTCTTAGATAGGTAGTCAGTAAAGCAAGGATGATTACGTAAATCTGATTGAGAATCGTTGGCTTTTCTTGTTGAAAAATAAAGTCAAAAACCGCTAAGGAAAATAAAAAGCAAGCGATAGAGAACAAAGTATCTTTTTGCATGTTCAAGGCGTAAATTGGAAAAACCGGTGCAAATGCAAAATAGCATAAACTAATGAGTACCGGAAAAAAATGGATGTTTCTTTTTAACAGCCAGCAAAGAGAATAGCTTATCGCTGAAGCTGTTATCAATGTTTGGAAAATAGAAAATAAAAATACACCGTGATTGATCGTATCAGTTGGTAAATCATGAACAAATAGCTTGACCAGCAAGGTGAATAAGACGGGATGATGATTGCTTATAGGAACATCACCCATAGATTGGGCGACCGAACTTAACGAATCAGGCAAAACCACTCCAGGATACAATGCCAACAGATAAGGAAGCCAACACAGAACTAAAAAGACAGTAAAGAATAAAAAATATTTTCTTGAAGAGAAAGCCTGTGCGTTTTTAGCAGTAAAAAATGTTTCCAGTTTTGGCATTGATAAATAAATCGATTGTAAAAATAAAAAAGAATACACAAAAACGGAGAAAAAAACAAGAAAGTAAAAAATACTTCCATCAGCAATCGTTGTCTTTGTATAGTTTGCTGAGACATACTGAAATTGTATCTGTCTGCCAATAGAAAGTGTAAGAGCAAAAGCTGCAGAAAAAAACAATCGGGCAATAGCTGCCACTTTGTTTTTTATTGAAAACAACTCTATTCCATATTGCTTAAAAGCAAGTAGCAAAACCATGGCTAAACCAATGATTACTGCTGGATTCAAAGTTCCTAAACCATAAGAAGTAAAAAAAGCAAAACCTGACGCAAATAAAGTTGCAAAAAAAGCAGGAAATAGATTCTCCTTTTTCTTATGCATAAAAAAGGCCTCCTACTTCATTTCTTTATTTTGATATTCGTGGTAGACATGGTATAAATTCAATTCATATTCTTTCTTGGCATTTGTGACGACCGTATCCAAAATCAACCCTGTTACTAATGAAAGAAGGGCTAAAGTCATCAATCCCGTACTTAAAATCGCAGAAGGGATGCGTGTAATAAAGCTTGTCAGCATATATTCACGAATCACAGGAATCCCTGTGACCAATCCAAATAAAAAGAAGAAGATAGTCCAGATCCCAAAGAAAAGCAAAGGTTTATAATCTTTGCACATTTTGATGATCATCATGATCACTTTGAATCCGTCAGAGAATGTATTCAATTTTGATTCGCTACCTTCAGGACGATCGCGATAATCGATTGGAATCTCAACGAACTTGAATTTTTTATCTAAAGCATGGATCGTCAATTCTGTTTCGATTTGAAAACCAGAACTCATAATAGGGAAGCTTTTGACAAAAATTCGATTGAATCCTCGATAGCCGGTCATGACATCGCGAATTTTTGTTTTATATAAGTAAGTAATTGTATTTTTAACCAGATTATTCCCAAAATCATGGAAAGGACGCTTATTTTCATCAAAATAGGTTCCATTTGATAGACGATCGCCAATGACCATATCTGCTTCGCCAGAACGTAATTTCTCAAGCAAACCATGTGCAGCTTCTGCAGGATAAGTATCATCACCATCTACCATCAAATAATAATCGGCATCAATATCAAAAAACATTTGACGGATTACATTTCCTTTTCCTTGACGTGGTTCTTTCTTTACGATTGCTCCACCTTGAACGGCCAATTCGTATGTTCGATCGGTCGAATTATTATCATAGACATAAATATCTGCTTCTGGTAATTCCCTTTTAAAATCTTCAATAACAGTTGAAATTGTCGCCTCTTCGTTATAACAAGGAATGAGCACGGCAATTTTTTCACGTGATTCCATTTGTCACTCTCCTTATATAATAAAACTAATCTTATTTCAAGAATACCGTATAATAACTATAAATACTAGCTATTCTAAGAGGAAATAGCCCTATTTTTATAAAAACCACCCACTATAAAAGAAGGATAGGATACCTCTCTTTTAGATAGTGGGTGCGTATTCGTTATTTCATTTTTGACGTATTAATCTATTGCGCCCTTTTTTCTTGAAATGTCTAATACGGTTCCTGTATGAGCATCTGCTAAAAATTCATAATAAACAGTTTCGCCATCTTCTATCCGGGAAAGCCCACCCCGATAAGCACTCGACCGAACGGCGAATTTCCTAATAGGTTCTTTTTCAAAAGAGATCCAAGAACCTTCGATTGCGCCTTCTTTTAAAAAAGATGTTTTGATATTTTCAAGCACTTGGTCTGCTGATAACACTTTTTTGCGATGATACCAAATCGTTGAAGCTACCCCGCTCAATAATCCTAGACCGATCCCAACGGCTAACCCGCCTTTAAAATAGCTTAATTCGCTTTCTTCATACATGTGGATATACCTCCTTCTTCTCACTTGCTACTCCTTGTGCTTATTTTACCACACTCTCATATTTTCTTTGAAATAAATAACCGCTACCAGAAAAAATAAGCTATAATAAATACGATCGGTCTGCAGAAAAAATCATATTTTATCCGTAGATCAATATAAGTCTGAGAGGAGTTTAGTCTGAAATTTAGACGAATAGCATATGGAAGAAAAAACATTTCAACGAATCAAAGAGTTAACAGAATTACAAGGAACAAGCGGTTTTGAACAAGACGTTCGCGCTTATATGGAAAGTCATATGGAACCGCTGGTAGATGAGTTACAGTTAGATGGTTTGGGCGGCATTTTTGGGCTGCGCCACCATGAAGAAGCGGATGCACCTCGTGTAATGGTCGCAGCACATATGGATGAAGTCGGATTCATGCTGACACAAATCCAAGAAAACGGACTTTTTAAAGTCGTACCTCTAGGCGGCTGGAACCCTTACGTTGTTTCTGCTCAACGTTTTACACTTAAAACCTCTACTGGTAAGAATTACCCATGTATTTCTTCTTCCGTTCCCCCACATTTATTGCGAGGAACAAGCGGACAAAAATCAGTAGAAGTAACAGATATTTTGTTCGATGCTGGGTTTGAATCAAGAGAAGAGGCAATGAGTTACGGTGTCCTTCCAGGAGACACAATCGTTCCTTACGCTGAAACAATCAAAACAGCCAACGGAAAGAATATTATCAGTAAATCATGGGACAACCGCTATGGCTGTACAATGGTATTAGAAGCTTTAGAAGCGTTACAAAATGAAACATTAGGTCATACATTGATTGCAGGCGCGAATGTCCAAGAAGAAGTAGGCTTGCGTGGTTCTAAAGCTTCTGTCAATAAATTCAAGCCAGATCTGTTCTTTGCAGTAGACTGCTCTGCAGCAGATGACACAGTGACGAAAAATGGCACATTCGGACATTTAGGAGAAGGTACATTGATGCGTATCCAAGATCCAGGTTTGATCATGCTTCCTCGTTTGCGTGAATACTTGCTGGATATCGCTGAAACAAACAATATCCCTTATCAATACTTTGTTTCAAAAGGCGGTACAGATGCAGGTGCTGCTCATACACAAAATGAAGGAATCCCAAGTACAGTGATTGGCGTAGTGGGGCGTTATATCCATACGCATCAAACGATGTTCAGTATTCGCGATTTTGAAGCTGCACGAGAAATGTTGATTCAAACACTGAAAGGTTTGGATAAATCAACAGTGAATACGATCGTATACGGAAAATAACGCGATAGTGAAACTATAAAATCTGGCAAAAGAAACCTTTTGTCAGATTTTTTTTATAAAAAGAGGATCAATGTTTGTTAGTTCGTAAGAAAGGTGTATAATTTAATTGAAAAATACATAAAGAGAAAGTAGAGGAAAAAGAATGATTATCCCAAATAGTTTAGAAGAATTAGCAGGCTACGTAGAAACTGGAAAGAGTATATTTTTCTTTACTGCCGGCTGGTGCGGAGACTGCCGTTTTATCAAACCGCAAATGCCTGAAATCGAAAATGACTTTTCTGATTGGCAATTTATTGAAGTAGACCGTGACAAGTACATAGATGTAGCCGCTGAATGGAACATTTTTGGTATCCCAAGTTTTGTCGTGATCCAAGACGGAAAAGAATTAGGTCGTCTAGTGAATAAAGATCGTAAAACAAAACAGGAAATTGAATCGTTCCTAGAAAGTGTAACAAAAGGCTGACATCTGTTAGGAGGGGTCAAGATGAATCAAGAATATAAGAACATTTTAGTAGGTATCGACGGTAGTGAACAAGCACTTGCTGCTTTCAAAAAAGCGGTAGAAGTGGCTCGCCGTAATAATGGGAAAGTATATGTAGCAAATGTAATCGATCAGCAATTTTATAACTTTATGGGCTATGCTCCTATTGATCAAAATCTAGTCGATCAGCAAACTGAAACAGCCAAGCAAATGATCGAAGAATGTAAAGAATATGGGAAATCTGTTGATTACACAAATATAGAAGGAATTATTGCCTACGGCTCTGTTCGTGAATCCATGGCAGTCAAATTGCCAAAAAAATATGCAATCGATCTAATCATGGTTGGGCAGTCTGGACTAAATGCAGTCGAACGCTTTATGACAGGAAGTGTAGCCAGCTACGTCATACGTCATTCACCTTGTGATGTCTTGATCGTTTCTGACGAAGAAGAACAGCCAAGTAATTAAGCAAGTGGAATTTGTATAACCTTTTTAATCAATTCACTAAAAACAGTAAAGGGACTGTGACAAAAGTCTTGTCACAGTCCCTTGTTACGAATAAATGGTGTTCCAGAAGTAGCTTCTTCGAAAAATAAGCCGAAATTTCACAAAAATTCGAGAAGCAATTTTCGTAAATTCCTTCTTATTTCTTGAAGCTGACCACTTCTGTTACAATCTCTTCTATTTTGTGAAAACTAGGAAATAAAGCATGAAAAAAATCTCATGCAGTGAATGCAATTTTTTGTTAAGATAAATCTCAGCAAAGGATAATGGAGGAAAGAACATGATTTTTGCTTATAACAAAGCACACGTCGGAGACACTTTGATGGTTATCATAGCCGACGATAAAGGAACAGAAAACACTGTTGAACGTAAATGGAATGTTGCTCGGATCAAAGATGAACAAGGTCAAGTTGTTGCTTGGAACTTTTTCCATATCTCCGATCATCTAACAATCGAAGGGAACGGCCAAGTAAGCTTAACAGATGAAGAATTAGCGAAATTGAATCGATTGATCAAAGAAGCAGGATTCGAAGAACAGCTTGAAGCTGATCGTGAACCGAAGATCGTTGTCGGGTATGTCAAAACATGCGTTCCACATCCTGACTCTGACCATTTATCGATTACTGAGACAGAAGTAGACAATGGGACAGTATTGCAAATCGTTTGCGGTGCACCAAATATCGAAGCTGGACAAAAAGTTGTCGTTGCAAAACCAGGAGCCATGATGCCGGATGGAATGATGATCTGGCCAGGAACTTTGCGAGGGGTAGACAGCTATGGAATGATTTGTTCCGCTCGTGAATTGCAATTGCCAAATGCTCCAGCAAAAAAAGGAATCTTAGTATTGCCTGAGGATGCCGTAGTCGGAGAAGCATTTCCAAAATAAAGAGGTTGTGAGCCTGCCTTTTCACTCTGAGTCACAAGGAGCAATTTCAAAAAACAGCTTCTCATGTTTGTTGAATATTGTGACTTGTGACCGAGGAGTTGGCAGAAGAACACCATTTAAAAAAGAGGTTGTGACAAGTCTTTGTCACAACCTCTTTTTTATTAATTTTCACTATTTTGATTTTGTTTTAATGCCGATTGATCGATCGTCAATTCAACAGTAGTTGTTTTTTCTTTCGAGCCTTCATAGTAAGTGATCTTGACAGAATCTCCTACTTTTTTCTTATACAAAGCAGATTGAAGTTCTACACCAGAAGAAACTTCTTTGTCATCGATCTTAGTAATGACGTCGTATTGTTTCAATCCAGCTTTTTCAGCCGGTGTAGCTGTTTGGACATTTGTCACGATGACACCGTTAGTTACAGATGAAGGAATCTTCAAGATTTGTTCTTGTTGCTGAGTAGAAACGGCAGATAAGTCGACCATTGTGATACCTAGAGCTGGACGTGTCACTTTTCCGTCTTTTTCCAGTTGATTGATGATATTCACTACATCGTTACTTGGGATGGCAAATCCCATTCCTTCTACATTTACGTTAGAAGTAGATTCAGAAGTACTTGCGATCTTACTTGAGTTGATACCGATAACTTGTCCTTCGATATTCACTAAAGGACCACCAGAATTTCCCGGGTTGATCGCTGCATCTGTTTGGATCGCATTGATATTGACTGTTTCGTTCGATTCATTCGTACTTGTTACTTGTCGGTTCAAGGAAGAAATGATTCCTGAAGTGACAGAATTCGCATATTCAGATCCTAATGGGGAACCAATCGCAATCGCAGGTTCACCAACCTTCAGAGCGCTTGAGTCACCAAAAGAGGCAACCGTTTCGACTTTATCTGAATTGATCTTCAACACCGCTAAATCTGAATAAGCATCTGTTCCAACTAATTCAGCTTTTACCTTCGTACCGTCTTTCATCAAGACTTCTAGACCTTGCTGTCCATCTACTACGTGGTTGTTTGTGACTACATAAGCAGTATTTCCGTCTTTTTTGTAGATCACGCCGCTTCCTTCACTATAAGCTTCCAAATTACTATCATCTGAGCTGCTACTTTCTTCTTGCTGCCCGAATAGTCCGCCAAAACCGCTTGATTGGTTTTGACTTTGTAAGTTGATAACAGAAACGACAGCGTCTTGAACTTTATCTACCGCTTTGGTGATATCAGAATCTACATTGACTTTGACATTTTCCACAACTGTTTCACCGGCAGAATTCTGATTGCCGCTTGTAGCAGTAGAACTATTGTTGCCAGTGCCCATCGCTGCATAAAAAATGCCAGCTGTCAGTAGTCCTCCAACGATCCCTCCAACAAGCCCCAGACCTAACTTACGCCAGAGGCTATTATTTTTATTTTTTTTCATCTTTGGTGTCACATTTTTTCTATCCATGTGTTCCTCCTCCAATTACATTCATTTATCTACTGTTAGTATAGTCTTATTTGTTGACTTTAGTCTACTTTGAGACTGTGAACTTTTTATGAAAAACTTTAGGAAAAATCATTGTTTTCAGATGAAAATATTTGATTTTCTTTTTCCACAGATACTGTGTAAAACTACGCGGATAGGATTGGAAAAATAAGGGATAAAACATATCCACAGCCTGTGTATAAAGTGGATAAATTTTTATAAAACGTATGTTTGCCTAATGAATGTGATGAAATAAGGTAAAATAACACTGTTTTCTGTGGATAAACCTGTGGATGTTGTGCATAACTGTTGGGGAAATCTTTTTAACAAAAATAGCCAAAATAAACATATAGACGAAAAAATTGATTATAATAAACAAAGTGAGCGTGAAGATCAAAGGAGAGAAAACATGAATATCAAAATTATTTCAGTAGGAAAATTAAAAGAAAAATACTTGACCCAAGGTATCAATGAGTATGTCAAACGGCTGAATGCCTATGCAAAAATCGAATTGATCGAAGTTCCTGACGAAAAAGCCCCAGAAAATTTAAGCGAAGCGCAAATGAGACAAGTAAAAGAAAAAGAAGGAGAACGGATCTTAGCGAAAATCAAAGAACAAGAATACGTCTATGCCTTAGCAATTGAAGGGGAAAATCCCACAAGCGAATCTTTTGCTAAACAAATCGACCAATTAGGTATCCAAGGAAAAAGCCACCTTGTTTTTGTTATCGGCGGCTCTTTAGGACTCAGCGAAGCCGTCATGAAAAGAAGCAATGCTCAGATCTCTTTTGGAAAAATGACGTATCCACATCAATTGATGCGTCTGATCCTTGTCGAGCAAATCTACCGTGCTTTCCGGATCAACGCGGGGGCGCCGTATCATAAATAAAAATACCATTGAAAAAAATTATAATAAATTATAATAAATAAGTTTCAATTGTGATACGAGAAGGATACGGTTCTTCTTAACTAACATTGAAAATAGTCAGCAAAAAGGGGGACAAACTTTTAATTGTCTCCCTTTAATTGTTAGGGTGGAATATTATCACTCTTAAACAATAAGTTAAAAAATACTCGTTTACATAAAAAAGGATTATTTAGATGCGATAATATCATAGATAAAGAAACATTCATCATAAGAAACAGTGATCCCAAATTCTGTTTCAATATTTTTGAAGGCCTTTTTTACATGAAAAATTGGTTCATGAGAAGGCCTTGTGTCATCTTCTGATATAATTTTAAGTTCATGACCGTTTATCAATGTACGCTCAATTAGACACGCTGTATGAATCAAAAGTTTTAAAAGAATGGAATGAGTGAATTTTTTGTGGAAAGTACATTCCAATTCTTGGATAAAATCCATTAAGCTTTTTTGAATCTTATTCCCAGCTAATAAGTAGAGATATTTGTCCACTGCTTCAATCCCCATATCAAAAACGATATTTCTTGTGAATGAGTGGCTGCTACCCTTTTTTGATTGTTGTTCTTCAGTTGTAAGATGACAAAGTACCTTATCTAACCCATCATGAAGAACAATTTCTTCTAGAGAAACAAAAGGAGCATAGCTGATTTTTGGATTTACAGTCCCGACGATTGCTATGATTTCTATATCTTTAGAACGTAGCATGGTTTCTCGTATTGAAGTTCCGTTATGACCGCTAATTGATTGTACATCAACATCAAATATTTTTAATTCTTTCAATAATGATTTAATGTTTTCTTCTAAAAATCGGGCGGTTCCTTCTCCAGTTTGACAAACTGTGTAGATGATTTTGCTTTTTCTCTTATTGAATTTGGAACCTATTTTATTATTAAGTAAAGTATTTCTACGATTATCAATGTCTAAAATATTATTGATAGTAGATTGTAGTCCCATAGATAAAAATTCTGTATTTTTAGCAACTTCTAATATTATCAATGTATCAATTCGTTCAATGATAAAAATGCTTTTTTGGGTTTCTTTTCTTAGATTAGATTCAAAATTTACTAAAGATCCCATATCAGCAAAAATAATGATCTCTGTTGATTCAAAGTCAGCTATCGTTTTTTTTATGGCATCATAAGTTTGCTTTGGTGTACTGTGTAAAGGCATGTCAACAGGGACAATAATTTCTTTGGAAAGAAGACTATTCACAGTATGTGCAATTTCAGATGCGACGCGCTCGCCGTGGGCACATACAAGAATACTGACATTTTTACTATTTGTTTTATTTTCTACTATGGAAGAAACGATAAGACTCAATGAATGGATTTCATTTTGAGAAAAAATGATTTTCTTTTTTTGTTCTAACTGCTTGACGATTTTACGTGTAACTAGCATAACATTAGCAGATAGCTTCTCTGTTGTTTTGATTTGGCTGAAAAATATATCGTTTTGTTGAGTATGGCTGTGAATATATAAAGCAAAAGCAGTACTGACATTTTTATCTAGGATAATGCCCAAGGTGTTATATAAAATATCTGATATTAATAAAACAATGCTTTTTATATCATCGTTCAATAAAAAGGTGAAATGATCATTTCGCAATCGCTCTTTAGCGATTTCTTGCGAATAATCATTAAATGCTTGTGTAATTGAACGGGTGTTATTTGAATAATTCTTAGTAAAAAAATTTACAAAATCATAGTTGGCGATTGTTTTTCTGTCTTCATCCAACGTGGTATCAAAAACAAATGGCTTTACGCCAACAATCGTTTCAATCTCTTTTTTGTCAGCTAGATTTATTTTTATTAAGGATGATAAAACTGTAGGTGGAAAGAAGTCTTGCGTAATCAGAACTTCTTTTGAATTGTTTTTTTTCTTTTCTAATAGAGCACGAGCTACAGATAATTGAATGTCACTTTTCAATTGACCGATGTTTCCTAGTGGAGTATAAGCTAGTAATGCTTGAATCGCATCTGGCTGTACGGTTATTTGAGAACCAATTTGTTCTGTTTCTTTGTTATATAAGAATGATATGAGATCCAATCTTTCGGAAATGCTTCTTTCTTGAAAGTTTGGAAGTTGGATCATGACAGGGATTCTACGCTTAAATGTTTCTAATAATGCTGAATTCGGAGGCTCTGTAGTTGCCGTGATCAGCAATGTTGAAGCGTAGCGCTTATTGACAGAATCACCTAGTTTATAGAACTGATTTTTATCGATAAATTGAAAAAGCATCTCCTGTCCTTCTGGAGGTAAGCGATGGACTTCATCAAGAAACAAAATTCCTCCATTAGCAGCTTCTATCAATCCTACTCTATCGGCATCTGCTCCAGTGTACGCTCCTTTGACATTTCCAAATAAGTGACTTAGCAGCAATTGCGGATTGCTTGCATAGTCGGCGCAATTAAGAACAGAAAAATTTGCTTTTTCGTTGAAAATATTTTCTTGTTTTCCATAATCAAATATTTTTTCAGCTAACAAGCTTTTGCCAGTCCCTGATTCTCCAAAAATCATCATATGTAACCCTCTTGGAGGATAATTGATTGCTGCCTCTGCTAATTGAATGACTGGTTGTAAACTTTTATTTGCACCGATCAACGAATCAAAAGGATGAATTTTTTTAGAGGAGTAGTTATCTTTCATGAGTTCTTGTATGGAATTTATTTCTGTCTCTCCTATATAACGAAGGTTTAGTCTTTGACAGAGTATTTTTTTACATAGAAATCTGGTTGGTTTTCCTGATAGTTTTAATAATTTGTCCTGCTTCATGAGTTTGTTTAGATCCGAAGAAGCATTATTTCTTAAAATATCTAATTCCAAAGACACTTCTTTTGCGGTTATACCAATATCTGTATCATTTAATAAAATTTTTTTTGAAAGGCTTTCTGTGTAAGCGGTGCAGTAATGGTGTACCTTGTCTATTCGTTTCATAAAATACCTCCTCCCATTAATATAAAGCGCTTTAATATAAAAATCAATACACTTAAATACTTATGGAAAAAGCTGAGAGTGGCGTTTGAAGATAGTGTTCGATTATTTATACCAATTTTATTAAATCTTAGTTAGAAAAAATGTTTTTTGTGTATTTATCTGTATCATTACGTACGTGAAAGTCCAATATTTTTATTATGCGTATTACATGTGCATTTTTTCTTTTTAGAATTGTCTAGATTTCAATAAATTAAAAAATGGCACGAGTTTTGCTTTGTTTTTTATTGAAGGGAGGCATTTGATGAGTAAGAAGATGGGAGTTATTTTAGCAAGTCATGGTTTTTTTGCTAAAGAAGCACTAAATAGTTTAGAAATGATACAAGGTGATTTTAGTAATGCAAGTGTGGTTTCGTTATTTCCAGGAATGAGCTTAGCTGATTTTGTAATTAAAATTGAAGAGAAAATAGAAGAGCTTGATACGACTAATGGACTGCTTATTTTATGTGACATTTTTGGAGGAACACCTAGTAATGCAGCCGCGATGATTTTAATGAAATACCAAAGAAAGGATTACTATGCTTTTGCAGGGTTCAATCTAGGGATTCTGCTTGAATTGTCTAATTTTAGAGAAAAGGCACCTGACTATGTGATGGAGAAAATGAATGAATTAATGTCTTATAGTTGGAAACAGATAGAAACACCAAAACCAATAATCGAAAAAGTGGAGGGATTGTAGATGGCAATTGAATTGATTCGTATTGATGATCGTCTAATACATGGCCAAGTCGTCACAACTTGGGTAAAACAAAAAGGAATTGAACAAATCTTGATTATTAATGATTCGATAACAAATGACCCTGTTCAAAAATCAGTTTTCGATATGATGGCACCTCAAGATGTCATTGTAAGAACATTCGGAGTAGAACAGTTTGCAGAAATCTATCAAAAAACTGCAATTAAAAGAAAAACCTTATTATTATTAACGAATCCTGTAGACGTAGAGACGTTGTTAAATGGAGGGGTCCATTTTAATTATTTAAATCTTGGCGGCATGAAATTTACCTCTACTCGTACAAGGTACACGCGGGCTATTTCTTTAAATGAGAGAGAAAAACAAGCACTTGTCAATATTAGCAACAAAGGTGTTAAAGTATCCGTTCAAATGATTCCATCAGATAAAGAAATCCATATATCAGAATTGATAGAAGGAGAGGGATAATAAATGTTAATACAATGCATATTGTTAGCAGTGTGGGCTGGGATTTGTACTGTTGATGAAAGAACCCTGTGGACTGGAACGCCAAAAGCAATTTTAGCTGGATCAGTTGCAGGAGTGATAATGGGGGACATCACTACAGGTTTGGTAATTAGTGGTACGCTTCAAATGATGTGGTTGGCAAATGCAGCAATCGGCGCATATATCCCGCCTAATGAAGCAACAGGAGCGATAATTGGCGTGGCAATTGCCATTATGACAGGCGGTGGTTTAGCAACTGGTTTGGCAGTAGCTGTACCAACAGCATTGTTGTGTCAACAAATCATTATGTTAACGAATACGGTCAATATTGTTTTTCTTCATAAAGCAGAGAAAGCAGTGGAAAGTGGGGATTTTGACAAAGTTGCACGATATAACTATTTAGGAATCCCATTAAGTTTTATTGCTGGTTCAGTTCCTGTCTTTTTAGCGGCATATTTTGGCGGACCAGCAGTACAATCAGTTTTGGATTTTGTGCCGGAACAAATTTTTGACGGACTAACTGTATCTGCAGGCATTATACCAGCTGTTGGTATGGGTATGTTGTTGATGATGATGTTAGGTAAAAATATGTGGATTTTTTTGCTTCTTGGCTTTGTATTTGCAGCATATTTGAATTTAGGAACAATCGCTATCTCGATCATAGGAGTTTGCTTAGCTGGTTTATATGATCTAATGATAAATCGGGAGGACTCAACACAAAATGTTAGTGTAACGTCTAATGAAATTGTCACAAATAAAAATGATGATTCAGAAGCTATTGAGGAGGTATACGATTTATGATTATAGAAAATGAGCAATCAAAGATGACAAAAAAAGATTTAACAAAAGCATTCTTTCGTTCTCAATTATTAATGGCTACAAGTAACTTTGAACGAATGCAAGCATTAGGTGCATATTATTCAATAGTACCGACTTTGAAAAAAATATATGGGGATAAACCAAAGGAGGAACGGGTGGCTGCAATTAAGCGACATTTAGAGTTTTTCAATACTAACCCCTATGTATACGGTCCGATTTTAGGAATAACAATGGCTATGGAGGAACAAACACCAGAGGATCAAAAAGAGTCTGTTATTGCTGTGAAAACTGGATTGATGGGGCCTTTTGCTGGTTTAGGTGACAGCTTGTTAGCAATGACAGTAGTTCCTATATACATGAGTATTGCTTCAGGGCTAGCAATTGAAGGGAATCCAATTGGTCCTATCCTTTTCTTCATACTGTTCAGTTTGACTATTTGGCCTTTAAAATATAAAGGAATTTTTATGGGGTATGAAAAAGGATCTGCGTTGTTAACAGGAGAAAACGGCAATAAAATGTTAAAACGGTTGGCTACTATGGGAAATGTGGTCGGAATGATGGTAGTTGGTTCTCTTATCGTAAGTACTGTGAAAATTAATATTCCTATCAAATATACGGTTGGAGAATCTACCATAAAGATCCAAGAAATGTTAGATGGTATCATGCCTAATTTCTTCCCATTGCTTATCACGTTGCTTGTCTATTATTTACTTAAAAAAAGAAATGCAAAAAATGCTGTAGCAATCATCGTTTCGATTATGGTAATTGGAATCTTTTTATCAATAATAGGAATTCTAGCGTAATTATCTGCATAGAAAATTCTTAAGTCATTGAATAATGTGGAGGCGTTATGGAAAATTGTACCGATTTAATAACAATAAATGGAAAGTATACTAATTATGCTGTGGATGTAGAAGAATCGATTATAATAAATTGGTCTCGAATAAACATAATTCAAAAAAAAGCCCAGTTATATATTATGAACGAAGATCAAGATATCGTTCTCAAACAAGAGATAGGAAATAAAAAATTTAGCAACGTGAAGTTTCCAACTATTTCTGATCAAAGAAAAAAGTACTTGCTTCATATCATTATAGAGGGGGAAGAAAGTATACAAGAATTTCATACAACGTTTTATTCCGCAAACTCTAATTTGAAGAACGCACATTGGATTACAAGACAAGATAATCCTATTGAGAAAGAAAATATGTATTACAGAGATCGACCATCTATTATTCTAAAAAAATCATTTATAGTTGAGAGACTAGAGAAAGATTTATTTTTAGATATTTGTGGATTAGGATACTATACAACTTATATCAATGGGAAAAGAATAGATGATTACTATTTGAATTCAGATGTAACGAACTATGGTAAACAAGTGTATTATGATACTTATAAGCTTAATCCTTTTGTGGAAGAAGGTTCAAATGAAATTATAGTAGAATTGGCAAATGGTTGGTACAATCCTGCCCCGTTGAAATTATTAGGGAAATACAACATGAGACATCGCCTTTCCATTGGTAAGCCAATGCTCATTTGTTCAATCAGCGAATTGGCGAATGGCAAACAAAGAAATATCGTTGAGAGTAATCATGATTGGTTAGCTGAAGGAGGGAAAATTCTATTCGACAATATTTATATTGGCGAAAGAGTTTCGTTTGTTGAAAATGAGGAAAGTAATCCTGATTCAACTACTCGAGTAAATATGAGGGTAACGGAAATCGTTGGTCCAGCTGGAAAACTTGTGCCAAGTACTATACCAAAAACGAAAAGATTGAAAAAAAGAAAACCAAATGTAATAAAGAAAACAAAATATGGTTATTTGATTGATTTTGGAAAAATTATTTCAGGGCAGATTTCTTTAACTATTTCTTCAAAAAAACAAAATATAAAAATTAATTATGCTGAGAGCCTCAATGATTCACAAACCGAATTGGACTATTCTACCACAACTACAAGCATATATGGAATCAATGATCCGGAACAGGGGATTAATGAATCAGATACAATCATACAGGAAGATCAGTTTCTATGTGGGGACGGTAAAACGACATTTGAAAATATGTATGTTTATCACTCATTTCGATATATGAAAGTTGAGGGAGAATGCGCTATTTTTGATATCAATGATTTACATGCATTTGATACTTATGCTGATCTTACAATAACAAGTGAATTCAATACTTCTAATCAGTTGTTGAATGATCTTCAACGTATTGCGATTCAAACCAAAAGAAATAATATCCGTTCATATTATGAAGATTGTGCTCGTGAAAGACTAGGATATGGTGGAGATATTGTCGCATTAATAGAATCTCAAATTTATTCATTTGATTCGGAACAATTATTGAAAAAAGTGTTGCTTGATTTTATTTTCGATCAAACCCTTGAAGGAGGAATAACACAAACTGCTCCATTTATGGGTATCCAGACGTTTGGACCTAGTAATAACGCTGGTTCGTTAGGATGGCAATTAGTGCTTCCGGTCATTGTCTTAAAATATATGAAATATTATGGAATGTCCATTATTGAGGACAAAAGAATTTCAGTATCTTTGAATAGACATCTGAATTATCTTTTGAAATTTGATTATGAGTACATTAAGTATTGTTGTTTGGGTGATTGGGGTTCTGTAGATACTGTTCTTATTAATAACAAAGAAACACCGCCAGATAAAGAATTTTGTTCAGCAGCAATGTATTTAATAGTATTGCAAAGCTATCAAAAATTAGCTGTGTTTACCAAAGGAATGAGCTTTGAAACAGAAAAGTTAGAAGAAAAAATCAGGTATGTAAAAGAAAAACTAATAAAGGAATATTACAATTCTAAAGGTTATTTTCAAGGTGGCAGCCAATCAAGCTATATTTTTTCTCTCAAAGCTGGATTAGATAAAGAATTCCCAGAATTATTACAAAAATTCAAAAACCAAATTAGGGAAGATGATGGTGTCTTTAAGATGGGGATTTTTGGCATGGCGTGGTCATATGAAATTCTAGATGATCAAGATTTAATTTATCAATGGCTCACAAGGAAAAGTTATCCAAGTTTTTATTCTATGGTATCTAATAATAGTGAAGCGTTGGGCGAGTATTTTAAAAAAATGGATGGATCTTCTTTAAATCATGCTATGTTCACATCATACAGTCAGTGGTTTATCTCTGCTTTATTGGGAATCAAATTTGATCAAGAGACACAAGAGTCTACTGATTTATTAATTGATCCTTATATTCCTGATGATATAGAATTTGCAGAAGGGACTTTAAGAACGATTCATGGAGAAATTGGAATAGGATGGAAAAAAACGCAAGAAAAAACGATGATAAAAGCCCAGATTCCTTCAACTATTAATTATAGATTCTCAAAAGAATTTAAAGTAAACTCGAAAACAATCATCGATAGCAGTTGGTTAATTGAAGCCATCAAAAGATAATTAAGTAATAGTGTACAATCATTATTTTTGTTACAAAATTTGTATGGTTGAAGCAACTAAATATATTTCACTCTTATAAAAAAATTCGAAAAACAGCATAGTTTTTCAAGAATTTTTTCATCTATTATTACCGGAAAAAGGGGCTGCGACAAGATTTTTGTCACAGCCTTTTTTATTCAAGGCATGATTTTCTCTATGTGATCATTCAGTTTCTGTAAGAGTTCTAATAATTCTTTTTTAGAGTACTTGTAACTGCTTTCTACCCACCGATTGAGAACGGATAGACAACCTTGGACGTGGTACGTAGTGAAGAATCTCATTTCTTCTGTGATAATCGTTTTCTTGTCTTCGTATAGCCATATGTTCAGATAATTTTCTTCAATAACTTGTTTAACCTTCTTCTGAAACGAAATATCACCATGGTTGAGGATAAACAAGCGATATAAAAAAGTATTTGCGTAAACATAGTCGATCAAGCGAGTGTATAGTTCCTCATAGCTATGGGCTGGATCATAAGAGAGAATTTCAGTTAGATCCCGAAAAAAGTTGCTTTCTAATTGATCATATAGATCATAGATATCCTTATAATGTGTATAAAAAGTCGAACGATGTACGTCTGCCGTTTCTGTTAGCTCGCGTATAGTGATTGCTTGAATCTTTTTATTTACTAATAATGTGGATAGTGCTTCAGCCAAAGCTTTTTCTGTTTTTTTGACGCGTCTATCTGTCTTTTTCATTTACCTATCTCCTTATCCGACATATCGAAGCAAAGCTGTCGCTTAATCGACAATCTTATAGATGATTGATTATAGATAGTAGACACTGTGTCTATTATAATGTAAGTATAACACAATCATTGAAGTTAAGGAGGCGAAATGATGAAACTAACTTTTAAACCCTTAGAAAAGAAAGATTACAAAAAAGCGATCTATTTTGCTGTTGAAGGAATGAATTTTGAGAGATATATGAAAAATGAACTTCTGCTGAATCTTTACGGAAGATATTTTTTGTATATGGAGTTGAATCGAGCTACTCAAATTCTTGCTTTGTATGCAGAGGACGAGTTGGCAGGTGTTTTGCTGGCGGAGATAAAAGGAGAAAAAAAGAAACATCGTTCTTTTGGACAGCAAATATATGTTAAGATATTCGATTTTTTACAAAATATATTTGCTAAAGAAAGTAAAGGAGCTTACGAGATAGCGAATGAACAAATGCTTGCAGCATATTTAAAAAAGCATTCGCCAGATGGAGAGATCATTTTTTTAGCTGCAAATCCTGATTTGAAAATAAAAGGCATCGGCACCCAGTTGCTAACAGAATTTGAAAAAAGAGAGAAAGGAAAAGAAATATTCCTTTTTACAGATAGTGGCTGTACGTATCAATTCTATGAACGACGTGGATTTGAAAGACTAAAGGAAAAAATTAGCAAGATAAAAATCTTAGATAAAGAAATAGATCTCCGATGTATGCTGTACAGGAAAATCATTCAATGAAAATTTCGATAGAATCGACAATAGTTGGCAAGAACACTTTTAGTGAGTCTTCTTGCTAACTATTTTTTTGTAGTGTATTCTGCCAAAAGAAAACCGCCTTTTTGACTAAACTTGATAGTGGTCAATTTTTTATGATGGATAAGTATCTATACTTAGTCTCGTAAGAACGAAAAGGAAAAGAGGGAGAAAAATGAAATTTCAAAAGTGGATCCAAGAGCATCGAAATCATATTACCGCCTTATCAGCTGTGTTGATTATTTTTGGTTTTATCGGAAAATTTACTGGATTTGTCTTGTTCTATAACATTGCTCTAGCCATAGCTTCTATTATTGCGGTCATACCTATTATGATCCATGCGTATCAGGCAGTAAAAGTCAAAGTTATCTCAATTGATTTACTCGTTACTATTGCTGTGCTTGGTGCCTTTATGATCGGAGAATACAAGGAGTCAGCTATCGTTACATTCTTGTTTTTGTTTGGTAGTTATCTGGAACAAAAAACATTGACCAAAACGCGGGAATCAATCAAGGCTTTGACCGAGATGGCCCCATCGACTGCCAGCGTTGTCCAAGAAGATGGAACAACCGAAGAAGTGGAAATCGATGACGTGGAAGAAGGCGATATCGTCTTAGTAAAAACTGGTGGAGCTATTCCTGTGGACGGACGAGTCATTGACGGGAAAGGGTATGCGGATGAAGCCGCAGTGACGGGTGAATCACGACAAGTCGTCAAAATCAGTGGAGATGACGTATTTTCTGGAACGATTTTAGCAGATGGCTACGTGACGATCGAAGCAACTAAGGTCGGAGATGATACGACCTTTGCCAAAATTATCGAATTAGTTGAAGAAGCACAAGATACCAAATCCCATGCGGAAAAATTCATTGATCGATTTTCTCAGTATTATACTCCAATCGTTTTACTTATTGCGTTGCTTGTTGGTCTGATCAGTCGTGATTTTCGTTTAGCAATCACTGTTTTGGTTCTTGGTTGTCCTGGCGCTTTAGTCATTGGTGCGCCTGTTTCGAATGTAGCAGGAATCGGTAATGGAGCGAAACGGGGCATCTTAGTCAAAGGCGGTGAAGCAATGGATACTTTTGCCAAAATCGATACTTTTGTCTTTGATAAAACCGGTACATTGACCAAAGGAACTACTGCTGTATCCACTATCAAGAACTATACAGAGGATGAAGGGGACAGCTTAGCTTTAGTGGCTCGATTAGAAACGTTATCCGATCATCCTCTGGGGCGCGCCGTGATCCATTATGCTCAGGAGAAAGACATTGATTTTCAACAATTAGCAGTCAAAGATAATCAGACGATCAAGGGACAAGGAATCACAGCTGAGATTGATGGTCATGCAGTTTGTGCGGGCAACACCAAATTGATTGCCGCTCACAAACTTTCTCTCACACCAAATCAAGTACAAGATTTACATCAATTACAACAAACAGGCAGCTCGGTCATTATTGTAGCAATCGACAAAAAAATCACTCAAATCATTGGTGTGTCAGATGTGATTCGACCAGAAGTCGCTGAACAATTAGCTGAGTTGAAACAAGCAGGAGCAAAACAGTTAGTGATGCTGACAGGTGATAATCAGATGACTGCTGATTATGTAGCTGATATGTTAGGTATTGATGAAGTCCATGCTGAATTATTACCAGACGAAAAGGTTCAATTTGTGAAAAAATACCAAGAACAAGGATTGCGCGTTGCTTTCATTGGAGATGGAATCAATGATTCTCCCTCTTTGGCTGCGGCTGATATCGGGATTGCTATGGGATCAGGAACGGATGTCGCTATCGAAACGAGTGACGTTGTCTTGATGCAATCTAGTTTTGGATCGTTGGTTCATGCCTACCGTTTGGCTAAGAAAACTGTTTTGAATACCCGTGAAAATGTAGTGATTGCCATTGGTGTCGTCTTATTTTTACTCATCGGCTTATTTGCCGGGTTTATTTACATGGCTAGTGGGATGTTCGTTCACGAAGCTAGTATCTTGATCGTTATCTTTAACGCGATGCGTTTATTGTATTTTGGACACGAAAGCAAAGAAGAAAAATCGTAAAACTTGATAAGAATCAATTTTTTTATGGAAGCTGTAATCTAGAATAAGACTATCAAGAAAAAGGAAGGAAGAACTACGATGAAAAAAATTATTATGCAATTAGATACACTAGCTTGTCCAAGCTGTATGCAAAAAATCGAACATGCGGTTTCTCAACAGCCTGGGGTAAGCAATACGAAAGTTTTGTTTAATGCGAGCAAAATCAAAGCAAACTTTGATCCAGATGAAGTCCACCCTGAACAATTAGCTGCAGTTGTGGAAAAATTAGGTTATGAAGTCCAATCAACAAAAGTAAAAGAGGCGTAAATCAATGAATATAGTGGAAGAAAAATTTGCTCAAGAAACAAAACAAGCAGATATCGACCATCATAAACCAACTGCTGGCGCCATGGTGGGGCATGTATTAGCAAATTTTAAATTAGAAGAAATGAAATTGATCCAAGCACAATTGTATGTTTTGGGTACATCTTCGCAAGAATTAAGTACCCTTTTTTCAGAATATGCTGATCAAGAAGCGAGATGGTTCAATAAAATCTCTCATGAGTTAGTGATTGATAATGAAATCGTTCCGTCTACTTTAGAAGAAGTCATGCGTTATGGAAAAATTTACGAACATGGTCAAAACAAATATTTACCAGCTTCAACAATGTTGGAAAACTTTGCAAAAGATTTTGATTTCCAAAATGTCTTTATCACACGGGCAATCAAGTTAGCTGAAAAAGAAGAAAAATATGGCTTGCAACAATTGCTTGTTGAACTTTTAAGTTTCAATAAAGAAATCATCTACCAAGTACAAAGACTCCAAGGAAAAACTGTCCGACAAGATTTGGATGAGGAAGACGATGATGACTAAAAGTCTATGTTTCTTCAAATACAAATATAAAGTGTGAGAAAAACAGGAAAAAAACACGAAGTTTTGTCTTAAAAATAAAATAAAAAGAAGCACCCGCTGATGTTGTCTATAAGACATCAGCGGGTGCTTCTTAGTGTTTAAATGGTTTAAAAGATGGATGAGAAAATACAACAAATCAATAAAATCACATTGCTTATTTGATAGAATAAAGAAGTGGGGGAGTAATCGAAAGGAGTTTTTTAATTGAAAAAAAGGATTTTATTAACAATGGGTCTAGCTTTTTTGTTAGCTGGTTGTACCAACGGGAATGATCCAAGAAAAGAATCAACAAAAGAAACAGCGAAAACAACAATTGCAACTACTACAACGACTAGCACAGAGAGCAAGTCAACTGCAACAAGTACAGAAACAGCAGATACCTCTACTTCGTCAGAGTCTTCCAAAACGACTGAAACAACTCAAACATCTACTTCAAGTTCTTCTGTAGAGGCTTCATCTTCCTCTTCAGAAAGCAGCGAACAAGTCGAACAAACACTGTGGAATGCAGACAAAGCCGCACAATTAGAGGCATTTATGACCACATGGGGCCAAACAATGGGACAACAATACAAAAGTTATACGAATCAAATGAGTGTGGACTTATATGGTCTTAAAGTCCCTCAAGCTATTTTGAATGGGGAGTGGAAGATGGCTATTGGTGGAGTGCCTGTTTCTGCAGAATGGTCAGAAAGCGGGACAGGTCAAGCAGATTATCAAATCACAGCCGTCTATTCCGATGCAGAGACAGAACCATATCTGAAAAAGCACGTCTATCTATTCGGGTTTCAGCAAAATCAGCCAAAAGTATTGGTGACACAACAAAATCAGGGGAATCCCGATAATTATCTTTACTTCAACGAGACAGCGAATAATGAATTGAAAAATGGCTTTAATCAAATCGTTTATGGGTAAGTAAACCAGTGAGAGTGAGAGAAAAAAGAGTCTCAGTGGAAAATATTAATTGATTGCTATGTCTAAGAATTAAGATGAAGGATGAAATTTCTAGTTTCATCCTTCATCTTAATTACGTTTTACTTGGATAACTTTAATAATAACGATAAATAGTTTTCTCTCGACTTCTTTAGAGATTGAATAAACCCTCCAATACTAAAATTGAATGTTGTAAGAGCATGAATTGCCAATTATATTATTAGAATTTTTAGAAAATTGCACCTTTAGTTTCTTTAGATAAAATGATACAATGATTGTTAAAATTGTGAAAGGGTGGTCATTTGTTAGAGAAGTTTTTGGATATGTCGTTAGTTCAACGTATTGTTGTTGGTATTTTAGTCGGAATATTGTTTGGTATCTTTTTCCCCACGTGGACATTTATTTCAATATTGGGGACGTTGTTTGTCAGTTGCTTGAAAGCAATTGCGCCTCTTCTAGTTTTTTTCTTGACGATGGCTTCAATTGCCAAACATAAAATAGGAAATAAGACATTTGTGAAGCCTATTTTAGTCTTGTATTTAGTAGGAACATTGCTTTCTGCACTTGTAGCAGTGATTATAAGTTCAATTTTTACTGTTCCTATTACTTTACAAGAAACAGTATCTGAACAAGCACCGCAAAATTTGGAAAGTGTTTTATCTACGATGTTGACAAATGTCACACAAAATCCTGTTCAATCGCTCATTGATGCGAATTATCTTGGTGTCTTATTCTGGGCTGTGTTGTTAGGTCTAGCTTTTCGAGCCCGTTCAGAATCGACAAAAGAATTGGTGGATCAAATATCTGTAGCATTATCACAAGTCGTACAAGTGATTATTGCATTCGCTCCGATAGGGATTTTAGGATTGGTTTATCAATCGATTGCCACGACTGGAATCGCTGGATTGGCAGAATATCTGCAGCTTTTACTTGTGTTGATCGGCACGATGCTGTTTGTCGCATTAGTTGTGTACCCGTTCCTCACGTTTTTGTTTATTAAAGAAAACCCCTATCCATTGATTCTCTTTTGTTTGAAAGAAAGTGCGCTTCCCGCTTTCTTTACCCGAAGTTCTGCCGCAAATATCCCGATAAACATGATGCTGGCTGAAAAATTGAAATTGACGAAAGAGTCTTATTCCATATCGATCCCATTAGGTGCTACGATCAATATGGGCGGTGCTGCGATTACTATTTCCGTGATGTCATTGACGGCTGTACATTCCTTAGGGATTGAAGCACCATTTGTTTTGAAAGTCCTTTTATGTATTTTGTCTGCTTTAGCTGCTTGTGGGGCTTCAGGTGTTGCGGGCGGTTCACTGTTATTGATTCCATTAGCATGTAGTTTGTTTGGTATCTCTAATGATGTTGCGATGCAAATCGTCGGTATCGGATTTATTATCGGTGTTATCCAAGATTCAATGGAAACTGCCTTAAATTCGTCAAGTGATCTGTTGTTTACTGCAATAGGAGAATTAGGCGCGCGTAAAAGAAGTGGAGAAAAAATCAAATTGAAAGACCGATTAGACGGATTAAATGAACGTTGAACATTAGATATTTAGGGATGAACCTTAAGACGATTCAAATTTTTAATGAGTTATATAGATGATCCTGTAAAATAGAGGTTCCTGTTAAATCGAGATAAAGTCGTTTATAATAACAATTAAAAGCATAGGTAATTGTTATTGGAGGCGCATCATGGATTTTTTACGTAAATTTGGTTTTTTCTTTTTACTATTAGGCGTGTTGAGTGATTTTTTGACTCCGTACGTATTAGGATTGTATTATCCTGAATTAGATCAAATGAAGAGTGTGATCAGTGTATTTGGAGAGATTTCCAGTCCTGTAAGAAAGGCGTTTCTTATTTGGTCAGTGGTTTCAGGGATTTTTTTCATCCTGTCATTGCCTGCATTGTATGCTGCATTTGCAAGTACATCTCGTGTGCTAGCTACCCTAGTTACAGCATCTATCGGTTTTTATGGTATAGGTGATTGTATCTTTACAGGTTTGTTCAGTATCAATACCCATGAATCTTCGTGGAATGTCTCGACATGGGTCCATAATATCGGATCAGGTTTAGGTTACAGTGGTTTTTTATTGTTTCCAATTCTTCTTTTCTTGATCTATCGAAAAAATGGGCAAATGGACGTAAGCCACTTATACCTTGGACTGTCTGTGATCAGTTTGCTTTTTGCGGCGATTTATGGTCTGGCAAGAATTCCTTCTATAAATTCTTGGCCATTACTGAATAAAATAGGATTTTGCCAAAGAATCAGTTTTTTCTTTAATTATGTGCCCATTGCCTGGTTGAGTATCTTGCATCTCAAACAGTAAAACTTGAGCCGTCAAATTGAACAGTCAGCGGACATTTCGTCCGTTGGCTGTTTTTTTGTTTTTCTGAAATAAAGTTCCATAAATTTCTTGTAGAGCTTTTGTTTTAGCGTATATTAACTGAGAAAGAGTAGTGTATGATTTCTCAGGTTATTTTAATCTTTTATTTGGTCTAGTTCTCCTTATAAGAAAAAATTATAGTGAATATAGAAGGTGATGGAAATGAGTGTAATACAATATCAAGAAAGCAAACTTCGAAGAGTAGCGATCCTGAACAGACTGTCCAATTTCGAGCATGTAAGTTACCAGCAACTTTCTGAAGAATATTATGTTTCCAGAAGCAGTATCGCAAATGATATTTCTTACATCAAATATGTATTTGCGAAAGAAGGGTTGAATCTCAGTTTTGATCGTTTCGGGACATATTTTGAAGGAAATGAAATACAGGTTCAGAAGGTACTAAAGCGTATGATCCTGAATCATTTTGATGAATTGGAGATCGTAAGAGAAATAGTGGATCGAAAGCTTCTAGCAATAGTCGAACGATCTTTTCGCGAGAGCATTGCAGACAAGCAAATTGAGATACCAGAAAGCTACTTTTCAAGTATCATTGTTTCGATCTTATTGATGATCCAGCGTTCAAGAGAAGGGAAGAAAATCAGTTTAAAAGGTAAAAATCAATATGGAAAGTATTTTTTAGAATTCAACAAATATCCCCTCGTTTGTGAATTGTTACATCAGTTAGAGGAACAGCGTATTTACCAATTTTCGCAAGAAGAAGTACAGTATTTGACTTATGTTATTGTGGGAAGTGGTTTACGCTTTTTCATGAAAAATGAAACGATCCCTTTAGTATTTAGAGAAAAAATCCGGCAATTGATCCAAAAAGTGAGTAGAGGCATTCAGATAGATCTTACCCAAGATAGTCGTTTAGAAGAAGATCTGCTTGTACATCTGTATCAGCTGCTTTTACGTATTGAGGCTCAAACGACCATCGTAAATCCTTTGATAGATGAGATAAAACAAAATTATCCTTCTTTGTATGGTGTTGTCTGGTTTGCGTTAAATGATTTTCGCTGGCCTTATCAAGTAAGCTTGTCCGAAGATGAAGTAGGTTTTGTAGCTATCCATTTCCAAGCAGCAATCGAGCGTGTCAAACGATTAAATAGACTCTTATTCGTATGTCCCAATGGCATGGGAACCAGTTCATTTGTTTCTGCAAAAATCAGAAGAATCTTACCTGATATCGATAGTATCGAAACAGCATCTGTCGATAAATTGAACAGACTAGATTTGTTTGACGTAGATTTGATTATCTCCACTGTCGATATACCTAAACAAATTAGACCAGTAGTAAGAATCTCGCCAATGGTTACTGCTAGAGATATGAAACGTATCATGAATCATTATATCGATCTGGTCATAGATAACGAACAAATAAACATCGAAGGCTCGATATCTGAAAAAGTGAAACATCTTATTTCCTCTAATGTCTATTTTGATCACTTTGATTCAAAAGAAGCTGCTATCCGTTTTTTGGTTGATCAGCAACAGTTTGAGAATGAAGATTCGAAACAGCGATTTCTCCACTCTATTTTTGAACGTGAGGAAATCCAATCAACATACTTGGAGAATGGTTTTGCTATTCCTCATGGCAATCCTAATGTCGTAGAACAAACTTCGGTTGCTGTATTGATAGCAGACAAGCCATTTTCATGGGGATATCAAAAGGCAGATATCGTTGTTCTGCTAATGATCCGAGAAGAAGATGTGAAAGAAGTCGAACCTGTGATGAAAATGGTCATGCAAGGAATAGAGGATAAAAATTGGTTTATTTCAAAAATGTTGGAGGTCAGAGAATGAGTACTATCAATAAATTGCTGCCGAAAAATCAAATCCAAGTAATAGAAACGGCTGAAAATTGGATGAAAGCAGTCGAAATCGCTAGCAATCCATTATTAAAAAACAAAATGATAACGCATACGTATTTAGAAAACATGATCAGAAGTGTAGAAGAAAATGGACCATATATGGTGTTGGCTGATTATTTTGCGCTGATGCACGCAAAACCAGGTCTTGGAGTAAACGAGCAAAGTATGAGTCTTTTAGTCGTAAAAGATGCCGTGGATATGAAAGGGAAACCAATCCATATTTTTTTGGTTTTAGCTGCCAAAAACCACGAAAGCCATCTGGAGAGATTAAAAGATATCATGGAAATATTTATGGACAATGAAAAGTATCAAACGATTTTATCAGGAAATAAAGAAACAATCATTCAGTTATTTGCATAAGGAGGAAGAAAAATGAAAATTTTAGCAGTATGTGGATTTGGTGTAGGGAGTTCTATGGTTTTGAAAATGTCTCTTGATAAAGTAATTAAGGAGCTTGGTTTAAAGGCGACAGTGGAAAATACAGATTTATCCACTGCCAAAGCAACGATGGCAGATGTTTATTTTACAAGTCATGAATTACTTCCAGAACTAAAAGCTTCTGTAAAAGCGCCTGTTTATCCTATAAAAAAGTATATGGATACTTCAGAAATAAAGGCGCAATTGGAACAATATCTAGCTGATAAGGGGGAATAAAAGAATGAATTTCATTAGTGAACACATCTTGAAGAATCCGCCCGTCTTGTTAGGTTTGATTGCGATGCTCGGGCTGATCATCCAGCGAAAATCATTTTCAGAAACGGTTAAGGGAGCTTTGACCGCTGCATTTGGTATGGTTGCTTTGACCGCCGGAGTCAATATGCTGGTCGGTACGATTTCTCCAATCAATATAGCTGTCCAAACACAGTTGGGTGTAGAAGTGACAGAAGGACTATCTGATGTGACGTTTACTGCAGAATATGGCGGGACGGTCGGATTAGCTATGTTTTTAGGATTGATTATCCATTTATTGATTGCTCGGTTTACACCTGTGAAGACGATCTTTTTAACAGGTCATATGCTTTGGTGGTTTCCTTTCGTATTTGTATCAGCTGGTGTGGAAGCAGGACTGTCAGGGGGAGCATTGATTGGAATCAGCGGGATTTTATCGGCTTGTTATTGGTCTTTCATGCCGTGGATCATGCGCAAATATGTCTGGGATGCTACGGGAGATGATTCTTTCCTGATTGGTCATCCAACGGGTGTTTTGTCTTTAGTTTCAGGATTTGTAGCAAAACGAGTAGGAAATAAAGAAAAATCGACAGAAGATATCAAAGTACCTGAGAATCTTTCATTTTTCCGAGAAATCTCAATTACAGGTGCACTCGTCATGTTCTTGATGAATACCGTAGTTGGGATCATCGCACCTGTTTTGATACCAGAAGGGGATAATCTCCTGATGTTTTCGATTGAAGCAGGGTTGAATTTTGGTGCAGGACTACTCATTATGCTATATGGTGTCCGACTACTGATCAATCAAATCATTCCAGCGTTTCAAGGGATTGCAGAAAAAGTCGTACCGGGAGCGAAACCAGCATTTGATGTGCCTATTTTATTCAATTATCGACCAAATGCAGTGATTATCGGTTTTATCGTGGCAATGATCACTTCTACGATTTTAGTTGTTTTGGCGAATTCATTCCATCTATTCGGCGTGTTGCTTGTGCCATTAGTAATCACAAGTTTCTTTGAATGTGGTGGTGCAGCAGTCATCGGTGAAGGTCAAGGTGGCTTTCGTGGAGCGGTTGTCGGAACAATCGCAGCTTCATTTGTCATGGTCGTATTAGCTGGTTTTTCAGCTATTGTTTTTAGTACGACGATCCAAAGCTGGATATTGATTTTCGGCGGAAATGATTTGTCGTTATGGGGAATGATCGGTAGAGGATTCAGCGGTTTGTTTGGAGGGTTCTAGATGTTCAAATATATGGATAAAATCAAACAGTTATTAGATTTGGTTGAAAAGGAAGAAAAAAAGTCAATCAAAGAAGCAATCGATGTATTGACCCAAGCGAATCTGCAAAAAAGTTCGGTCTATATTTTTGGTGCTAGTCATGCTGGTATCTTAGCGGAAGAGATGTATTATCGGGCAGGTGGGATGATGACCATCAATGCTATCTTTGGACGAGAAGTAATGCTAGATCGTTCCCCTATCACCTTTACCAGTCAAATGGAACGTTTAGAAGGATATGGAACGAATTTAGCAAAAACAGTTTCATTTAAAGATCAAGATGTATTGATCCTTCACTCAGTATCGGGAAGAAACCCAATCATTATTGATTTAGCGTTAGCTGCCAAAGCGAAGGGCGTAAAAATCATTAGTTTGACGAATGTCCAATATTCACGATCGGTGACTAGTCGTCATTCATCAGGGAAACGATTGTTTGAGGTTTCTGATATAGTTATCGATAACCATGGGGATATAGGAGATGCTTGCTGTGAGCTGACAGGTATCGTACAAAAAGCCGGTCCTTCCTCTACTGTAATCGGTGCAGCCATCCTCAATACGATCATCGTGGAAGTTTGCGAACAGCTTATTGCAAATGGGATAAAACATCCTCCTATATTTTATTCGGCGAATTTAGACGGGGGCGATCTGCGAAACGCAGAATTATATGAGGAATATAAAGAAGTGATTCATTATGAATTCATGTAATTCATAATGGCAATTTATCTTTTAGAATATAAGTGAAATAAAATGGGACTGCGACAAAAGTATTGTCACAGTCCCTTATTCCGAACAAAGGGTGTTCCAGAAGTATCTTTTGGAAATAAACCCAAATTTCTTGAAGTTGCCCACTTCTGACACAATTTCTTGAATTATTTAAAAGGAAATCGTTTTTTCAAGATAATAGTGAATAAGAAGATGATCCATCCAACGATAGTGAGTATCCAACCTGTCATTAAACCAGGTGTATGATAGATCAGTTTGATTTGATGATTACCTGGATTGAGGAGTAATCCTGTATACATATAATTCGATTGGATAATTGGTATTTTCTTTCCGTTATCATAAGCAGTCCATCCTTTTTCATAAGGGATGGTTAATAAAAGCAGTTTTTCTTTTTCCAGATTTAGTTCACCAGATACTTCATTTGCCGAAAAATGAACATTCTGAAGTGTGTTTTCCCTTAATTTAGCTATTTCCGTACTTAATTGACTATAGTCACGCGTATATAACTCAATAGAATCAAATGTATAGACTCCTTGATTTCTAAAGCTGACTTGAATAGTTTGATTAGGTTGCACTGCCCCTAAATTAAGTAAGGAATTTTTGATCCCTACGTACCATCCTTGATATTGATTTCGAAAATTAAACTCTTTTGACAGTTGTCCATAAGTTACTTTTAAATACGTGGCAGTCTCAGTTGGAAGAAATAATCCTGGTTGTGTATTAGGATAATTTATTCCCTTAAACCGTAGAAACAAATAATTATTTGTCAAATCAGATGGAGCGTCTACAGAGAACGTAACAGTTGCATTGTTCTTAGAAACGATATACTGATTTCCTTTTATCTCTACTCCATCCGTTTGCTGTATATGATCGTTCAGTTTTTTGATTCCTTTATCGGTAATCTGATTTTTCTTTAGACCAGAGATATCTTTATTTACAATAACACTTTTTGTCATACTATCCATAATAGCTAATGAACTAGTTTGAGTATCATTTTGTTTGATATAGGAATCGTACGTATAGCCAAAAGGTAGGAAATTTGTATTCTGATAGATTTCTACATCTTGACCATTTTTATTGATTGTTTGTAAATAAGTATAACCAAAAGGAACATCTTGATTAGTGTCAGTTTTTAGTTTTGCGTAATATTTGCTATTTGCTAAAGTGCCCAATTCTGCACGACTATCTAGCCCATAATATTCATAGTCACTGTTGATATTGTTCTCAATAGACTTATTGAAGGAAAAAATATTTTTATTTGCTAAACTAAAATAAAAATTCGTACTATTTATTCCCCTTAACAAAGCATTGTTTTCTTCGGAACGAGGATTTCCAGTTTTAGACAATTCATACCGAGACCAGTCAGTATCTTTATTGATAATATCTGAGATAGCTGAACTTTTTGGTGCCCAATAATCATTTTCTACGATATTTTTATCAGTATAACTGTTAATGATAAGGGGATTGATTTTGATATTTGTTTGAAAGGCTCCATAAACTAGAGCATTCAAAAATACCAGTATACTCAACGCGATTTTTGTTTTTTTTGAATTAGCAAACAATAAAAAGATAGTTGAATAGAGCAACAGGAAGATCAAACCGATATAAGGCGGTACATTTCGCTTATAGTTTGCAAAAGTGAAAAGGATAAAGAAAAAGAAAACAATAGAAGAAATATGCACAAACCGTTTTCTTTTTGATAAATCAGTTGCGGATTCAACTAAAACAGGTAAGTATTTTGCTGTTAGAAAAGCCCAAAAGAATGCATAACCAAACATCCAACGATTCGTGCTATAAGAGAATCCGTTGAAAAGACTACCAAAAAATGGAAAGAATAAGAAAATAGTCAACAAGCTAATGGCAAAAAGATCAAGTCTTGCAAAATTACTTTTTTGCTTAGAACGATATAAAATAACGGATAATACAAAAATGATGATTGGGAAAAAGGCTGTGACAGTTGAGGCTTCTCCTCCGTAAACTGGTGAAATAAAGTTTTTCACAAAATTCAAATAAAATGATTTCGTGTAAAAAGGTAAGAGCGTTGAATGAATCTCCCCGCGTCCAGCATTGAAAAATTGATTAATTACGGGAATGAAAATAACGGAGCCCATCATTATTCCTAATACGTAACTACCAATAGATTTGAATAAAAGAGAAAACAACACTTTATAGTCTTTTAAAGTATAAAGTTCAAAATATCTGTAAACAGCGTATAAAAAGATTAAGATAGAAAGCATATAAAAGAAATAAAAGTTGCTGATAACAGAAATGAAAATCATAAACGTAAAGAATTTATATCCTCTTTTCTCGAAGATATACTCAAGCCCCAAACATAGCAATGGTAGATAAATCATCGGATTGATGAAGTAAGGGTGTTTCCAAGCAGAACTTAGTACGAAACCAGAGAATACATAAATGAATGTGGCGATAAAAGTTTGATAGTTGGCCATTTTCTTATATCGAAGAAAGATCGATATAGAGATTCCGGAAAAGAAAATGCGTAACATGATTGCTAATGAAAAGGCAAATTCTGCATACTTTGGTTTAGCAAATACTGCTAATAGTGAAAAAGGATCACCAATGATATAGTAATGTAATGTTCCTAAAATATCTTGACCATAACCAATACTAAAATCATAAGTTGGGATAGAAAAGTTATGATCAATCAAAATATTTTTGATTATTTCCCGAATATATTCGCCAAAATAAACAAATGAAACAAAGTGTTGGGATTGACCATCCCATAGCTCAACAGGGGCTTTTCCAGCAATAGGCCACCACATATAAAGACTAACGATAACGACCCATAAGCAGATGCTTAAAATAGAATAGTAAGTGAAAGCATCTTTTTTTAACAGTTTTTTCAAAACAAGTTCCTCCGATAATAGATTAAAGAATATATATCAAGTATAGACAATGAGAATTAGGAAAACTAGCATTATTTTAAAATGAGTATCTGAAAATCAAGGAGACATCAATAGTTTGCAAGCTACGCTATTTAGATTATGTTATACTCATGAAGCAAATAAATTGTAACTGATCATAAAGGAGTTAAATAAATATGAGAAACATCAAGTTGACAATCGAATATGACGGAAAAAGATATTCAGGCTGGCAAAGACTTGGAGATGACGATAAAACCATCCAAGGGAAAATCGAAAAAGTGTTGCATCAGATGACAAATGAAGAGATAGAAATTATTGGATCAGGAAGAACAGACGCCGGCACGCATGCGCGAGGACAAGTGGCAAATTTCAAAACAAACACAGAAATTGGACTGGCAGAAATGATCGACTTTATGAATCGTTACCTTCCGCGGGATATTGTCATCAAAAGAATCGAAGAAATGCCCGAGCGTTTCCATGCAAGATATAATGCGGTGGGCAAAAAATACAGCTATTATGTTTGGAACAACGTGATTCCTTCAGCATTTGAACGAAATCACAGCTTTTATTTTCCTCAAGAGTTGGATATGGATAAGCTGAATGCAGCTTGCGAAAAATTGATGGGTACACATGATTTCATTGGTTTTTCTGCATTGAAAAAATCCAAAAAATCTACGGTACGTACGATTGATGAATTATCTATCGAACGAAAGGGAGAAATGCTTCATTTTACTTTTGTCGGAGACGGATTTCTATATAAAATGGTGCGAATCATCATGGGAACATTACTAGAAATCGGTACAGGTGCCATGCCGATAGAAACAATCGATGAAATATTCGAAAGCAAAGTGCGGCAGCATGCAGGAGAAACCGTCCCTGCACAAGGTCTGTTTTTGGATGAAGTTTATTATCGTTCATAAAAAAAGAATCATCTTTACTCGACTTCTGAGAACTGGAGAACATCCCTTTTTTCAGAGGTCGTTTTTTAGTTAAACCAAACCATAGACCATAGAGTATGCTTTTTAAGATAAAGATCATCTTATATCATCTGAAGCCGCTTATCTTCTTTGAATAAATACGATTCAATCGCTTATTTCCTCACTTTATGATAAATTACAGCTAAAGTCACTAGCTTGTCTTCTTCGGAAAGGAGGAGAGTCTATGGATAAGGAACAAGTATTCATTCAAACACTTTATAATCTGATTTTAAATCCGAATACACGAGATTGGGAACGAAAAGTATTGATTCAGACAAAGAATGACATAAGAGAAAATACATCCGCTAAAGAACAGTTAACAAAACTAGAAGCAACACTACGTCCATTAGCTATCCGGATGAATCTAACGCCTGACGTAATGGATTTTTATTTATTGCTTACAGAAGGAGTTGACACGCAGCAAAAATATGACTTTTCCAAGCATGCTATGCAAGATGCTGACTATCAAGAACGTGCAGTATTTGCAGGGGGATGTTTCTGGTGTATGGTCGAGCCGTTTGAATCGAAAAAAGGGATCCTATCTGTTTTGTCAGGATACACGGGCGGACATGTTGAAAAACCAAATTATGATCAAGTGAGCGGTGGCTACACAGGTCATATGGAAGCTGTGGAGATCATTTATGATACGAGAGAGATAAGTTATAGCGATTTATTGACAATCTATTGGCAAATAACTGATCCCACAGATGCCTTTGGACAATTTCAAGATAGAGGGAAGCAGTACCGTCCGGTGATTTTTTATCAAGACGAACGTCAGAAAAAATTAGCGGAGCAATCGAAACAGGAACTAGTCAGTTCAGGAACGTTCCGCCAACCAATCGTCACAAAAATTGAACCAGCTGGTACGTTTTGGTCAGCAGAAAATTATCATCAGCAATTTTACAAAAAACAACCGAAACGCTATAAAAAAATTCAGCAAGCACGTAAGCAATTTCTGATTTATCAACGAATAAAAAACAAATGGTAAAAAAATACAAGAAAAAAACATTTTGACTAACTCCTTTTCTTTAAAATGTAGTAAACTAAAAGCAGAATAAAAGAAAACGTTTTAAAAATGGTAAGGAGGAGAAAATTTGTATATTGCAGATAGTGCACGTTATGAAAAAATGGAATATCGTAAATCCGGTCATTCAGGTTTGAAATTACCGATTTTATCTCTCGGATTATGGCAAAATTTTGGTGATTATGATCCTATCCATAACCAAAGAGAGATTTTGAGAGGCGCATTCGACATGGGAATTACCCATTTCGACCTTGCGAATAATTATGGAGGCCCTGCTGGAGCTGCAGAGAAAAACTTCGGGCGTATTTTTAGAGAAGATTTTCAAGCCTACCGTGATGAACTGATTATTTCTAGCAAAGCAGGTTATCATATGTGGGAAGGTCCATACGGAGAATGGGGCTCTCGTAAATCTATCATTTCAAGTTGTGATCAGAGTCTCCAAAGAATGGGGCTAGATTATGTCGACATCTTCTATCATCATCGTCCAGACCCTGATACACCTTTGGAAGAAACAGCAGAAGCATTGATGCAACTTGTAAGACAAGGAAAAGCATTATATATTGGTATATCCAACTATAATGGAGAAGATACCAAAAAAATGACTGAAATTTTAAAAAGAAAAGAAGCACCATTCATTATTCATCAGATGCGCTACAATATGTTTTCTCGTGAACTACTAGAAGACGACTTATCTCCAGTATTAGAAGAAGAAGGTCTAGGAGCAATCACGTTCAGCCCGCTTGCCCAAGGTTTGCTGACAAATCGTTATCTGCATGGGATTCCTGAAGATTCTAGAGCACATCGTAAGGAAATACCATTCCTTTCAGAAGAACAGGTTGGATCAACTCTGGAAAAAATCAAAGCACTGCAGACAATCGCCGTATCACGAGGGCAATCATTAGCGCAAATGGCCCTTGCATGGAATTTGCGACAAAAATCTGTTACGAGTGTACTGGTTGGCGCAAGTCGGTTAAGTCAGTTACAAGAAAGTGTTCGAATGATGGATAATTTAGATTTTTCACCAGAGGAAGAATTGAAAATCGACCAAATTCTAGAATAGATACGATGTAATCAAATTTTTTATCCATCTATCAAAAAATGTCATCAAGAATCGAATGAAGATCATCTATTATTGAACATCATACGTTTTGTCGTTCAAAATAAAAATGATCGAAGGCTAGGAGTGAATTTTATCCTAGTCTTTTTTTATGGTAAATAGCTTCGTTTGTATATCCATGAACGGATTAATCGATTTTTTTATACAAAAAATCATCAGATGATTCAAACGTGTTATAATAATTACGAAAAAATACGTCAGATGAAAAGGAGGTATGTGGTTTGGAAGAAAATAAAACCCTAGTAGAAGTAACCACGGACAAGATCCTTAGATATTTAAAGGAAAAGCAGTTGCAAGTAGGGGATAAGTTGCCGAATGAATATGAGTTGTCCGATTATTTAGAGGTAGGACGCAGCACGGTGCGAGAAGCTGTCCGAGCGCTTGCTTCTAGGAATATTCTTGAAGTTCGGCAAGGAGCGGGGACATTTGTCAGTGATAAGCGAGGGATTGCTAATGATCCGCTCGGTTTTTCTTTGATTGAAGATCAGGACCGGATGATACGAGACTTGTTTGAGCTGAGATATTTACTGGAGCCAAAGATGGCAGGGTTAGCGGCGGAATATGCAACGAAAAATCAAATCAGCCGAATGAAAAGCTTAACGCAAAAGATTGAAACGTCTTTTCGAGAAGGTACACAAGATCATGTTCAATTAGACATCGATTTTCATACGACGATTGCAGAAGCTAGCGGAAACGTAGCGTTACTGCATATCATTCCAATCATTAATGAATCGATTGCTTTATTTAACAAAAATTATGATATCCAGCATTTGAAAATCGAGACGATCGATATCCACACAGAAATCGTTCAGGCTATCGAGAGGCGGAATGTACTTGCGGCATTTGATGCGATGACTGTCCATATGGCAACAAATCGGAGAGAATTACAGAAAATAATTGGGAAGAAAGAAACTAATTGACAGTTCATCTGATGTATTTTATGATAAATACATCAGATGAATTTTTGTTTTATATTTGGTAAAACGGACAAGCAAATAGTTTTTATTCACCGAAATGTAAGCGCTGACTAACAGGCAAAAAGAGATGACGCAAGGAGAAGAAGCAGGAATGAGGGGATCTGGAATGAGTTTTATGGATAAATTAGCCAATGTTTTAGGGAACGTGGCAACGAGAATCAATAATTTAAGGTATATCATGGTGATAAAAAACGCATTTGCTGCATTGATTCCGGTAATTATTACGGGTGCTTTTGGCACGTTGTTTTCAGCAATGGTCTTTGATTCGGAAAATGGGTTAGCACAGATAAGTTTTTTGCGTTTTTTAGAAGAATTAAAACCTATCGCATCTGCCATCAGCTATGTCACACTAAGTTTCTTGACCATCTATGCTGTTTTTCTGATAGGGATCGAATTAGCAAAGCTGAATAAAGTGGATGGTGTATTCCCTGGTATCATCGCAGTGATGTCTTATTTATCTGTTAATCCAACTGTTTATGAATTAGTGAATGAAAATCAGACTGTTATAGTCGAAAACGTATTGGCTAAACAATATACAGATACGAAAGGGTTATTTTTGGGAATGTTGGTCTCCATCCTTTCCATTGAACTTTATTGCTGGTTGAGGAAACAGAAGAAACTACAGCTGAGAATGCCTGATACCGTGCCAACGAATGTTTCTGCCAGTTTTTCTGCGTTATTTCCCACGATTCTGACAGTATCAGGTATCGCGGCTGCGGGATTTATCATCAAAGAACTTACAGGGATGTACCTTTATGATATCATTTACAATGTCGTGCAACGACCATTAGAAGGTGTCGTTCAAGGGTTACCGGGTATTTTGTTACTGATGTTCATTGCGCAAGTCTTTTGGGTGATTGGTATCCATGGGAATCAAATGGTGAAGCCAATTCGAGAACCGTTGCTTTTAGCGGCAATTGCTGTAAATACGGAAGCTTTTGAAGCTGGAAAAGAAGTACCAAACATTATCACTATGCCATTTTGGGATATGTATATGAGTATGGGCGGGTCTGGAGTCACGATAGGTCTACTGATAGCAGTATTGCTAGTGGGAAAGCGAGAAGATATGAAACAAATCACCAAGTTATCTCTTGCTCCTGGGATCTTCAACATCAATGAACCAGTTATTTTTGGTATGCCGATCATGCTGAATCCTATTTTAGCTATCCCGTTTATCTTAACGCCGCTTGTTACAGGAACGATCGGTTATTTTGCAACCGCTTTAGGGTTTGCGGCAAAAGCAGTTGTAATGGTTCCTTGGCCAATGCCGCCGATCGTCAATGCTTATCTGGCCACAGCAGGAAATATCGGTGCAGTTATTACGCAACTTGTTTGTATTGTTGTTTCTATTTTGATCTATCTGCCATTCGTAAAAGTAGCAAATCGTGTGGAAAATGATGGGATCTAAAAAACAGGAGGAAATCATGAAAATTACTATTCCGGAAAATTTTATTCTTGGTGCAGCATCTTCTGCTTGGCAAACGGAAGGTTGGAAAGGAAAAAAAGAGGGACAGGATTCGTTTATAGATAGCTGGTATAAAAATGAACATTTTGTTTGGCATAATGGGTATGGTCCAGCCGTAGCAACTAATTTTATGGAGCAGTACCAACAGGATGTAGATTTGATGAAATCCATCCATCTGACACATTATCGGACTTCTATCAATTGGGCTCGTTTTTTCACTGATTACGAGAATTGTATAGTAGATGAAGAATATGCTCAGCATATAAGTGAAATGATCGACTCTTTGATCGAAGCAGACGTAGAACCGATGATTTGTTTAGAACACTACGAAGTCCCTGCTTTTCTTTTGGAAAAATATGATGGCTGGTCTTCAAGAAAAGTGGTTGATTTTTATGCTAAGTACGCAAAGATTGCTTTTGATCGTTACGGTGACAGGGTAAAAAACTGGTTTACATTCAACGAACCAATCGTTCCCCAAACGCGTTGCTATTTGGATGCTGTTCGCTGGCCGCATGAACAAAACACAAAAAAATGGATGATGTGGAATTATCACAAAGTTTTAGCAACGGCTAAAGCTGTAGAAATTTACCATAGTGGCAATTATGGCGGAAGGATTGGCTGTATTTTAAATCCTGAGATGGTCTATGCTCGTTCCAGTTCTCCAGAAGACCAAAAAGCTGCTTATATGTATGACCTGTTTTATAATCGAGTATTTTTTGATCCGATGGTAAAAGGGTACTACACAGAAGAGTTCTTGGAGTTGTGTCGAAAACAATCGATTTATTTCGATCCTGCAACAGAGGATTTAGAAACGATCCAACATCATACAGTAGATTTCCTTGGGATCAATCAATATTACCCTAAACGCGTTCGTGCTCCTCGTTACCAATGGAATGAAGAAACACCGTTTCATCCAGAACGATATTATGAAGTCTTTGATTTGCCTGGGAAGAAAATGAACAATTCCAGAGGGTGGGAGATCTATCCAAAAATCATGTATGATATAGCTATGTATCTAAAAGAAAATTATCGTAATATTCCTTGGCTGATAACAGAAAACGGTATGGGAAGAGAACATGAAGAACAGTATATGGATGAGAAAGGGATCGTGCAAGATGACTATCGTATCGAATTTATCGGACAGCATTTGCGTTATTTGATCAAAGCAGCAGAAGAAGGTGCCAATTGCGAAGGCTATATGCTATGGGCATTCACTGACTGTGTTTCACCAATGAATGCATTTAAGAATCGATATGGATTAGTTCGAATCGAATTGAACGATGAACGAAGCAGAACATTGAAAAAGTCTGCTTCATGGTATCAATCTCTGATTGATAAGAGAGAATTAAGTTTACCTGATGAAGCCTATAAATAACTAGAAGTTTTTCGAAGATATTGATTGTATTTGCTGGTTATTTGAAATAAAAGAGGTTGTGAAAGTAGCATTTTAACCTCTTATTCAAAAAAAGTTATGACAGAAGACTTGTCATAACTTTTTTTGTGCACGTTAAAAGAAATAAACACAATAAAAAAGAATTTGTGTGTTTAGTGTGCGCTTTCTTTTTTAGTGTGTATGCAACTTGGTATAGACCATAAACGTGATAATATCAACTTTTTAAAGCGCTTTTAAAGTTGGCACACTACTTGCTTTATATACAAGTGTAAGAAATAGAAAGGAACGTGTTTAAAATGGAAAAGAGAACAATCATGCTTGTATGTTCAGCTGGAATGAGTACAAGCCTCCTAGTCACAAAAATGCAAAAAGCAGCAGAAGCAAAAGGAATAGAAGCAGATATCTTTGCTGTCTCTGCCTCAGATGCAGATAATCAACTAGAATCTAAAAATGTAGACGTTTTACTTTTAGGTCCGCAAGTACGTTTTATGCAAAATCAATTTGCTGAAAAGCTAGCACCTAAAGGTATTCCTTTAGATGTGATCAATATGGCTGACTATGGCATGATGAATGGTGAAAAAGTACTCGACCAAGCAGAAAAACTAATAAACAAATAATAAAAATATCGGAGGAAACAAGAAATGGAAGATCAAAAAAATCTAGAAGCCATCATGGGTCTGATCATGTTTGGCGGAAATGCAAAAAGCGATGCAATGGAAGCGATTGCTGCTGCGAAAAAAGGAGATTTCACTTTAGCAGATGAAAAAATCAAAGATGCAGAGGAATCTTTAGTCCAAGCACATCACTCTCAAACAGAGATGCTGACGCAAGAAGCACAAGGAAACCACGTTGAAGTAACACTTTTGACAGTCCACAGCCAAGATCACCTGATGACATCTATTGCTTTTACAGATTTAGCAAAAGAGATCATTGACCTGTATCGTCGGTTGGACGCGTAATCCACAGTAAAGAAAAGAGGGAAGATTTATGGATAAATTTGTTGCATTTATGGAGAAACATTTTATACCTGTCGCATCAAAAATTGGTGCACAACGGCATTTAGTTGCGATTCGGGATTCATTTATGGTGAGTATGCCGTTAATGATTTTAGGAGCATTAGCAGTAATGATCAATAACTTACCGATTCCCGGATTCCAAGAATTGATGAATTCAATTTTTGGCGGTGAATCATGGAAAGGATTCGGGGCTGCAGCTTGGAACGGCACATTTGCCATTCTTTCTGTCTTGATTGCTTTCTTACTTGCGTATCATTTAGCTAACGGCTACCGAAAAGACGGTGTTTCCGCAGGTGTGATTTCTTTAGGCTCTTTCTTTGCTTTAGGCGGAGCGTTAGGTATGAGCTCAAACGGTTTGTTTATTGCTATTATTGTTGGGATTATTTCAACAGAAATCTTTGTACGTTTAAGCGGAAATGAAAAATTGATCATCAAAATGCCTGATGGTGTGCCACCAGCAGTTGCGAAAGCATTTGCTTCATTACTGCCAGCAATGATCACTATCTCTGCCTTTGCTTTAGTTGCTGCAATTTTTGCTGCATTTGGGGTTGATGATATCGTAGGTTCGTTCTATACAGTGGTCCAAGAACCATTTATGGGACTTGCGAACTCTTATCCATCTGCATTATTGCTTGCATTTATCACACCATTCTTATGGTTCTTTGGTTTACACGGGGCGAATATGGTCGATCCTTTGATGCAAACGATCAATGCGCCAGCAATCGAAGCAAATGTCAATGCGATCGCAGCTGGACATAGCGCACCATTTATCGTGAACAAACCTTTCTTCGACAGCTTTGTCAATTTAGGAGGAACAGGTGCAACATTAGGTTTACTGTTAGCTATTTATTTAGTAGGACGTAAAAACAAACCGTATATGGTTGTAACAAACTTGTCGATTGCGCCAGGTGTTTTCAATATCAATGAACCAACGATGTTTGGTTTACCGATCGTATTGAATCCAATTATGTTCATTCCATTTATTTTGACACCAATGGTCTTAGTTAGTGTTGCGTACTTTGCGACTTCTACAGGTTTAGTGCCAGCAGCTACTGTTATGCCACCATGGGTAACGCCACCAATTATTGGCGGTGTATTGGCAACGAAGAGTATTGCAGGTGGTGTACTGGCCGCTGTCAATCTGATTCTTTCTATTTTGATCTATCTGCCGTTCGTCAAAGTAGCTACGATCCAAGAAAGAAGAAAAGAAGCTTTGGATGCTTAATGAAAAAAGAAAGCAGAACCGGTTATCTGGTTCTGCTTTTTCTTTTGGTATAGTCAGTGTAAAAAAACGAATCGTGCATATTGCAAAACAGTTTTTACTAGCGTTTCTTATTCACAGCAGAAATGATCAGCATCATTGGGCGGCGCAATTCGTCTTTCATTCCTGGTTGTTCCAACATGTTTTCTGAGGGAATGGGCTCTGCTACATGTTGAATATGAAAGTCGTTAGATAAAAGAGCTTCAAGATAGGTTGTCAACGTTCGGTGATATTTTTTTACAGGCGAATCTAAGAAATTTGTTAATCGTTCTCCTTCATAGAAATAGTCATTTATAGGAAAGTGTTTTATGTTGCCATCTTCGTCATATATCCAATCCTGTTCAGCAATAGAAGTGAATACTGGATGTTCAACTGAAAAGACAAAATGACCGTCTGCTTTTAAATAATTTTTGATTTTTTTGACAAGTGGTTCAAACGATTCGACGTAATGGAAAGCCAGTGAACTTATGACGACATCAAATTGATTTTCTTGAAAATCAACCAGAGAAATATCTTCGTGAAGATAGTCAATAGTTGTAAAAGGTGTATTTTCTTTGGCAACTTGCAACATTTTTTCGGACAAATCAACACCAATCACTTTTTTCGCACCGTTTTCTGCAGCATAACGACAGTGCCAACCGTACCCACATCCTAAATCCAATACTTGCTTATCCCTGAAATCAGGGAGTAATTTTTTCAAGACATGCCATTCCCCAGCGCCTTGCAGTCCTTGTTGGCTACGAGCCATTTGTTTGTATTGTTCAAAAAATTCTTGATTATCGTAGATTGTTTTTTTCATTCATTTTTCCTCCATGCAATAGTTTTTAGATCTAAGAAAGTAGTATTGCATGGAGCAAATCTCTTTTATGTGCAATCATTCTGATCACCCTTTCTTCTGTATTTTAACGAATTTTACGCTACATTTGCAATTAGAATAAAAAATCAAGCGATTGAAAAGCTATTTGAAATACAAGGTGCTATAATAGACCAAATATGAATGGGAGAGAGTACAAATGGAAAGAAGAACAGTCATAAAATTGCGGGATCGACCGACGTTGATAAAAGAAACAGCCGAATGGTTTGCTTCAAAATGGCATCTGCCAGTTGCTGTTTATGAAGAAAGTATCCAAGCAAGCACGAGAAAAAACACATCGGTTCCGCAATGGTATGTGGTGTTGGATGAATTGGGAGAGATTATTGCAGGTGCAGGTGTTGTTGAAAATGATTTTCATGATCGAGTAGATTTGACTCCGAATGTCTGTGCACTGTTTGTTGAAAAAGACTACCGAAACCAACGGATTGCCAAAATGATTTTAGAAACGATTAAGCAGGACTTTGCAGAAATGGGCGTAAAGATGCTTTATCTTGTGACGGATCATACGGATTTTTATGAAAAATACAATTGGCAATTTATCGGGATGGCTCAGGATAATGAAGGAATTCCTGTGCGAGTGTACCAAATGACGCTGTAAGAGTAGGTACATGAAACAGCATATAGAGAAGGAAACCGCAAAATTGTTCTATACTTAGAAATTTTTTCGAATCGCAGTATGCGAAATATGCACAACCCAAGAATAACAAAAAAGCATGGAGAAGGCTAAACTGCCTTCCCATGCTTTTTCCTTGTTCTTTTCTCGTCGTAAATAAAAATGTTCCTAACGATTCTGAGAATAGGACGAATCGTCAAGAAAACAGCACCAGCCAAATAAAAATAGGTGCCATATCGATCGGGGATTTTAGTTAAGGAAGCAAGGCTTCCAAAAATATAGAAAATCCCGGTTAATAAATCGACAGCTAGTGAGATCAATGTGTAACGGTTTTGGAAATAGAAGCGGAAGCGTCGTCCTCGTATTTCGATATCTTCTTCTTTTCCTATTTCGATCTCATGGGTATTTCGTTTGATTTTGGGCATAAAGAAAATCACCTGTATTTTTTACTGATTTCAAGGTTTCAAAACAACTTTTATATTTTTATCTTCTTTTTTGTCAAAGATCTCATATGCTTGTGCGGCTTCTTCCAGTGGTAGCGAATGAGTAATGATTTGTGTAGGATCAAATAGTCCTTCTGCAATCATTTCGTAGATTTTCGGCATCAGATGGATAATTGGTGCCTGTCCATGCTTGACCGCAATATCCCGCATGAAAAACTCTTGAAGCGGGTAAGAAGAAGCTGGCGTCATATACACACCAGTTACTTGGACGGTTCCGAATTTTTTGACAGCTTGCGAAGCCATCTGTAATGGAGAAATCGTGCCGCTTTGTAGGCTCACCAAATTTTTTGCTTTTTCTTTTACAGGCTCTAACCCGTCCATTCCTACACAATCGATGATGACATCGGCACCACCTTTAGCTAACTCATATAATTCCGTTCCAGCTTGGGCCGTGTCTTCTAAGAAATAAGTTTCCACGCCGTTGTAATTAGCCGCTTTATCTAAACGATGTTGTACTGGATCCACTGCAATCACGCGCTCTGCTCCAGCCATTACAGCGAATTTTTGAGCAAATAGACCGACTGGACCAGATCCTAGAATCACAACTGTATCACCTTTTTTTACGCCTGCATTTTCAACGCTCCAATAAGCTGTAGGCAAAATATCTGATAAAAACAAAACTTTTTCATCAGGAAGATTATTATCTGGAACGACAAACGAAGTAGAGTCTGCATAAGGTACTCTTAGGTATTCTGCTTGCCCACCCCAATGATTGCCATTCAACTTGCCAAAACCGAAAAGCCCACCATATAACTGATCTGGATTTGATTCATCACATTGGCTTTCCATGTGATTCAGGCAGAAATGACAATGACCACAACTGATATTAAAAGGGATAACCACTCGTTGCCCTTTTTTCAATGTTTGAACTTGTGATCCTACTTCTTCGACGATTCCCATAGGTTCGTGACCTACAACATATCCTTTTTCCAAAACTGCTTCACCATGATGGTAAAGATGCAGATCGGAGCCGCAAATGGCGGTTGCTGTGATACGGATGATTGCGTCTGTTGGTTCTAATATTCTTGGATCATCTACGTTTCTGATTTCCATTTTTTGTTTTCCTTGCCAAGTGACTGCTTTCATTGGAGATGCTCCTTTCAGATTCACAAAATTGTCTGCATTATTGGTACTACAGATACTTTCATTCTAAAGGAGTTCTTATCTTTTTGATAATGAAACGCTTTTTTCTCAACATAAAAATCCTCAAAAAAGCAAGAGTTCCAAAATTTTTTTTTATTAGAAAAAGAAGGAGTGTGCCTTCATTGTATCCTTACGTACAGTAAAGTATAGTTGAACTATTGAATCATTTTAACTATTTAAACAATAACCAACCATCATTCGTTTCAGTGAAAAAACAAATACGAGGAGGCGTAATGAAACAAATTCAAAATAAATGGAATAAACGGATCATTGTTATGATTAGTTCTGTCTGCCTGTTTTGCCTGACTGTTATGCTTTGTTTAATAAGCACCTTGGCAAATCAACATTTTATGTTAGAGCAAAACATGCAATCGGACTATGCGAAAAAAGTAGCTGCTGAGATCAATCGAGAGATCCAAAGCTATCATTATGAGATCGGAGCTCCGGCTGAAGCATTGGAAAAGATTGTTTCTGAAGAACTAGTACAAAAAAATATCGAGCTTTTCATCCGCAACAGATATGAAAAAGAACCAGTAGAACTGATCGGAGAAAAAGAAGTAGAAGAAAAGCTCCAAGAGATAATCAATACATACAAACAAGAAGAAGCAGAGGATGATCCATTTGCTAGTGAAGAAAACAATTTACTCATCTATATGACTTCTGGGATTTTTCGGCGAGGAATACAATCCATTTATTTGATGTCATTCATCGATCAGATATTGACGATACGAGAGCGAATGGTTTCTTTTCTTCCAGTGATCAGCAGTATCTTGCTTGTATTGCTGAGCGGAGTGTTTTACTTATACAGAATGTCTTGGAAAAAAGTTCTTTGGTCATTTGCAGTGGTGATAGGAGGTGCGGGCTTCCAATTATTAAGTCTGTCAGTCAGTCTCTATTTGTACGATATGGCCAGTCAGTTAGATATTCGAACCCAAGCACTGCAACATTTGTTAGACACATATATTTTGTCATTCATCCAATTTTTTAGTGTAGTAGCAATCGTTGAAGTAGTGATAGCAGCTGGGTTATGGTGGATTGGCAAGAGAGTGAATACTGAAAAAAAGGTTTTTTCAAAAAGAAACGAATATAAATAATAAGAGGTTGTGACGTGAAATCTGTCACAACCTCTTGATTATTCAAACATTTTTTTTGCGGCACGAGCTAGAGTAGGGATGTCTTTGTCGTAACGCGGTGTTTTGACAAGACGGGACATAGGGATGCCCGCAAAATGGAAAGCAGCGATTTCTCCAGAACGTACAGCACTTTGTTCAGTAAAGATCATCTGATAAGGCTGCTCAACAAATTCTCCTGTAAAGGCCAGATTGGTTGAATGTTTAGGAATGACTTTTGGTCGATCACTTTTTGCACGGTTATTGAACAATGCGGAAGCATAAGGCATATAGACAGGGATATTATTTATTACGCTGTCGAAAATCTCTGTTTCTTTTTCCCGAATATTCACTGGACCAGGATCTACTTTTGAAAGTTGTCCAATCAGTTCTTCCAACATTTCTTTTCCGTTCATCTTAATATACTGTTTATCCACAAATTCGCCACGTCGTCTTGGATAAAGGAAATAACCCCAAATAACTGTTTCATTTGGTTTTTGAGACGTAAAATGCGGTTGATGATGCACGACGATAGACATATTGACATCTTTTTGGCCTAATGGCGTGATCGGTGTAGTTGAAATAAATGAATTCAAGGCATTTCCTGGTTCTTGAGTCGTGATACGGGTGATTTCATTCAATAACAGGTGGTTTTTCGTCGTCAGAGTAAAGCTGACCCATTCGCTCGCATCTCGATCCGCGAAAAATTTGTCGGGATTTCCTAAGTTATAGAAACGTTCGCTGGCTTTTTTCCAGAGACTAGAAGCTGCACCATAATCCATATTTTCTACAGCTGGTGTTTCGTAATCTCCCAAAGTAGCTGAATCTGTAATAGAACCATTAGTGAAAATAACCGCTGTATCTTCATCTACCGTGACATGCTCCTCTTCCTGAGTCAATGTATTAATCATTTTCAAACCAGTGACAGTGATTTCATCTTGCATCGGTGTATCTTTGAATTCCCAGTCAGTGACACGGCGGTTCAAAATGATTTTGCATCCTTGTTCTTTCAAGTACTCGATCAAAGGAAGCATGATACTTTCGTACTGATTATAGCGTGTTCGATTGACGCCCACTAAATGTTCGATTTGAGTGAATTCATAAATCATTTGATGCATATAGCGACGCAATTCTTGAGCAGAACTACGTGTTCTGAAAGCAAATGTTGTTTCCCACATAAACCAGAAGTTTGTTTCAAAAAAGTGTGGATCATCTTTGAAATATTCTTCGATAGTGATATTGTCTAGTTTTTCTTCTTCTGAATCAGGCATGGCAATCAGTTTAGTCAGAAGAATACGGTCCTTGTTGTTGAAGCCCAGTTTTCCACCGTCAATGATTCCTTTACCACCTTCCATCAAACGTGCTTTGTCAAAGGTACGGTGTTTTGCATCAAAATCTCTCGTATCTTCTTCAGCAGTCATCCCTGGCTCAGTAACAGAAGGTATTCGACTTAATAGATCCATCAAATCTACATAGGTACGGTAATTAAGCATACGACCGCCCCGAGCAATATAGCCTTTTTGGTTTTCTAATGGATGATTTTTATTCCAATATTCATCCACTACAGTGTCGGTCGGTGCACCATCATTTGAACCGTGATCATCCAATGAATAAAAGGTGATCTGATCCCCTTTCCATTTGCCTTCTTGAATCAAATAAACAGCCGCTGCCATATTGGCAATACCGGCACCAATCATTATTGCTTTACTTTTTCTCATTGTGATTCCTCCAATGTCTTCCAAGTATGTCCGTAGTGATTCAACGAAATAGGATGCTAGATGGATTCAAATTCATCATATAAATGACTATCATCTTCGAATAGCCCTGTTTTTTTTCCTAGATATGCAGCGCCAAGGGCAAGCAAACCTAAACCGATGCCGACTTTGATTAATTTTTTACTCATGAAAAACGCCTCCTTGTTTTCTCTTTCTATATCCAAGGATAGTTCGTTTTTATGAGAATGCCAAATGATAGGGTGAGAAGAAAAAGGAAATTTTGACAAAAAAGAAGAAGTGTCTGAATGCCGTGTAAGAAAACAAGAAGATGGAAGAAGGAAAATAGTAGAAAAGGACGTATAAAAAATAACAATTAATATTTTTGATGAATGATAAAACAACGTACAAAAAGTCTGAATAACAGAAAAAAGTGAATCATATTAAAAAAATTATATGATATAATTTTAGTGAAAATGGCTTCCTGTCTGGCAGGAAGATGAAGGAATGATTTTGAAAAGCAAAGCACAAAAAAAAGCGCCGAGAACAGCGCTGCTTTAAAAAAAGCTGATGACGGACAAAGCCTTATTTTAACTTGCTATATTGATTTGAATGCTACCAATATATTTATTATAGCAAAAATCACAGCTTTTACAATAGGTGTTTTCGTTTTTTCAATTATGATGAGCTGTTGGATGAAAGGATGATTTAGCGCATGAAGAAAGAGTATACGATCGGATTAGATATCGGGACTAATTCCGTCGGATGGTCCGTATTGACAGATGACTATCGATTGGTTTCCAAAAAGATGAAAGTAGCAGGAAATACAGAAAAGAGTAGCACGAAGAAAAACTTTTGGGGTGTTCGACTTTTTGACGAAGGCCAGACTGCCGAAGCAAGAAGAAGCAAGCGGACTGCGCGCAGGAGGTTAGCGAGACGCAGACAACGAATCCTTGAACTGCAAAAAATATTCGCACCAGAGATCTCAAAAATAGATGAACACTTTTTTGCTCGACTGAATGAAAGTTTTTTAGTCCCAGATGAAAAGAAACAGTCGAGACATCCGGTCTTTGCTACGATCAAGCAAGAAAAAAGCTACCATCAGACTTACCCGACGATCTATCATTTGAGACAAGCGCTAGCTGACTCTTCAGAGAAGGCGGACATCCGTCTCGTTTATTTAGCAATGGCTCATCTCTTGAAATATCGGGGACATTTTTTGATTGAGGGTGAATTGAATACGGAGAATTCCTCAGTGACAGAGACTTTTCGACAATTTCTGAGCACATATAACCAGCAATTCAGCGAAGCAGGCGACAAACAAACAGAAAAATTAGACGAAACGGTCGATTGTTCTTTCGTTTTTACAGAAAAGATGTCGAAAACAAAAAAAACAGAAACGCTCCTGAAATATTTTCCTCATGAAAAATCCAATGGCTATCTCAGTCAATTTATAAAATTAATGGTAGGGAATCAGGGGAATTTCAAAAATGTATTTGGATTAGAAGAAGAAGCGAAACTGCAATTTTCAAAAGAAACATATGAAGAAGACCTTGAAGAATTGTTAGAAAAAATCGGAGATGATTACATCGATCTTTTTGTCCAAGCGAAAAATGTTTATGACGCTGTCTTGTTATCTGAGATTCTTTCTGACAGTACGAAAAATACGCGAGCGAAGCTTTCAGCAGGGATGATCAGTCGCTATGACGCACATAAAGAAGACTTGGTCCTTCTGAAACGATTTGTGAAAGAGAATCTGCCGAAGAAATATCGCGCCTTTTTTGGGGATAATTCAGTCAACGGATATGCAGGGTATATCGAAGGGCATGCGACACAAGAAGATTTCTATAAATTTGTCAAAAAAGAACTGACAGGTATCCGAGGCAGCGAGGTGTTCCTGACAAAGATCGAACAAGAGAATTTTTTGAGAAAACAACGTACATTTGATAACGGTGTGATCCCGCATCAGATCCATTTGACCGAGCTGAGAGCAATTATTGCAAACCAGAAAAAGCATTATCCTTTTTTAAAAGAAGAACAAGAAAAGCTGGAAAGTTTATTGACCTTCAAGATACCGTATTATGTTGGTCCGTTAGCAAAAAAACAGGAAAATAGTCCATTTGCGTGGCTTATCAGAAAATCAGAGGAAAAGATCAAACCTTGGAACTTACCTGAAATAGTGGATATGGAGGGCTCTGCTGTCCGGTTTATCGAACGAATGATCAACACAGATATGTACATGCCACACAACAAGGTATTGCCAAAAAACAGCCTGTTGTATCAGAAATTTTCGATCTATAATGAGTTGACTAAAGTAAGATATCAAGACGAACGTGGTCAGATGAACTATTTTTCCAGCATAGAGAAGAAAGAAATCTTTCATGAATTGTTCGAAAAGAATCGAAAGGTAACCAAAAAAGATTTACAAGAATTTTTGTATTTGAAATACGATATCAAACACGCGGAACTGTCCGGCATCGAAAAAGCATTCAACGCTTCCTATACAACGTACCACGATTTTTTGACCATGAGTGAAAATAAAAGAGAAATGAAACAATGGCTGGAAGATCCTGAATTGGCATCAATGTTTGAAGAAATCATCAAAACGCTGACTGTTTTTGAGGATCGGGAAATGATTAAAACAAGGTTGAGTCATCATGAAGCGATTTTAGGAAAACACATAATCAAGAAACTTACAAAAAAACATTACACTGGTTGGGGTAGATTATCGAAAGAACTGATCCAAGGAATCCGAGACAAACAATCGAACAAAACAATCTTAGACTATTTGATCAATGATGACGATTTTCCTCATCATCGAAATCGTAACTTCATGCAGCTGATCAATGATGATAGTTTATCGTTCAAAAAAGAAATTAAAAAAGCACAAATGATCACAGACACAGAAAATCTGGAAGAAATCGTCAAAGAATTAACAGGCAGTCCGGCTATCAAAAAAGGTATCCTCCAAAGTTTGAAGATTGTAGATGAAATCGTTGGCATCATGGGCTATGAACCGGCAAACATCGTGGTCGAGATGGCCAGAGAAAATCAAACGACGGGCAGAGGACTCAAAAATTCACGGTCGCGGTTGAAAGCTTTGGAAGAATCACTTAAAGAGTTCGGCAGTCAATTGCTGAAAGAGTATCCGACCGATAACAGCTCCCTGCAAAAAGACCGATTATATCTCTATTATTTGCAGAATGGTCGAGATATGTATACAGGTGCGCCTTTAGATATCCATCGATTATCAGATTACGATATCGACCATATTATCCCAAGAAGCTTTACGACCGATAACTCGATCGATAACAAAGTTTTAGTTTCCTCAAAAGAAAATCGTCTGAAAAAAGACGATGTACCAAGTGAGAAAGTCGTGAAAAAATGAGCAGTTTCTGGTACGACCTTTATTCGTCTAAGCTGATCAGTAAAAGAAAACTTGATAATCTGACAAAAATCAAATTGACGGAAGAAGACAAGGCAGGATTCATCAAACGGCAGTTGGTGGAAACGCGTCAGATTACCAAGCACGTAGCCGGTATTTTACATCATCGGTTCAATAAAGCAGAAGACACAACTGAACCGATACGTAAAGTTCGGATCATCATGCTCAAATCTGCACTAGTCATTCAATTCAGAAACCGTTTCGGGATCTATAAAGTACGTGAGATCAATGAATATCATCACGCACATGATGCATATCTGAACGGTGTGGTCGCTCTTGCTCTTTTGAAGAAATATCCGCAACTAGCACCGGAATTCGTTTATGGCGAATATCTGAAGTTCAATGCGCATAAAGCAAACAAAGCGACGGTAAAAAAAGAATTTTATTCGAACATCATGAAATTTTTCGAAAGTGACAAACCGGTTTTCGATGAAAATGGTGAGATTTTCTGGGACAAATCAAAAAGTATCGCACAGGTAAAAAAAGTCATCAATAGCCACCATATGAATATCGTGAAAAAAACAGAAATTCAAAAAGGAGGCTTCTCAAAGGAAACAGTTGAGCCTAAAAAAGATTCTTCTAAGCTGTTACCTCGGAAAAACAACTGGTATCCAGCTAAATACGGCGGGTTAGGTAGCCCAAACGTTGCTTACACAGTCGCTTTCACTTATGAAAAAGGAAAAGCGCGCAAACGGACAAATGCGGTAGAAGGCATCACAATCATGGAGAGAGAAGCATTTGAACAGTCCCCCGTTTTATTTTTGAAAAACAAAGGGTACGAACAGGCAGAAATTGAGATGAAATTGCCTAAGTACACGCTATTTGAACTAGAAAACGGGCGTAAACGAATGGTCGCAAGCAATAAGGAAGCACAAAAAGCCAATTCATTTCTCTTGCCGGAGCATCTAGTCACACTTCTTTATCATGCAAAACAGTACGATGAGATTTCTCATAAAGAAAGTTTTGATTATGTGAATGAACACCACAAGGAGTTTTCAGAAGTGTTTGCCCGTGTCCTCGAATTTGCAGGGAAATATACCTTGGCAGAGAAAAATAGTGAGAAACTGGAAAAAATTTACAAAGAAAACCAAACGGATGATCTAGCTAAACTAGCAAGTTCTTTTGTCAATCTCATGCAGTTCAATGCGATGGGCGCATCGGCTGATTTCAAATTTTTTGATGTGACGATCCCGCGAAAAAGGTACACTAGCTTGACTGAGATCTGGCAGTCAACGATTATTCATCAATCAATCACCGGATTATATGAAACTCGTATCAGGATGGGGAAATAAATGGGATGGCGCACAGTAGTGGTCAACACACATTCCAAATTAGCATACGTAAATAATCATTTGATTTTCAAAAATGCTGAAAAAACCGAACGTCTCCATCTGTCAGAAATTGATGTGCTGTTATTGGAAACCACAGATATCACTATCACAACGATGCTCTTGAAACGATTAGTCGATGAGAAAATACTCGTGTTGTTTTGTGATGACAAACGACTTCCTGTTGCTAAGCTGTTGCCGTTCTACAGTCGACATGACAGCAGTTTGCAGTTAACGCGACAATTGGCGTGGTCTCCTGAAAAAAAGGGGCAGGTATGGACAGCAATTATTTCCCAGAAAATCCAGAACCAAAGTAATTTCTTGCAAAAGCAATCATTTACTGAAAAAGCAGAATCAATACAAGAATTGCACGAAGGTTTACTTGAATTTGACCCAACGAATCGCGAAGGCCATGCTGCAAGAATCTATTTTCAAACATTGTTCGGCACGAAGTTTACTCGTGAAGAAAACAATGAGATCAATGCAGGATTAGATTACGGATATACACTGTTATTGAGCATGTTTGCCCGAGAGATCGTCAAAAATGGTTGCATGACACAATTTGGATTGAAGCATGCGAATCAATTCAATGATTTTAATTTGGCTAGTGATTTCATGGAACCATTCCGACCGGTCATAGACGAGATTGTTTATCGCTACCGCAACTGCGACTTTCCTGTGATCAAGCGGCGTTTGTTTGATTTATTTACCAATAAATACAGTTATGGAAAAAAAGAAATGTTTCTTACCAACATCGTATCGGATTATACGAGTAAAGTAATCAAAGTATTGAATAACGAAACGGAAGGAGTCCCTCAATTTCGGATATGAGTTATCGTTATATGAGAATGATCTTAATGTTTGATATGCCTACTGAAACAGCCGATGAACGAAAAGCATACAGGAAATTCAGGAAATTTTTATTGAGCGAAGGATTCATCATGCATCAGTTTTCCGTGTACAGTAAATTATTGCTGAATCCTACAGCTAGCCAAGCGATGCTGAAACGATTAAAAAGCAATAACCCTAAAAAAGGATTTGTCACACTACTCACGGTAACGGAAAAACAATTCGCGCGTATGGTTTATTTGAGTGGGGAAAGAGATACAAGTGTGGCTAATTCGGATAAGCGAGTCATTTATCTAGGGGAGGACGAAGATGCTGAATCTTAATTTTCCATTATTGGAACAGCCTCTGCCACTGGAAAAAGCTACATTTTTAATCGTAGAAGATGTCACTGTGTTTGCAAAAGTCGTGAAATGGTTCTATCAGTACAGTGAATCCCATGAACTAAAGCTGTTCAACGATAAATACAAAGAATTAAAAGAGTCAGATTTACTGATTATCACAGATGTTTTAGGTTTTGACATCAATTCGGCATCGACTTTAAAATTGATCTACGCAGATTTGGAGCGCCAGCTCAATGAAAAAGTAGAAGTGAAATCAATGATTGATAAACTGACAGCGACGATCAGTGAGCTGATCGGGTACGAGTTGTTGGATCACGAACTCGATTTAGAAGGAGACGAGATCACGGTCTTGGAATTATTCAAAGCATTGGGTATCAAGATCGAGACAAGAAGTGATACTATTTTTGAGAAATTACTTGAGTTGCTTCAGGTTTATAAATACTTGTCTAAGAAAAAATTATTGGTTTTGATCAATGTGTGTTCCTATCTCACGGAAGAAGAAATCAGCGAAGTGCAAGATTATATTTCGTTATATCATATGGAAGTGCTATTTGTAGAGCCGCGTTCGATCAAAGGGATAAAACAATTTGTCTTGGATAAAGACTATTTCTTGAACTTGGAAAACATGGTATAATGGTAAAAAAGAGAAGCGTTCAAAGCTGAAGTTTTGCTATGAACGAGTAGCGTGATTATGAAACATTGACGGAAAAATTTTTTCTGCGAGGTTTTAGAGCTATGCTGATTTGAATGCTTCCAAAACAAAGATCCTAGCGGAGAATGGTTCTTTACTGTTTTAGAGCTATGCTGATTTGAATGCTTCCAAAACCCATCACACACCACCCCACACATGCCCCACGTTTTAGAGCTATGCTGTTTTGAATACTACTCTAGCCAAAACAGCCTTGCACTTATCGAAAGAGGATTAGTGTCAAGGCTGTTTTTCATATGAGTGGACGGAAATATCTGTTTTCTTTTACAATAGATAACAGATACTTTGCTGTATAGTCAGTAGCTGATATAAAAGTATCGGCTCTTAAATGGAAAAAAGATAGGTGGCGACGCAATGTTTAACACACAATTGATCGGTTATCTAGAATGGATCATTGCTATTTTAAATATTTGTTCTATCGGTATCTTAGTTGCTGGGATCGTTCTTGTTCTATTCAAACTCTTTGATTGGTCTCATGTCAAGAAAAACTATGCAGAACGTAATACTCGTAATGCAGATACAAGAAAACTGTTAGCAAGTTATATCTTGTTAAGCTTGGAAGTGCTAGTCGTTGCTGATATCATCGAGTCAGTTATCAAGCCGACTTGGACAGATATTTTGAAGCTTGCACTTATTATTATCATTCGAACAGTCATTTCTTATTTCTTGAATCAGGAAATAGAAGACAAAGAGAAACAAAGAAGAGGAGAGGTAGGATGACGACAGAGTTGATGCAGTTTCTTCTTCCATATTTTGAAAAACTTGTACTGGGACTTGATATTTTTGCTATCTGTTTATTGATTTGGGGAGTTTGTCTGTCGATTAAGGATTTCTTGAAATACTTATTTGTCCATACAGAAGCGAAAAACGACCGAGTCAGTGAGAACAATGCTATTAAAAAGATGTTGGGAGGTTATATACTCCTAAGTTTAGAAATTCTTGTTTCGGCTGGGATCATCGAATCGATTATCAAACCTACTTTGCAGGATATTTTCCAGCTAGCTGCATTGGTAGTTATCCGAACGATCATTTCTTATTTTTTAAATAAAGAAATCGGACCAGTAGACGTCCCAAATAAGTGAGGTTGTGAGCCCACCGTTTATCGAGAGGTTGTTAAGAAGTGGGCAGATTCAAGGAATAAGAAGAAATTTACGGAAATTTCGGCTTATTTCCGAAGAAGTTGCTTCTGGAATATTGTTTACTCAGAATAAGAGGCTGTGACATGATGTTTGTCACAGCCTCTTATTTATTTTGCACAGCTGAAACGATTGCTCGTTCGATCGTATTGATTGAAATAGGAATAATATTCTCATATTGGACTGCATCCGGTGTATATAGTGTACGTTCACATAACACTCGGTTCGAGGGTTGCTGTGCATACTTCTTTATATCAGATATACTTGCATAGATTGTTGGTGCAACTTGAAAATCGAAAGTAGTTACAGCTTCCAAGGCTTCCCGATAAATCAGATAATGAACATCCGAATTTGTGACGATATAGATAGTCAGACGCTCTTTTGTCAGACGGAGAATTCCACTCAATTCGATGACAAAAGCTCGCATGCAATTAGGATTAAACCGTAGATCATAAGGGAGCCGTTTGGCCCAACTGGAAACAAGAGTTTGGACTTCTTTATACAAATTTGCCTGTTCCTCATTTAGAAGATAAAATTTTTCCGGCATGAATAATTGATAGTTATCCCAAGCCGAACGCATCAGATGAATCAGCGCACGTTCAAATGGCTGATTCCCGAATAATTCTTGATGGAAATGAGTTTCAAAGGTAGCAACTAGTTCTTTTATTTCGGGAGTATTGTCAATAAACACTTGGTGTAGCTGTTGAAAATCTTCCGCAATCAACTGATAAGAATGGAAACCATAATTACAAAGATTGAACAGTGTCAAAATAAAGACAAATTCTTCTTTTTTATAATAGGTTTGGAAATCAGTGGTTTCCCATGCTGACTCGACATAATTGTAAATAGGACGTTTTTTGATTTCTTCGATAAATGTTGGATCTATTGTCACAGTACACAATTGCTGGCGCAAAAAACTAATAGCAAAACCAATCGATAAGATTTCTTTATTTTCTTTATCATAAAATCTACCGCTATTCTCCGTTACAGATTCAATGAAACGATCCGCACGTTTAAAAAACGATTCAGGTAGCTCCCAGGACTTAAAGCTGCCTAAGCGATAAGCCACATTAAGAAGCAACAGACGTCTTTCCATTTCAGTGAATCGAGGGGAGTAGCGGTCGATTTCGATCCCACAATCATGAAAATAAGCCAATACTTGTTTTTTTAAGGAGTAAGCTTTGCTGACAGAGATGAATTCACACTCAGTTAATTGGAGATAATCAGGTTCATCTTCTTCCAAATAAAGCAGGCAAGTCTTTAAAAACAACGAATTTTGAGTTAATTGCTGCATGATCTTACATCGAGGTATATGTTCTGAAAAATATAAAGTGTAACAATCCTTTTCCCGATGCGTATAAACAATTTGTTCTTCAAATTCTTTTTTTATGTTATTGATATCATTGAGTAAAGTGGTTTTGCAAACATGTAGAAGATTGGAGAGCTTTTCTAGATTGACTTCTTTATTTACATAGAATTGCCCACATAAAAACAGCTGTCTCAAAATATTCTTCTCAATATATTCTTCAATCATAGTAAAGCCTCCATTTTGTAATTTTTTGCACAATATGGAAAATATTATGACATGTTTTCTTTTTGAAATCATCAGTTAATTTCTGAAAAAGCCTATAAATTCCGTTAATAAAAGATTTTTATGTTATAAAAATTGAAAAATAAATATTTTCAGTAGAAAATAGATTGTGAATTTCTAACAAGGGAAAGGAATGCAAATACAGTTGATGAATGAATGATGGTCATTTAAGTTATTTGTTCGTTTTTTTTAGACTATCCATTTTAGAAGTCTGATTTATTAAAAAATTGTTCGTTTTTCTACGTGAAATTATCAGAAAAATCCGACTTTATTTATTTTTGTTTGAAATATTCTACGTGAATCTGATGTTATAAAAAAAATTTTCTCATTTTTGGCGCTATAGTGAAGAGGTGTTACAGATAAGCACATGTATCTGCGAGACATTGACCAACGAAATATGGAGGGAAGAAACATAATGGAAAATAGACAACTGGTTATTCTGGAAAATTAGCTGTATTCCCCCTGTTTTCCATCTATTTTTCCCACGAGATAAGTGCCGTTATCCTATAAGAGGCAACAAGCGCCAATCTAATATTTATGTTTTTTGCTTGGCAAAACGAATTATTTCAGACTTCTCTGAAATAATCGATACGCCTGAAAAATCTCCCTACGTATAATAAAAGTATCAATTAAGTAGGAGGGGATAGGATGAACTGGTACAAATTGACGGTAGAAGATACATTAAAAAACTATCAAACATCAACAGAAGGCTTGTCGCAAGAAGAACGGCAGAAACGCCTGACTGATCAAGGATATAATGAGATAGAAGCAAGACAGCAGACAAAACGATGGAAAAAAATAGCAAAACACTTTACTGATCTGCTGATGATCGTGTTGATCATTGCCTCTTTTTTGAAATTTGCTTCGAGCGAATACATCGAAGGAAGTATTATTTTATTCGTAGTGATCGTCAACGGATTCGTTAGTTATTGGCAAGAAAGAAAAGCAGAAGAATCGTTGAATGGTTTGAAGCAGCTGATGGGACAAGAAGCGATAGTACTATCGAACGGGATGCAAGAAAAAATCCCTGCGAAAGAACTAGTAAAAGGAGATGCCATTGTCTTACGTGCCGGAGACGTCGTTCCAGCAGATGTTCGGTTGATCGAAGTACATGATCTACTAGTAGAAGAATCGATTTTGACGGGAGAATCAGAAGCATCTGAAAAAAATCATTCCGTTTTGGCAGCAGAAGAATCAATCGGTGACCAAAAAAATATGGCTTTTTCAGGAACGCTTGTACAATCTGGTTCTGCAGTCGGTGTCGTTGTAGAAACAGGAAACACGACAGAAATCGGTAAAATCAATCAAGCACTGCAATCGGTCGAACAACAAACGACGCCTCTGATCAAGAAGATCAACCGATTGAACAAACAAATTTTTCAAGGCATACTTTGTTTGATCTTGTTCTTAGTTGTTTTTACAACATTCCGCTATGGCATGGATTGGCATATCCTTCTTTCAGCTATGATCGCTTTGGTGGTGTCAATGGTACCCGAAGGATTGCCAGCTGTGTTGACCATGATCCTATCTGTCGGAGTACATGAAATGGCAAAAGAAAAGGCGATCATCAAAGGACTGCCTTCTGTAGAAACATTAGGTTCTATGACAGTGATCTGTTCAGATAAGACAGGGACATTGACAAAAAATGAAATGACAGTTGTGGATGTAGCAACAAAAGAAGAAACTCGCGTACTGTCTATTATGAAAAATTGTCAGGAATTAAAGACGAAAGAAGAACAGAAAACAGAAAATTTAAGTGGCAATCCGACAGAACTTGCACTGATTCGACACACCGAAACAGCCAATCTGCCTTTGAAAAAAATAGAAGCAAAGATTCCGTTCAGCTCTGAATACAAATATATGGCAACGATGCATACGGAGGAAAAAGGAGCGGTGATTTACGTCAAAGGTGCGCCAGAAGTATTATTGGCTAAATCAACTCTTTCTTCTTCAGAACAAGAAGCATGGGGTCAAACAGCCACAGCGTTTGCGAAAAAAGGTCAGCGTGTTTTAGGATTTGCTTACAAAAAAGTAGATTCGAAACAGGAACTCACGCATGAGTCTTTAACCCAATTAACTTTTGCAGGGATTGCCGGGTTGATCGATCCGCCAAAAGAAAGTGCAGTCAAAGCTGTAAAGGAATGCCAACAAGCAGGAATCTCAGTGAAAATGATTACGGGGGATCACAAAGATACAGCAAAAGCGATTGCGGAACAAATTGGCTTAAAACATACTGCTAAAGTTTTAGAAGGGATCGATTTGGATCTTATGTCTGAAGGAGAGTTGATACGACAAGTACCAAAAGTCGATGTCTTTGCTCGAACGACACCAGAACACAAACTGCGAATCGTGAAAGCTTTGCAGAAAAATGGAGAAATCGTCGGAATGACCGGAGACGGCGTAAATGATGCACCTGCTTTGAAAAGAGCCGATATAGGAATCGCGATGGGAATCAAAGGTAGTGAAGTAAGCAAACAGGCAGCTGATATGGTTTTAGGAGATGATAATTTCCATACGATCGCAAAGGCCGTAAAAGAAGGTCGGCGCATTTTGGATAACTTGCAAAAGACCATCAATTTCTTCTTACCAACTGCGTTAGCTCAAGGATTGATCTTGATTTGGGCGCTGATACTGAATCGGCCGCTACCTTTGTCCCCAGTACAGATTTTATGGGTCAATATGGTAACGACAATCACTTTATCTTATGCATTAGGGTTCGAGTCGCCAGATCCAGAAATCATGAAGCGTCCACCAAGAGACCCAAAGCAAGGAATCCTATCAGGTTATCATTTGTTTCGGATCATCTATGTCGCACTACTGATCATGGTTCCTGCCTATTTATTGGCTATGCAATTTGAAGGGCAAAGCTTACAGCAAACCATTCTTCTGCAAAATATCGTCTTAGCTCAAGCTGTTTACATGATCAATTGCAGAGAGTTGTCCAAGCCGTCATTGAACCAAGGTCTTTTGCAAAACAAATCGCTTTTTCTTTCATTGGGTATCCTTGCTTTATTGCAGGGGATGGTTATTTTTCTGCCAATCGGCCAGCAGCTGATCGGTACAGTAAGTTTAACGATGACACAACAGTTATTGATTGGGGCAAATGTGATTCTTCTATTCTTAGTTGTAGAAATAGAAAAAGGGATCATGAATAAACTGTTTCGCAAAAAAGAAAAAACAGCTAGAGAATTCAGTCGCTAGCCGTTACTATAAAAAAGTTTTGAAAGTGAGTTCAGTCAAACGATTGAGCTCATTTTTCGTTGGAATAGAAGAAATGTATACAATAGGGATATCTAGAGAATCCAGCGGGAAATTGGAAATCAAGATATCTGTTTTTTCAAAAGAAATAGTGGAAAGATCGGTTAGTTCGATAGGTAAGAAGCAGACACGTTTTCCTAAGTAATCTTTTAATTCCTGCTGCAAGAACGCCTTCCAGGAAGGTTCTCCTTGGAAAATAAAATAGACATTGAACAAATTCGGTTTGATAGAAAAAATCGTTTGTTGGATCAGTAAAGATAAGAGTTGAAGGAAGAAATTCGGTTCATTGATTTCCATTTCTTTTTTTAGATCGTTCAGTAAATTCTCTTTCTGCTGATACAAGTGTGCATATTGCTGATCATATGTTTCTAAAAAACGATGGTATTGACGGTCCAATGCTTCAATCAATATCGGCGATTCATGATATTTTAATACGAGGAGAGCCAAGTTATCAGTCAGAGATGTTTTTTTTAGTTGATCAAGAGACAACTCTGAAGCTAGTTCCTCTACAAACGTTTGGAGGACCTCTAAAAACGGAGAATGATGCAGGCAGCGAGCGGTTTCTTGTCCATAGTTATTGTTGTAATTCCAACTTTCCAGAAAGCAGAAAGAAGCAAAAGAAAGCTCAGTGTCTTTAAGATAAATACCTTCCGTTAAATACAATTTTTTCAATGCAGAGTCATACAGGGAGGAGAGTGTGCTGTTGATATAGATAGAAGAATCTAATCGGCAATTCGCTTTTATACGGATCGTATTGATAAAGAACCAACATGTTCCGAAAATCTCTTCTGTTTCAACAGCTAGTTCAGTTTGACTGAGGTTTCTTAAAAATTGAAAATAATGGGATTCATGGATCGAATAATCCTCGAAAAAATAGTTGTTATGAGTGAAAGGAATCAGCAATCGATGATAGAAAGTACGAATCGCACGCTCTTTTCCAAGAATACAAGCTGTATATTTCGTCAAATCGATCTGCAAGTCGTAACTTGCTAAACGCTGATTGATTTTAGTCACATGTCTTTTCAATGTTCCATAAGAAAGCCCATGGTCGGCTAGAAAATCAGGGACAGCAACTTTTTTTGTAAAAAGCAGATTTTTCAGCAGTTCGACACTGACTGATTGTTTGAAAAAAATCTCCCAAAGGTCATTTGTTAATAAATTTTGCTGGTTTTGCAAACTGATCCCTGCTTGATCGCTGAGGATGTCCCAGCCTTCGGGCAGCTGAGAGCGAATAGATTGAAGGTCAGAAAAAATCGTTCGTTCGGTTGTCCCTATGATTTCAGCTAATTCATTTACGGTTATCTTTGTATGATTCAGCAATTGTTCGACTAAAGAAACATGACGTCGAATATCTTTTTCGGTAATGATTTTTTTCATTAGTGAATACATAAATCAGACTCCCTTCTATTCTAAGAATACGGAGAAAATAAACGGTGGTCAAGTTTCATCTGATTTTTCAACCAGTATTCATTTTCCTATTCTTACGTGGTATCTTTGAATAAAGAGAATCAATAAGAAAGAGATGGAAGCAGATGCTAACGAAAAAAGAACTAATCGATTACATCGATGAAACATACAATGTGTCTCCAGAATATATTTTTAAAAAATTCCCTGATTATTGCGTATTCAGACATCAAAAAAGCAAAAAATGGTTTGGGGTACTGATGTCTGTTCCAGAAGAAAAAATCTATGATGATGCAAGTGACCATAGAATCATCGACATCCTTGATTTGAAGGTAGATCCTGAACTTGGCGGAATTTTGCGAGGAAAAGAGGGGTATTTTCCAGCCTATCACATGAATAAAGAACATTGGATCTCTATTGATCTACGTAAAATAGAAAAGCTAGATGAACTAGCAGATTTGATTGATGGAAGTTTCAAATCAACGCAATGAATGTCTAGGAAAAATAGAGAAGAGGTTGTAACAGAAATGTTTAGCTTCAAGAAATAAGAAGGAATTTACGAAAATTGCTTCTCAAATTTTTGGGAAATTTGGGCTTATTTCTGAAGAAGTTACTTCTTGAACACCGTTTATTCGAAAAAAGAGCTGCGACAAGAATTTTGTCCCAGCTCTTTTTTTTATTTTCCTAAATAAAATTCCCGCATCGTTTTTGCAATCATTTTGATCAAAGGATGATCTTCTGTGAAGCTAGAAGATAAATAAATTGTTCGTGTCAAGGGCAAATCTTTGATTTCCCGCAAGACGAAAGGATCATTTTTATCGTAAGACCAAGAAACTTTTGGGAAAAAGCTAACAGCTAATCCTTGCTTGACAATAGAACGTAATGTCGCAGGATCATCTGTCGTCGAACTGATCGTCAATTCGATACTTTTCGCTTCAAGTGCTGCATCCAGTGTATGACGGAAGGCATTGCTCTTTGACAGCATCAAGATGGGGGTGCGTTGGATATCTTCTAATTGCAGATATTCTTTTTTCGCAAGAGGATGTTTCTTAGGAATGGCTACATAAACAGGTTCTTTCATGATAGGAATATTGGTCATGCCAGGCTTCATCTCCGAAGTGATGTACAGTACAGGGTCGGTAATATCATCTGGTAAATGATGTTGCATGATCGTTAATTGGATATCAGGATGCTTTTCCATAAAAATTCGGACTAAGTTCGGAATAGAAACAGAGGCTACTTCTAAATACAAAATGACGGAAGTAACAATCTTCTCATTGACCGAAGACAATAATTTGATTCCTTCTTCTAATGTGTCTAATGTCTTGACTGCATATGGATAGAATTCTTCTGCATAAACAGTTGTCTCAATGTTTCTGCCGCTATGGTAAAACAAAGGGACACCTAATTCGTTTTCCAAATGTTTGATCGCACGGCTCAAGGCAGGTTGAGAAATAAATAATTCTTTGGCTGCTTGGGTAACATTTTTTGTTTCGAACACTTTTTTAAAATACTGTAGATGAAGCAATTTCATAATTATCCATCCCATCCATACCTTTTTGTTATGGTTTTTTCTTTTTTTGGCATTTTTTATTATAGCAGAAATTGACTAAGATAGCAGTGGAAAAAGTAAGTGCTAAGGAGGCGAGGCTCATGAGTACAGGTTTCTTATTTCCTGGGCAAGGCAGTCAGAAGTTAGGGATGTTAGCAGATATCCCTGAAATGTACATGGAACGTTTAGAAAATGTGACGGGGTATCGGTTAGTTGATAAAGAAGAAAACTATCAAGATACGGTTTTTATCCAGCTAGCATTACTGACAAAAGCAGTATTTTATTTAGATGAAATGGAAAAAAACGGTATTCAGCCTGATATTGCAGCAGGACATTCGATCGGTGCTTTTTGTGCAGCTGTTGCTTGTCGATCTTTGACATTTGAGAATGCAGCGGAACTAGTCTATCACCGCGCAGTCTTAATGAAAGAAGCTTATCCAAGCGGTTATGCAATGGGCGTAGTAGTAGGTGTGACGAGAAGCGAAGCAGAGGAAATTGTAGCAAAAACGTTTGATCCTGACCACCCAGTCTATCTGTCAAATGAAAATTGTCCGATGCAACATACGTTATCTGGGAGTATCGAAGGTTTATCCGTTACGTTGGCAGAAGCCAAACGGCACCAAGCGCAAACAGCGAAGCTGCTGAAAGTTCCTGTGCCATCTCACTGTCTCTTGATGAATGATACGGTCAAGAAATTCAAGCCGTATATGCAGTCTGTCCATCTATCTGATGCTAGATGTTTGTATATAAAAAATACGGATGGAAGAGCCACTCAGGACGCAGAAGAGATTCGTAAAGACTTGTTGGAAAACCTAGCTTTCCCTGTGCAATGGAACCAAATGATGGACTTGGCAAAAGAATTAGGAATGGATCTGACGATTGAATTTCCCCCCGGCAATACTTTGACAAAGCTGATTCATACAAAATTTGGTGTAGATAAAGGGATCCGTACGATCAATCTAGACCAACATGGTATTGATGACGCCACGTTTCTATATCAAAAATGGAGATGACTAATTATGGAAAAACCAAACCGCAACTGGGCTTCTAAACGCGAAAAAAAAGCGCAGCGATTGGAAAAAATCAGCAACTTGCTCAATGGCAAGTATGTAGAAACTGAAAAAATCGTAGAAGTAATGGAAAAACTGATTGCTCCCGGCGACAAAGTTGTATTAGAAGGCGACAATCAAAAACAAGCAAGTTTTCTTTCAGAAAGTCTTGAAAAAGTAGATGCAGAAAAAGTGAATGATCTGCATTTGATCATGTCTAGTATCTCACGACCAGAACATTTGAATATTTTTGAAAAAGGAATCGCAAGCAAGATCGATTTCTCTTATGCTGGTGCACAAAGCTTGCGTGTCGCCCAAATGATTGAAGACGGCACAATGAAATTAGGAGATATCCATACTTATTTGGAACTTTATGGACGCTTATTCATCGATTTGATTCCAAATGTTGTTTTAGTAGCTGCAGATAAAGCAGATAAAGACGGCAACTTGTACACAGGTTTCAACACGGAAGAAACACCAACAATCGTCGAAGCTGCAGCTTTCAAAGATGGTATCGTGATCGTTCAAGTCAACGAAGTTGTCGATTCTTTACCACGTGTAGATATCCCTGGTGACTGGGTAGACGTTGTCGTGAAAGCAGATAAACCTTATCAATTAGAAGCTTTATTCACACGAGATCCTCAAAACATCACAGAATTGCAAATCCTAATGGCAATGATGGCAATCAAAGGAATCTACGCAGAACACGGCGTACAATCTTTGAATCACGGTATTGGGTTTAATACAGCAGCTATCGAATTGTTACTGCCAACTTATGGCGAATCACTAGGGTTGAAAGGGAAAATCGCGAAGAACTGGGTATTGAACCCACATCCAACGATGATTCCAGCCATCGAATCAGGTTGGGTTGAAAGCATCCATAGTTTTGGTGGCGAAGTTGGTATGGAAAAATATATTGCTGCTCGCCCCGATGTCTTTTTTGTCGGTAAAGACGGCACGATGCGCAGTAACCGAACATTATCACAAGCTGCAGGACAATATGCCATCGATATGTTTATCGGTTCAACCTTGCAATTAGATTACGAAGGAAACTCTTCTACCGTAACAAAAGGACGTTTATCTGGTTTTGGCGGTGCGCCTAACATGGGACATAATCCTGGCGGTCGTCGTCATTCTACACCAGCATGGCAATCACTTCGCGACAATGATGATCCATTAGGGAAAGGCCAAAAATTAGTTGTTCAAATGGTTGAAACATATGGTTCAAATAAAAAACCAGTCTTTGTCGAAGAATTAGATGCATTAGCTGTTCAAAAACAAGCAGGCTTAGCCAATGCTCCAGTGATGATCTATAGCGAAGATACTACACATATCGTGACAGAAGAAGGAATTGCTTATTTGTACAAAGCAAAAACAAAAGAAGAACGACAAGCAGCAATTGCAGCCATCGGCGGTGTCACACCTCTTGGGATGACAAGCACCAAAGAATCACTAGACCGTTTGCGTGCAGCCGGCATCGTGAAATTACCAGAAGATTTAGGCATCAAACGTAGTGAAGCGAAACGTTCATTATTAGCTGCACAAACCATCGATGATTTGATCGAATGGTCAGATGGCCTATATGAACCACCAATGAAATTCAGAACTTGGTCATAAAATTGGCGAGGAAAACCTTTTGTCGCCATTTACCCAGATGGAAGAAGAAAGACGAATAAGCAGAACGTGTATGCTCTGTTTTACAAAAAGGGGAGAGATCCATGGAACAATTAGCTTATAAATATCCAACGAAACAGCCGATCAATAAGAAAATCCATGTAGGAGTGGTCGGTTCAGGTGATTTGGAAATCTTGATGTTTCCAACAGAAAAAAAAGAATCTACTGTAAAAATCTGTACAGGAAGCGATGGCTTCGGCGAAGTATGGAACAACGTATTAACGAGATTTTTTGATCGTTATCCAATTTCAGCAGATATCGTGATCAATGACTTCGGTGCTACACCAGGAGTTGTGTACCTACGATTGACGCAAGCAATGGAGGAACTTTCAGATGAAAAATAGTTTTGTAGAATTAAACGCCAGAGAACGAGTGAACGCTCTACTTGACAATGGACGTGAATTGATTGGTCCATTCGATCAAATCATCGCGCCAAGTTTGCCAGCACAAGGAATCGTCCCTGAAAGTGATGACGGGATCGTTGTCAGCCGTGGCACGATCAATGGTAAACAAGCAGTAGTAATCGCTATGGAAGGAAAATTCCAAGGTGGCGGTATCGGTGAAGTTTCCGGTGCAAAAATCGTTGCTGCACTCGAACATGTATTAGAAGAAAACAAAAAAGGAAATGAAATTTTTCCAGTCATCGTACTAGATACAGGCGGTGTTCGTCTGCAAGAAGCGAACTACGGACTGTTATCTATTTCAGAAATCGGAAATGTAATCATTGCTCTAAAACAATATGTACCAGTCATCGGTTTGATTCCAGGACGTGTAGGATCATTTGGCGGTATGTCGATTACTTCAGCATTGATGAGTTATTTAATCGCAACAAAAAAAGCGAGAGTCGGTTTGAATGGACCAGAAGTTATTGAACAAGAAGCAGGTGTTCGAGAATTTGATTCTAGTGACAAAGACTTGATTTGGAATACATTAGGATCTCGTCAACGGGTAGAATCAAAAATCATTGATGAATTAGTGACTGATAGTGTAGAAGCAATCAAAGCTGCTGTCATCGCAGCAATGGACGAACGAAAAGACACGCATCGCAGTGAAAGCTCAGCATTTTATTTATCATTACTTGATTCTTTGGATCTTTCAAAACCAATGTCCATTGACGATTACAATGAAGCAATTGCTAACCATCAAGCAAAATCAATGGACTTACCAGAAGTATCAGAAGGAAATGAACCAGCTGCAGCAAGTGTTGGTTACGATTGGTTTGCGGCACTAACTGGCATGAAAAATCCAACTTCTTCTATTAGTACTGTGTATTATGGTAAATCAAGTAAATTCATAGAAGAAGCCATCGTGACATCAATCGTACCTGATCCTAAAAACCCGATGTACCGTGTACGAAACGGTGAAGTTGGTTTAGTTGAAGGTTTCCGCATGGGACAAATTTTGGATCACGTTTACGAAGAAGATAAAGATAAAAAAGTGAAACGGCCAATCGTCGTTGTGATCGATGTACCAAGCCAAGCATACGGCTATAACGAAGAATTAATTGGTATTCATGTGGCTTTGGCTAATAGTGCTGCTGCTTATGCAAAACTCCGTCAAGCTGGACATCCAGTTATTGGATTGATTGCAGGAAATGCTATTTCAGGTGCATTTTTAGCGCATGGATTACAATCAAGCCGCTTGATTGCTTTAAACAATAAAGAAATCACTGTCCAAGCGATGTCTAAAGAAAGTGCTGCACGTGTGACAAAACGTTCGGTTGCTGAAATCGAAGCAGCTGCTGAAAAAGTTCCAGCTATCGCTTACGATATCAATAATTATACAAAACTAGGAGCGATCTATCATTTCCTAGAAGATATCACCGACCAAGCTGCTTCAGAACAAAATGTCAACAAAGTCATCGAAGCAATCAATGAAGCCATTCAAGATGTCCGCAATACAAATGACACGATGCTGACAAATCGATACACGAACGAAACAGCCAAAACATTCGGACGTGTCGAAACAAATAAAGTCCGTGCTAAAATGGACGAAGAATGGGATGCATAAAAAATGATTCAAGCACATGATATTGTTCTTTTTGATAAACATGAAATAGAAAGGTTCCCCTTGCCTGAATGGGTCGTTCTAACTGAAAAGATGTTCGGAACAGTCCGTCGTGCGTCGACAGATCACGCCGAAATACTACCGATTGGATTACGTGGCCCTGCCCGCAATCAGAGATGGGCAACAGAAATCTCAAAACATGCTGTCAAACAAGTCATTCATCCGTGGGACATCATCGAACAAGAATCGTATAGACAAGAGAAAATCATGGATTATCCTGTTTATCAGCAATTTCATGCTGCTAGAAACATATTATCAGGATGCAAGTGGGGAATCGGCGGCAGCTTAGGATTTGAATTATCAACTGGGATTCCGGCAGTAAAAGAAACCAGTGATTTTGATTTGCTGCTGTACGCAGATTCACCGATTGAATTGCCAATTCAGGCAATTCAATCGCATCCTGCTTTTTTTGAGCAATTCGATACCCAAGTAGTGACTCGGCAAGGCGGTTTTTCACTAAAAGAGTATTTGAGAGAGCCAGAGAAAAAAATTCTATTGAAAACAGTCGAAGGACCTAAATTAACCAAAGAACTTTGGTAATAAAGAAAAAGAGAGAGAAAGAGATGTTTGAAAACAAAAAAATCAAAATCAACGTAAGTGACTTCCAGAAAGTATCAGCTGTAACGGCTGTTATGATGCAAACGATATTGAGCTTTGCTTTGGCAAACAGCCACAGCGCAACAAATACAGCTTTTCTTGGTACCTTTTACGTCATCGTTAAATACACAGCACCAATGTTTATTTTTGCAATTGTCTATAATATGGTAAAAACAAGTCAGCATTTGTCTTATTGGGAATTTTTGAAAGAAAAGTTTTTTGAACTAGTCGTTCCGTATCTTCTATGGACGACGGCTTATCTTTGGCTATTTCCAGCAGTCCAACAACAAACTCCGTATACGGATACTGCAAGCTTTTTACTGAAATATGTCACAGGTGATGGAGCGCCTCATTTATGGTATACCGTGATGATGCTGCAGATTCAATTGTTCATGCCGTTTTTTGTTTGGCTCGGTTACAAAGTATTTGCTAATAAAAAATATGTATGGCCAGTATTGATTGGTTCAACGATTTTATATGTTGCATGGTATCTGTTCTATCAAACACAAGTATTGACTGGTCCTTATCATGACAGCTGGTACTTGTTAGATCGGTTTGTTGCTAGTTTCATGATTTACGGGATTTATGGGGTAGCCGCATTTGTTTATCACGAAAAAGTCTATCAATATTTGGACAGAGTACGTTATCTTTTCTTACCTGTTGGCTTAGTTATCGCGTTCTTTTCTGTCCGTTCATTGCTCGCACATCCAGGAGACTTGAGCTTTGCGAATGCGCCTTACTTGAATACGATCCAAAGTTTGTACAGTTTAGTCATCATCTTTGCTGTCTTCATGGGCGCTTCAAAAATGATTGTAAACGATTCGCCAAAATTACCATTGTTTAAATGGTTGTCTGTTTATGCTTACCGTACGTATTTAGCCAATGTATTTGTTTTCCAAGTACTGTTGTTATTGTTTAAAGATAGTTGGCTGCAGTTACCTTCAGGAGTCATGATTCTTGTAGCTTATCTAATGACGGCAAGTTGTGCATTTGCTTTAAGCTGGTTGCTTCACATCATTTGGGTAGCCATCAAAAAAGGGTTCAACAAGTAATAGAAAGAAGGAGTGAGTGTCATGATAAATGACGAACGAAAAAAAGCAGTGACTCAGCAACTCGCTGCGTTGGTAGAGGAAGCATTGCTCGCAGAAGTAACATTAAGCCCAAAACCTGGATTAGTGGATGCACTGGATGCGGGTGCACATTCCGATATGGACTATGCTTTATTTCTTAAGTCTGCGAAGACGCTGACTCCTTTTTTTGAAGAAATGGCTCAAATAGCATGGCAACATGCTATCGATCAGGAGTTAAGAGAAAAGATTGCTGAGATTGGACGGAAAGCGGAAAAAGCAATGTTGATTGCTACAGATGGCATCAATACCCATAAAGGAGCGATTTGGGCAATGGGGCTATTGACCAGTGTGACTGCACAAAAAATCAGTATGGAACAGCCTTTTTCTTTAACGGAAATACTCGGTGATGTCAGCAAGCTTGCTGCTTTTCCTGATACAAAATATCGTCATAAAAAAACAACTCATGGGCATACGGTGAAGCAAAAATACGGCGTAAATGGTGCATATGAAGAAGCAGTGTTGGGTTATCCGCATATCAGGCTTGCAATCCAAGCTGCTAAGGAGCTAGATAATGATTCTGATGTACAGAAACAAATGCATATGTTGTTAGTTTTGATGAGTTCCTTAGATGACACCTGCGTATTGCATCGCAGTGATCAGAAAACGTTAGTGGAAATGCAAAAACTTGCTCATGCTGCTAGTCAAAGTGCTTTACCAAATCGTCCATTTATAGCACTGTTGCACTTTTGTCAGGAAAACCAAATCTCTCCTGGAGGAAGCGCAGATCTTTTGTCTGCCAGTTTGTTCATGCTGAAGATAGAGGAAATATGGACTGCCAACACATATGTCTGTCCGATGTCACTCAATGAGTAAATTAAGACAAAATTGCTAAAAAAACAGTTTATGCATCTGGTTATTGACTCTTCTTTTCGGCAAGGCTATGATAAAAATAGTTTTTTGTAATAAAAGATAACGAGGAAGACAATGAAAAAAATCAATTATTTAGCAATCATTTTGTTCGTGGGCCTATGTTTGTTTGCTCTGCCGACCCAAGGATTCGCTGTCGCGGGTGGTCATGGCGGCGGAACATCTAGCGGTCGAAGTTCGGGCAGAAGTTCATTTGGCGGTCGTTCATATGGGGGCAGTTATTTTGGCAGTCGTTCTTACGGCAGAGATTCTTATGGGTATTATGGTCCAAGTACAGGTACTTCTAGTTATGAGCAAACGGGATTTCTTGCATTAGCTGTTTTGTCAGTAGGAGGGGTTTCTGCATTTTCTATCGTCAAGAATAAAAGACAAAAGAAAAGGCTGAAAGCGGAGATATTGTCCCGCATGTCAGGAACGGTTAAAGAAAAGAAAGCACAGTTTCTGGAAATCCAAAAGATATTCATGAAGATCCAATCCGCTTGGGAAGAAGAAACTCCTGAAAAAGCCAGATGCTGTTATACAGACAAGCTGTTTGCCGAACATCAGAAAGTTCTGCAAAAAAACAAAGCAGACGGTGTAAGAAATCATACTAAAAAAGTAACTATTCAGGAAGTAGGAAATTATCGACAGATCCACGAGAATAGTTTTGCCATCCGAATTGATTTCAGATGCTGTGATTATTTAGTTGATCGAAAAGATGGACGATTGATCTCAGGAAGTATGACGCAACGACAGTATTTCTCTCAGATATGGTATTTTGATTTTTCTGAGAAAGAAAAAAGATGGCAGGCCGATTTTATTCAGCCGATTATGCTGGATTGACAAATAAATAAAACAGCTCACTAAAAAGTTGAGCTGTCAGACTGTAGACAAAGGTATCCCTTGCCTCTTTACGAAGAGTGTAGGTTGTTACTTTTGTCTATTTTTGTATAAAAATAGAAAACATTTGTCTCCATTTCCAAGCTGCTAATTTTTTAAAGTGCACCATTTCTCCATCTAGTTTACAAAGTGTGCTTTTGCGTTACTTAGTGTTGTGTAGTATACTTTTATTGAAGAGGTGATGATGATGCTTGTTACAAAATCTAGATTACAAGGAAGTTCTGTAGTGGTTACTTTACCTTCTGATAACGGAAAGAAACCTTCAGAAAACCAAGAATATATCGTTGTATATTCTGACGATGGGACAATTACGTTAGTTCCAAAAATTGAAGATCCATTTAGTGGTGGAGAAGAGGCCGAATATTATGAAAAAGACGAATGGGAAGATTTAACTCCTGAAGGGAGAGAAATGTTATAGTGTCAGAAGAAAGAATTTATATTCCTAAAAAAGGTGATATTGTGTGGATTGATTTTGATCCTTCGGTAGGAAAAGAAATTCAAAAAAGACGACTAGGACTAGTCGTCTCTCGTTATGAGTTTAATCGTAAAACAATGTTTTCGGTCATATGTCCGATTACTTCCACGATAAAGAATTTACCGACACGTTACTCATTACCAGAAGAGCTAGATATAAAAGGACAAGTACTTATTTCTCAAGTAAAATCACTTGATTTTAAGGAACGAAGACTCAAAAAAATAGAAAACCTGCCATTGCAAGACATGGCTAAAATTGATCAGATTATACAGTATATGTTTTAAGCGTTGTAACTAAACTCTACAATATTTTTATATGCTAAATTTAACAAAATTTTTTGACATTTAAAAAGAAAAGTGACAATAAAAAAATAGCATCTAAATAGCAATGCCCCCAAAATTTAACTCTTGGGGGGGACATTTCAAAAGGGATGAGAAAACAAACATTCTCGTCATATCTGACTAGTGAAAAAGATGGCAGGCCGATTTTATTCAGCCGATTATGCTGGATTGACAGGAAATATTTATGAAAGGAGCTGTGACAAAAATTTTGTCGCAGCTCCTTTTTCTGAATAAACGGTGTTCCAGAGATAGCCTATCGGCAATAAGGCACGATTTTGTAAAATATGGGAAGCTATTTTTCAAAATCGCTTCTTATCGCTCAAGGCTGAACATCTCTGTCACAACCTCTCCACTAAATGGTGTTCAAAAGCTTGCATCTGCGGTAATAAGCCCAACCAAACGAAAAATAGGAAGCACTATTTTTGTTTGGCTGTTCTTATTACTTGATGCAGGACAGCTTTTTCATGACCTCTTTTTTGTATAGATGGGCAAAATTTTTGTAATAATAGGCGTATGTCTTTTTCGTTGAGAAGTTGAAAAAGCATACGGCTTATTTTTTGTTTGCCATGCTTACTTTCTTTCCACTTCAAGTGGCAGAAATATCTACTTTTTATTATGTAAGCGGAACCATATACTTGAAATCAGAAGGAGATCATTTCTATGAAAACAAGAACAATTGAAATACTTCACAGAATCATGACAGCCCAATATCCAGTAAAAGCGGAACATCTAGCAGCTGAGTTCAATGTCAGTCAGCGGACGATCCGTCAGGAAGTTCTTGAAGCGAATATCTGGTTGAGCAGTAAAAAGCTTCCGGAAATCAGAACAATTCGCAACAAAGGTTTTTTGTTGAAACTGGAGAATGACAAGCAAGTTCGATTAGAAACTGAAATAAAAGATGTGAAAGACGGCTTTTTGAATCGGCGGGAACGTATTTTTGATTTAGTTTTAGCCATTGCTTACAGCCGAAACCCGATCCATCTAAACAAAAAAGAAGAAGAATTTCAAATCTCTAAAAGTACGCTAGATGAAGATATGAGACGATTACGAGCAACACTGGTCAGTTATGGAATCGAGATCGTCAGTTATGGAAAGCAGGGACTGGTTTATAAAGGTTCAGAACGATCTATCCGTACGATGATCTATGATTTTATCAATCAGAATCTGGGGATGACCGACTTCTTTATGAATCAAGATGCACAACTAACACCGGCTCAAAAAATCTTTTTTCATTATTTTCCTTTGGTGGAAATCAAAAAAATAGAGGAGATCTATTCCAATAAGTTGTTAAAACAAGAGGATGATATTTATAAAAAGCAAATTCTGCTTTTTACATTGATCTGGATCCAGCGAATCAGGAAACATGAATTCATCTCTGCCATTAATTGGAAAAATACAGAAATAAAAGACAGCAGCTTCTCTGCATTTATTGACTACATGATCACGGAATTTCAATTGGACAATGTCCCACAAGTAGAAAGAAATTATCTTCGTTTCACTATCGAGACGTTCAATGCTAGAGATATTTCCAATTCGATTGAGTGGGTACAAGCTCAACTACTAACGATCCAATTGATCCAATTTGTAGAGAACGAGACACACATACCTTTTCATCTAAAAGAAGAAGCTTTATTCGAAAATCTCTATAAACACATGGCTGCACTAATCATAAGAATCAAGCATGCTATTCAAGTCATGAATCCATTGAAAGAAAACATCCGAACAAATTATTTTCCAATCCACCGCGCAGTCACTCATTTTGTTCCTACGATCGAAGAAGTAATTGGCGGCAAGATACTGGAGGACGAGATAGCTTTTCTTGTCATCCACTTTTCGACGATTGCCAGTGTGATCAAGCGAGACCTGAATTATGTTTATCAATCAGTTGTTGTCTGTAATCACGGCATGGCTACCGGGAATCTGTTAGCAGAAAATCTGAAAGAAAAATTTCCTCAAATCGAGATTACTGCAGTTTTAAGTTCAAAAGAAATCGAATTAGTGGATAAACTGGATGTCGATCTGGTTTTCAGCACCTTTCAATTGAATTATCGAAATAAGCCGCTTTTAGTTGTCGATCCAATTTTGACTGAGACGAATATTTTAGTTATAGAAGACTTTTTGAAAAGAAATGAAGAACTGCAGCGGTTAAAACCTAACAGTCATGAATCGACGCAGTTATTCACTCAAATAATCGGTGTCATGGAAGAAAGTGGTGGCCGAGTGGACCGCATCATCTATGGCAAGTTGGAAAAATTATTTGAAATAAACAATCTAGAAATCAACAAAAGGGAGATCCAGCCTATGTTAAAAGATATTTTGACGGACAGCAATATCATGATCAAAGAAAAAGCCGCTACTTGGGAGGAATCAATTGAACTAGCTGCTAAACCATTGGTCAAAGAAAACATTGTTGAAGAACGCTATGTCGAAGCGATGATTCGTGCAGTGAATGAATACGGGCCATATATCGTGATTGGCAAACACATGGCGCTAGCCCATGCTCGACCAGAAGATGGGGTCAATAAGTTAGGAGTCAGCGTAGCTACGATTGAGCAACCAATCGATTTCGGTAATCCTGAAATGGATCCAGTAAAGATTATTTTTTGTTTAGCGGCAGTAGATTCCTACTCGCATCTGAACATCATGAAAGAACTGATCGAACTGATCAATAATGAAGAGAAGTTGGATCGATTGATCGAGTGCACAAATGTTGAAGATTTCAAACAACTGCTTTTTCAGTAGTTGAGAAATAATAAATGATACGGGGGAGAACAAAGATGAACAAATTGAACATTTTATTCGTATGCGGCGCAGGTTTAGGAAGCAGTTTTGCAGCACAGATGTCTGCTGAGGATGTTTTGAACAAATTAGGAGTAGAAGCCAAACTGGACCATTGTGATATTTCTTCTGCAGTGTCCATGAAACCAGATGTGATCATCACAGCAGAAAATTTTCGCTCGCAGTTCGAAAAATTCTCAGTCGATCCTAAAACAGCGATGATCTATTTGAAAAATATTGTCTCGAAAAATGAAATTGAAGAAAAAATCACCCCAGTTCTACAAGATAAGGGAGTTATCTAAATAAAAAAGAAAAGAGGATAAAAACATGGGCGTTATCAATTTTATCATCGAAAATATTTTGACTCAGGCATCGATCACCATTGCATTGATTGCTATGTTGGGTCTACTGCTGCAGAAGAAATCAGCAGGACAAGTCATTTCTGGCACGTTAAAGACACTCCTAGGATTCCAAGTGTTGAGTGCCGGTTCGAGTATCATTGTTGGAAGTTTAACTTATTTCGGGAAAATTTTTACTGAAGGATTCCATATGCAAGGAATCATCCCTTCTATTGAGTCTATCAATGGTCAAGCAATGAATGATTTAGGTTTAGGTAGAGATATTGCACTGACGTTCTTAGCCATTTTTGTATTCAATATTATTTTGGCTCGTTTCACAAAATGGAAGTACATTTTTCTAACTGGTCAAGCCATTTTATGGATGGCGACGATGACGACGGTCTTTGGTTATTTCGCCGGTCTGCGAGGGATCGTATTGATCTTAGTCGGTGGTTTTATCGGAGCTTGTTTCGCCATTGCTATGCCAGCAGTAGCGCAACCAATTATACGTAAGATTACAGGATCGAATGATATTGCTTTAGGGCATTTTTGTACGATTGGATACTTATTTGAAGCTGGCGTGGCTAAGCTTTTTGGTGAGAAAGGTGAAAATAAAAAATCGATTGAAGATATCAAATTGCCCACGCATTTCGAGTTTCTGCAAGATACTTATTTGTCTGTCATGGTCGTGATGGTCCCACTATATATCATCACTGTTTTGTTTGCAGGTGAACCATTCGCTTCTGAATTATCAGGAGATCAAAACTATATCATGTTTGCCTTTTTACAAGCCATCCAATTCGTAGTGGGTGTGTATGTATTGCTAGCTGGTGTACGTCTACTGTTAGGTGAAATCGTGCCGGCATTTCGAGGGATAGCAATGAAATTAGTTCCTGATGCGATTCCTGCCTTAGATTGCCCAGTTTTCTTTCCCTATAGCCCAAATGCTGTTATTTTAGGTTTCATTACGACAACAATCGGTACGATTATTGCCATGTTCACTTTGCCGATGTTCGGCTTAGCGATGATTTTACCAGGTATGCTAACGAATTTCTTTGCCGGAGGAACAGCGGGGATATTTGGTAACGCAGTTGGCGGACGTCGAGGAGCGATCATTGGCGGTATTGCTCATGGCTTCTTTATTACATTATTGCCTGCTTTGCTAGTAACGATCTTTAATTCGATGGGATTCATCAATGCTACAGCAACCGATGTAGATACAGTAGCCGCCGCACTCTTATATGCATGGATCTTAAGCCCAATTTTGAAAGCATTTTAATTGAAAGTAGGGAAAATGATGTTCGGATTTTTTAAGAAAAAAGAAAATGAACCAAAAAAAAGATCGATAAAAGAGGAAAAAGTCCTCTCGCCAGAAGCGACCGAAAAGATTCAATCAGAGATTACACAATTAAATCAAGAGATTTCAACGACCCAAGAGAAGCCCAAATTAGCGGAACTTTATGAACAAGTTGGACTTAAATTTTCTGAATTGTATGAGAACGATCAAGCCATCCAATATTTAGAAAAGAGCTTGGAAAATAAACAGACGATCGGAGATGGGTATAAAAAACTGATGAGCCTCTATAATCAGAAGCGTGCAGATGCTGCTCGTGCGGGTGATGATCAAGGGATCGATTACTACATGGGCAAAATGGATGAGATGCGACAAATTGCAAAACAAGTAACGATCAAAGGAAACAAATAAAAAGATAAGGTGGCAATAAAAGATGTATACAACATTGAAAGAAGTAACAAAAACAGCAGAAGAGTTGAATTTTACAGTTGGAGCTTTTAATACGCATAACCTAGAAATGCTTCCTGCTATGCTAGGCGCAGCAAAAGAAATGGGTTCGCCGATCATTATTCAAACAAGTGTCGACACCGCAAAATATATTGGCATGCATGTGTTAGTCAATGTAATGACAGCTATTGCAGAAGAAGAAATGGTTGATGCAGTCTTGCACTTAGACCACGCCCGAGACTTTGATGATATCAAAGAAGCAATCGATAGCGGATATACTTCTGTCATGTATGACGGGTCCCATCTGCCTTTCAAAGAAAATATCTTGAAAACGAAAGCAGTGGTAGAATATGCACATGCACACGGTGTTTCCGTAGAAGGAGAACTTGGAACGATCGGCGGTACAGAAGAAGGAATCCATGTCGCTGAAAATGACAAGGTATATACAAGACCGGAAGACGCAGTGAAATTTGTAGAAGCTACAGGTGTGGATGCATTAGCTATTGCTATCGGTACGAATCATGGACAATTCAAATCAAAAACAGAAGTGAACATTCCCTTGCTGAAAGAAATCGATGCAGTAGTCGATGTCCCCCTCGTTATCCATGGCGGAACAGGTGTGAAAGAAGAAGATTATCCCGAATTGATCAATAACGGGATCCGCAAATTCAATGTTGGAACGGAGCTTTTAGTCAACTGGACAAAAGTGGCTAAAGGAACCTTTAGTGAAACAGAAATCAACAAGTCTCTTCGCCATAATGTGATTCCAGCAAATGAAGCAGTAAAAGAAATTGTCAAGCATAAGATTGGACTGTTTATGAACTTGGAAAGTCCAATTAACTTAGGAAACAAATGAGATGAAAAAGTATTTCATTCTTCTAGCTGGTAGTCCTGGTACAGGAAAAACATATCTTATGAATAAACTACGGGAACGATTTCCCGATATGTATGCCATCACGCTCGATGAAATCAAGGAATATTATGCAGAATCCATCGGTTTTAACAACTTGGAAGAACGGGCGGAACAAGAAAGGACGAAAGTTTATCCTTTCTATTACAAAGCACTTGATCTGTATATGGAAGCAGGAAAGAAAGTGATTGTGTCCGAGTATCCTTTTAGTGATAAGCAAAAAACTCGACTCCAAGAATTAGCAGAAAGATACGGATATCAGGTAATGACGATTCGCCTAACAGCAGATTTTGAAGTGTTATGGCAACGTCGGTACAAACGTGATCGTGAACCAGATCGTCACTTGAGCTATATCATGGATCATTATCACTATGGCGACATATTGGAAGATCGAGCGCAAGGGACGAACCACATTACGAAAGAAGCATTCAAAAAGATCATCACTGACCGAAAATATGATGAATTTCAGTTAGGAACACTATATGAATTTGATGTAACAGACTATACTCAAGTGGATTACACTCCACTATTGGATAAATTAGAAAAAGAAATCAATGACAATAAGTAACGAAGAAATGGTTTGATAGTGACAGATAATAAAGACAGGCGGCTCTTCTCTTGAAGTTGTGAAAAAGCTGTCCTGCATCAAGTAATAAGAACAGCCAAACGAAAAATAGCTCCTCCTATTTTTCGTTTGGTTGGGCTTATTACCGTAGATACAAGCTTTTGAGCATCGTTTATTCACACTCTCAGAGGAGTCGAATGCCTTTTTGTTCTAAAATATTTTTTAATATTCTTTTATTTATTGCCGATTTCCTTGTGTTTATTTGCCGTAATTAGGTCAGTCTTCTATACTTGATTACATAGTTATACATTTGCTGAAAAGAAGGGAAGAGAATGAATAACAAGTTGGCTCAATACAAAAGACTGCTCGCACTTTCTCAAGCTGGTCTGTATTATGGAAAAGATGTATTCGATAAAGAACGATTTGAAGAGATTCGGACGATCTCATTGGAATTGATCAGTGAAATAGGAAAAGAAACTTTCGAAGAAATAAAAGCACTTACAGTTATTGAAGAAGGTCATCCCACACCAAAAGTCGATGTTCGTGCATATATCAAAAAGGACGGCAAGATCCTACTAATCGAAGATAAACGGACGAGAGAATGGTCACTGCCAGGCGGATTTGCCGAAATAGGTTTGTCCCCTGAAGAAAATGTGCATAAAGAAGTCTATGAAGAAACGGGTTTAACAGTAGAATCTACTCAGCTGCGAGCGGTTTTTGATACGAATAAACAAAAAGATATTCCGCAGCTTTTTCAGTATTATAAGCTTGTTTTTGCTTGTACGATCCACGACGAAGATGCAAAATTTATTGAGAACAATGAAACTTCCGACATGGGATTTTTTAGTATAGAAGAGCTGCCAAAGCTATCAGAAAAACGAACAACAAAGAAGCAGTTGCTTATTTTAGAAAACAAAAACCAGCTCTATTGCGATTAAGTTTTTTTCGTAAAAGAAGAAAGCTGTTTACTCTGCGAGTTCTCTAAAAAGAACTCGTTCTTTTATTAAAAAAATAGTTGCATTTGCAACAAAAAGAGGTAAACTAGTCTTACAAACAAAATAAAGGTGGGGTGAAATGGCTGAAATTCTTCGAGACATCGGAATGATTGCCCGAGCGCTGGATTCTATCAGCAACATCGAATTCAAAGAAGTTGATTTAACAAGAGGGCAGTATCTTTATTTAGTACGTATTTGCGAAAATCCAGGAATCATCCAAGAAAAACTAGCAGAAATGATCAAAGTAGATCGTACAACGACTGCACGAGCAATCAAGAAATTAGAATCCAATGGGATGATCGAACGTTTGGAAGATAAAGAAAATAAAAAAATCAAGAAACTCTATCCGACTAAAAAAGGAGCAGAAATCTATCCTTTCATCATCCGAGAAAACAACTACTCTAATGTAGTCGCATTAAATGGTCTGTCTGACGAGGAAGCAAAACAATTGGAATATCTTTTAAAGAAAGTATGCAAGAATGTTAGCGAAGATTGGAATTTTGTCAAAAAAGGTAATAAAAGGATCTATTGAAAGGAAGAAGCCGTGAATAAATACGAAATTCGAAAAATGACGCCTTCAGATGTAGACTTACTACAACAAATCAGTATCGAAACATTTACAGATACATTTGGAAAAGATAATTCGCCGGAGCATCTAGCTGCTTACTTGAGACAAGCTTATGCGCCAGAAAAACTTACAGAAGAGCTAAAAGATAAAGAAACCGATTTTTTACTAGTAAGTATCGACCAAGAGCCTGCGGGTTACCTGAAACTAAATATAGGAACGAGTCAATCTGAGGAAATGGATGATCATTTTTTAGAGATCGAGCGAATCTATGTACGAAAAAAATTTAAACATCAAGGTATCGGTACATTTTTACTAGATACAGCTATCAAAAAAGCAAAAGAAAAGCAAAAAACAGCCATTTGGCTCGGTGTGTGGGAACACAACGATGCTGCGCTCGCTTTCTATCGCAAAAGAGGATTTACCAAGTACAGTGAACATGTTTTTTATATGGGAGATGATCCCCAAACAGACTATCTATTCATCAAGCAATTATTCTAATCAAGAGGTGTGAACATATGAAAAAAGTAATAGTGGATGCCAATTTTTGGGAAGTATTTCCTGAAGCAACCATCGAAATCTTATCCGTGAGTGGTATCGATAATCACGTAACAGAAGAAAATGAAGAAACGTATCATCAATTATTGAATAGCGCGGCAAAAGAAGCAAGAAATTACCTTACGGAAGAAACATTCAGCCAAAACGAAGTCATTGCTCAATGGCGTCAGGCTTTTACCACATTCAAGACTAAAAAAGGTGCACGTTCTTCTATTGAAGCTTTACTGAAACGTGCAAATCAAGAACGGGAATTTTTCCCAATCAATCCGCTTGTAGATATTTATAATAGTATTTCCTTGTCTTTTGGTGTACCTTGCGGCGGAGAAGATATCGAAAAGATTTCAGGAAATCTGCATCTAGGAAAAGCCCAAGGTGGCGAATCATTCCTGCCTTTAGGTGCAGATTCCGATGCTCCGGCACTTCCAGAAGAAATCATTTACTATGATGAACAAGGAGCAATCTGTCGCTGTCTCAACTGGCGTGAAGCCCAAAGAACGATGCTGACGGAAGAAACGCAAGCAGCGGTGCTGGTCATTGAATCTATCAATGCTGAACAAGCGGCACGCGGCGCACAGGCAATCGAAGCGTTGAAGGAAAAAATCGATCAAACATTTGGCGTGACCAGTGTCAGACACACACTAACCAAAGATGAATCAGAAGCAGAATTATAAAAGAATCGAAAAAAGAAGAGCGGCATTCATTGCCGTTCTTTTTTTGTAAAAAAAATTGTGGAGGAAAGCAAGTCTAGAAACTATTGCTTTATTTTTCTTGAATAGGATCAAACACAAGGTGTTCGCGCTTTCGTGATATAATGGAATCAGTTTATAGACAGGAAAGAAAATCAACTAGAAAGAAGGGTCAAACGATGATACAAAAAACACGTGTGATGCTTTATGTCAATGACGTAGAGATGATTTGCCGATTCTTTGTAGAAAAAATTGGTGCAGAAATTTCAGAAACGATTGAATTGCCAGAAGAATTTAAGAGTATTGTGCTGAGTATCTCAAAAGAATTAGAATTAGGTGTATTCCCAAAAGTATTTGTGCAGAAATTTTCACCAGAAGTATTGGGACCGCCACCTTCTTTAGTCTTTTTTACGGATGAATTTGAAACTATCTACGAGAACATGGACGAACCTGGAGAAATCACAGACAACAATGGCGTCTTGACTTTTAATTTTTCGGACCCTGAAGGCAATTATTTTGTTATAGGAAAAGCTGAGTCGTCTGATTGAATAAAAAGGAGGATAAACAGTGGATCTAATGGGAAGGCTAGAAGGTTATTTGAAGTATCGGCGAGCAAAACATAGTGAGAAGCTTCGAGCAAAGAATCTCAAATCAGGAAAAAAGAAGACAAAAGGCTGGGGAAAAATGGTCGATACAGGTTTTGGCGGACTAAATAATCTGAATCCTGTCGATACAAAAGAATTCATCAAAGAAGAGCAGAAAAGGATGAATAAAGGGTACGCAAAAAAATGAACGGAAATTTTTGGATAGAAGCTTCATTTCTATCAACCGGATAAATAAAATAAACAACAATAAAGTACTGCTACTTGTTAGTAAGTTTTATTTTTTATAAAATAACTATATGGTTATTGTAGTTATGAAAGGAGTAGCAGATGGAAAAGGGTATCAAAGGGATATATAGATTATTTGCAGTACTAGTTATTTTTTTTATGACTTGGGCGATGGCATCAACTATTTTTTCGCCAAGGATAGGTGCGATATTCTCTTTATTCAGAGATAGTTATTCACCAAAAGTTACTATAGTTATTAATATATTTTGTCTGTTTTTTGCATTCCTTCTATTTTTTATTTTGAAAAATTTATTAAAGAAAATAAGAATAGATTGGGATTTAAGTGACAAACTGCTCTTTTATATATTTGGGTTAGAGTTAGTTATTTACGCAGTCAGCTTATTTCTTTTTATTAGATTTATTGGTTTTCATCAACCAGTCGATGATACTGCTATTACACTAAAATTTTTAGAGCAATTGAAGGATGGAGAAAATTGGGGATATAATTATATGTATTCCAATCCTCAAAACCTATTGCTGATGTATATTTTTAGGGGAATACAATTTTTCTTTGGTACGAATTACTATCCGATCATTGCAGTATTTTGTGGCATTCATCTAATAACGATCATCTTTCTTTTTCTTTCTCTGAGAAATTTGAAAGTTAGTAATTTTGCAACATTGATTACTATTCAAATCATGTTATTTGCCGTCCAGATAACATTACATGTTCCTGTAGCCTATACGGATATACTTTCATTGTTTTTTGGCTCAGCCACATTCTTTTTTATAACTAAATATGTAAATAAGAAGAAACAGTATGTGAATAGAAACATTATTTATGTACTGCTTGCAACAGCAACTAGCACGATTGGTTTTATAAGTAAAGGGACGGGTCTTATCTTGATCTTAGCGATGATTTTATTCTTTGCTTTTTATCATACTGGGAAATGGCGGTTGCTAGCATTCCTTCCTTTAGTTTTTTTAGTTTTAGGAAATTTTGGGTGGAAACAATTTATCGATGCACAAAAACTCTATCCGAATAGTCACTATGGACAGCCCAATACACATTATTTGATGATGGGATTGAACAATACGCCTATTCCTGATAATTTATCTGGAGATGACAAGTATCGTTGGGTAGTGGGTGCTTATTCTAGCGCCGATCAAAGATTTACATGGGATATGTTCTTGGATAAAAAAATGCCTAAAAAAGAAGTGGAAGAAAAGCACCTATCTATCATAAAAGAACGATTGAATGCGATGGATTTTAAGCAATTCTTAGCTGCAATCAATAATAAGGTTGCAGTTACTTGGAGCTCAGGTGATCTAAAATCATCATTTGAAATATTTTTGGGTACAGGAAAAAATGAAAAGAATATGTGGGTATTCAGAAGTAAAACAAGTGGATTGATTTTATACGCTGTAATGATGGTGATTCAATACTTGGTTTATCTTGGAATTATTTTTACCAGTATAAAATTTTTCAAGAATATAAATCCACTAGTTTTTTTGAGTAACATATATATTTCTGGTTATTTTGCATTTTTATTGATCTGGGAATCTAGTCCTAGATACGCTATGGGGATTTTTGTACCTGCGATAATAATGATAGGACTGTTGATTGAAAAAGAGAAGACAAAAAGAATCTCTTAGTTTGTGGTCATTCACTAAATGATGTAATGTAGATAAAAGAAGACAAGTCTAATAAATAAGTTAGGTTTGTCTTCTTTATTTACAATAAAGAAATGTTTCTCTCTATAAAGAAGAATCTCAAATAGTGGAAATATGGATTTTTTAATCAAATAGAACGTTCGGATTTTGCTCAAAATCCGAATTTTTTGTTTACTTATGTTTTGTTTTAGTATATGATAAAACACGTTGTTTTATTAATAAATCGAAATTTTAACGGACTTTATTTATAATGTTCGGATTTAGGGGGATGGAAGATGAAGGAAAAAATACTTTCCTACTTCGAAATAGAAAAATTGAACACCACGGTAAAACGTGAGGTACTGGCAGGATTTACGACATTTATTTCAATGGCCTATATCTTATTTGTAAATCCAACTGTATTAGGCGCTTCTGGAATGGATGAAGGAGCGGTGTTCACTGCGACTGCATTAGCCAGTGCGATCGGCTGTATTTTGATGGGGGTATTAGCCCGTTATCCAATTGGAACGGCACCTGCTCTTGGGATCAATGCTTTCTTTGCTTATTCTGTTTGTTTAGGGATGGGGATTCCATGGGAAACAGCATTGTCCGGCGTATTCGTTGCTTCTTTGATCTTTATTTTGATTACAATCTTCAAACTGCGGGAAATGATCATTGATGCGATTCCAGCAGATTTGAAATATGCAATTTCTGGTGGTATCGGTCTATTTATTGCTTTCCTTGGTCTGAGCGAAGGTGGGATCATTGTTTCGAATGAATCTACATTAGTAGGATTAGGATCACTCAACGTTGGTTCTACTTGGTTGACGATTTTTGGATTAGTCGTCACGGCTATCTTGCTTGTTCGACGTGTACCAGGTGGCATTTTCATCGGGATGGCAGCTACAACGATTTTAGGTCTGGTCACAGGTTTGATTCCAATGCCTTCTGAAATTGTTGCCGCAGCACCAAGTTTGAAACCAACATTTTTAGTTGCGTTAAAACATGTAGGGGACATCAATTCTCTTCAAATGTGGGTCGTAGTACTAACATTCTTGCTTGTGACTTTCTTTGATACAGCAGGAACTTTAGTTGGATTAGCAAATCAAGCAGGCTTTATGAAAGACAACAAGATGCCTCGTGTAGGGAAAGCTTTAGCTTCTGATTCAACAGCTATGCTTGCGGGCTCCTTATTAGGTACTTCTCCTGTTGGTGCATTCGTAGAATCGTCAGCTGGAATCGCTGTTGGAGGACGCTCAGGAATCACAGCTATTACTACAGGGATTTTCTTCTTGTTAGGTTTGTTCTTTTCTCCATTACTGTCAGTTGTTACTTCACAAGTAACTGCACCAGCATTAATCATGGTAGGAGTATTGATGGCTCAATCATTACGTCAAATCGAATGGGGAAAATTAGAAATCGCGATCCCTTCCTTCTTGATCTTGATCGGCATGCCTTTAACTTATAGTATTTCAGATGGGATTGCATTAGGTTTTATTTTCTATCCAATTACGATGTTAGCGGCTAAAAGAGGAAAAGAAGTATCTCCAATCATGTATGGTCTGTTCTTTGTATTCGTGGGATTCATGTGGATATTGAATGTGAAATAAAGAGGTTGTGAAATCAGCGTTCTGGCCTGAGTATTAGAGAAAAAAACGAAAAAATAGTTCCTCCTATTTTGCCGTTTTTTGAGCTAATACCGAGGGACAGCTGAGTGAACACCGTTTATAAAGAGATTGTGAAATCAGCGTTCTTCCCTGCATCAATCAATCCTTTCAAAAAACAGTTGAGGAAATTTCCTCAGCTGTTTTTTTGTTTTATTCTGTTACCGATAACAAGGTGCAATGACTATTTGAAAGCGTTACAATTTTGGTGGACGAAACTAAACTAGATGATTAAGCGAAAAATAGAAACATCCATTTATAGGAGGGAAATCATGGAACGAAAATGGTGGCACTATTCAGTTGTTTATCAAATCTATCCAAGAAGTTTTCAAGATTCAAATCAAGATGGGATTGGAGACTTGCAAGGGATTATTTCCAGATTGGATTATCTGGCATATTTGGGCATTGATGTGATTTGGCTTTCGCCAGTGTACGAGTCTCCAAATGATGACAATGGCTATGATATCAGCGATTATCAAGCAATCATGGCAGAATTCGGTACGATGGAAGAATTGGAGGAACTGATTGAAGAAGCAAAGAAAAGAAACATCCGTATCGTTATGGATCTGGTGGTGAATCATACTTCTGATGAACACCCGTGGTTCATTGAGGCACGTAAAAATAAAGAAAATCCTTATCGTGACTACTATATTTGGCGTGATCCAGTCAATGGAGAGGAGCCTAACGGATTGCGCTCGATATTCAGTGGACCTGCTTGGCAGTTGGATGAGCAAACAGGGCAATATTTTCTGCACTTGTATAGCAAGCGTCAACCTGATTTGAATTGGAAAAACAAACAGGTTCGCCAAGCAATTTATCAAATGATGAATTTCTGGATCGACAAAGGTATTGGCGGCTTTCGTATGGACGTGATCGATATGATTGGCAAAGAACCGGATAAAGAAATCACAAGTAATGGACCTAAACTGCATGAGTATCTTCAGGAAATGAATCAAGCAACTTTTGGCGACAAAAATCTGATGACCGTTGGCGAAACATGGGGAGCAACTACCGAGATTGCTAAACTTTATTCCAATCCTAAAAGAAATGAATTATCCATGATCTTCCAATTCGAACACATAGGATTAGATCAGCAAGAAGGCAAAGACAAATGGGATTTGAAGCCTTTAAGTATCTCTGAACTGAAAAAAGTATTATCGAAATGGCAAACTTCTTTGGGTGATGAAGGATGGAATAGTTTATTTTGGAATAATCATGATCTTCCGCGAATTGTTTCTCGTTGGGGAAATGACGATGTGTATCGAAAAGAAAGTGCCAAGATGTTTGCTATCTTGCTTCATATGATGAAAGGCACTCCTTATATCTATCAAGGAGAAGAATTAGGCATGACGAATTGTCCAATTGATGATATCGCGGAAGCAAAAGATATTGAGACAATCAATATGTATAACGAAAGGATTTCTTCTGGATTTACAAAAGAGGAAATCTTGGAATCAATCAATGCGAAAGGAAGAGACAATGCTAGGACGCCTATGCAATGGAACGCCAGTGAACATGCTGGGTTTACTATGGGAATTCCATGGCTTCGAGTCAACCCAAATTATAAAGAAATCAATGCAGAAGAAGCGTTAGCAGATCAAAATTCTGTTTTTTATATGTACAAGAAATTGATCGATTTGCGTAGAAAACACGACATCATCGTCTGGGGTGACTATGAATTAGTAGAAGAGACGCCAGAGCATGTCTTTGCTTATTCTCGCATATATGAAGACCAGCGATGGCTCGTTGTTTGCAATATGTCCAGTGAAAAACAGGTGTTCACTGTTCCACGTGAAGCTTTAAGGATTATTGTGTCAAATTATCCTCTGAAACAGTTACCAGACGGCAAAGTCGAGTTACGACCATATGAAGCATTTGTGGTGGAAGTAAATAAAGAAAAGCTTATTTGATTGAAACGTATTACCGAGAGGTTGTGACACATTTTTTGTCACAACTTCTTTTTCTCAAATCTAGACAGAGGAGGCGGACATTATTCCGTGTTTTTTGACAAATCATAAAAATCATACTATGATATGTAAGCTGAATAGGGGGAGAGAAATGGAAAAAACAATTGAAAATGCGCTGAATGATTGTCTCTTTTTTAGTGTGAAAAAATTAGATCGGACCTTGAATAAAATGGCAGATGAAGCATTTAGAAAAACAGGGCTTGCGCCAACATATGGGTTTATTTTATTGATATTAAAAGAAAAAGACGGAATACCACAAAAAGATATTGCACAAATGCTCTATTCTGCGCCTTCAACAATCGCTCGTTTTATTGAAAAATTAGAATATAAAGGCTATGTGAGAACAGTAAGCGATGGACGTTTATCTCTTGTTTATATCACTGAGCAAGGACGAGAATTTGCAAAAGAAGTAGCCAGTAGTTGGGAAGAACTACATAAAGCGTATCATACGATTTTAGGACATGAAATCAGTGATAAATTGTCTGCCGAAATGAATGAAATCACTGATCAGTTGCAAAAAAAATAAAATTTTTTAAGTAAAACAGTTGCATGTACAACTAACTATATGTTTTACTATATAAAAGAAACATCTAATACATTTCAATGTACTGCTTGTTTTATCAGAAATAACTGGAGGAATAACTAATGACAGAATTTAACGAAACAATGACCTTTGCTTCTGGTGCAACATTAAAAAACCGTTTGATGATGTCACCTATGACCACACAACTAAGCTTTTATAATGGTGTTGTCACAGATGACGAAATCAACTATTATGCACAACGAGCAAACGGAGTAGGTGCAATTATTACAGGTGCTGCAAACGTTCAAGACGGCGGAAAAGGCTGGCATGGTGAACTAAGTATCGCACATGATGAAATGATCCCTCGTCTTAGCGAGTTAGCAAATGCAATCCAATCCAATGGCGCAAAAGCTATCGTACAGATCTTCCATGGTGGACGTATGACAAACCGTGCAGTTTTATCAGGCGAACAAACTGTTTCAGCTAGTGCAATTCCTGCTGAACGACCAGGCGCTGAAACACCACGAGCAATGAGTGAAGAAGAAATCGTTGAAACAATCCAATCATTTGGAGAAGCAACTAGAAGAGCTATTGAAGCTGGATTTGATGGAGTTGAATTGCATGGAGCAAATACGTATTTGATTCAACAATTCTTTTCTCCACACTCTAATCGCCGAGAAGATAAATGGGGTGGCAACCTAGAAAACCGTTATCGTTTTATTGACGAAGTAATGAAGAGTGTCTTTCAAGCAGTGGATCAATATGCGAAAAAACCATTTATTGTAGGATACCGTTTTTCTCCTGAAGAATTTGAAACACCTGGTATTCGTTTTGAAGATACGATCTGGTTATTAGAACGTCTGCGAGAAACAAAATTAGATTACTTACATGTATCTTTAAATAATTATAGTCGTGTGGCACGTTCAGAAAAATACAACGAAAAAACTGTTTTAGAATATGCTCATGAAACGCTGCAAGGAAAGATCCCATTAGTTGCTGCAGGCGGTGTGAAAAATCGTACAGATGTCCAAAATATTCTAGACAATGCTGAACTTGTAGCAGTCGGACAACAACTGATTGTTGATCCTGAATGGGCAGAAAAACTAATCGAAAATCGTGATACTGAATTTGTGACGAAACCTTTGAACGAAGCAGTTAAAGACCTTTATATACCAAGTCCACTGTATAATTTTTTGAAAATGATGTTTTAGTTTACTGAGAGTATTTAAGTAAAAAAGAATCTTTGAGATGAAGAGAGCTATGGAACTGATACACTTACGTAGGATAAAATAAAAAGCATTTCTTGTTGAATTCAAGCAAAATGAATTTAACAGGGAGTGTTTTTTCTATTTCAAGAGTACATTTTTTGAAACATTGGCTCGGAAATGATACTCTTCAAATAGGACGTTAGAAAAGAGGAATGCAGATGAACATTGTAATTGTCGGCGGGTCGTTTGCAGGGATTCATGCGGCTATTTATCTTCGCCAATTGATACCAACAAGTGAAATATATTTGATTGAAAAGCAATCGAAGTTAGGGTGGATTCCCAGCGGGTTCAATCTGATAGTAAAAGGAAAGGTCACCAGTGAAAAACAACTTTCTTGGATCACCAAAGAAGAGCTGATTGACCGCTATCATATCCATGTTTACACAGAAAAAACGGTAATAGGATTGGAAGAAAAGAAAGTCGTTTTAGCAGGCGGAGACAAACTGGATTTTGATCGTTTGATTTTGGCGACTGGTTCAAATCAAAATTTTCGAAATGTTCCTGCAGAAGCAAGGTTCATTCACCCAGTTAAAAAGATACAAAACATAGCTGCTCTTCAGCAAAAGATCATGGATGCAAAAAAAATTGCCATTATTGGAGCAGGTCAAGCAGGGATTGAAATAGCTGAAGGCTTAGCATCAGGGAAAACACAAATCCATCTTTACGAAAGCCGAAAGTCGATTCTTTTTCGTTACCTAGACCCTGAAATGACGGAACCGTTAGTAAAGGAAATGAAAAATCAAGGGATATCGCTTTTCTTAGAAGAGCAAGTCGTATCTTTGTCCGAAAATGAAACCGCTGTAGTAGAGACGGAAAGAAGAAGGGAAAACTATGATCTTGTTTTGCTGGCTAACCATTCTCGCCCCGACAATCAGATGTGGGAAGAACAATTAACATTGAATGATGATGGAACGATCTGGGTAGATGACTATTTGCAAACGTCTCAAAAAGACGTCTATGCAATTGGCGATGCAATCCAAGTCACTTTTCGCCCAACAAATGAAAAAATGTACGTTTCTCTAGTAAATAACGCTGTCCGTACAGCGCGAAATGTCAGCAAGACAATTAGTGGTTCTGCGACAATGGATCAAGGAACCTATCGACCAGTTGGCAATCAGTGGTTTGGCTATTTCTTAGGAAGCGTAGGTATGACAGAAGAAGAAAGCATTTTTTATCCCCAAAAAATTGAAACAGGGTACGCAGAATACAAGCTTGTAGCAATAACCCAAAGCAAAGTCAAAATCAAATTCCTATTTGATTCTGAAAAAAAGATTCTTGGAGCACAGCTCCAAAGCAGAAAAGAAATGTTTCATCTTCTTGACCAACTGACAATCGCAGTAGAAGAAGGCTGGACGTTCGAACAGTTAGAAGAACATGAGCTATTTTTCCAGCCAGAATATCGTGTGCCTAATATGGTGTGGTCAAAGGTGGCGAATACTGCCTATGAAGATTGAAGCATTATTAGAAAGAAAAGAGCAGTTACAGATCCTGATTTTGCGAAACCTTGTTCTGCAAGGAGGAACAGCCTCTATCAATGGATTGAGAGAGCATGTCCAACTGTCAAAAACCTCTTTTGATCAATATTTGGAAGATATTGAATTGATTGGCCGGATGATGGGAAAAAAAGTAGAAGTACAGCGAAACGAGTATCAGGCGCTGCTTGTGTTGGACGAAGATGTCAGTTTGGAAAAAATTCTTTTGTTTTTATTACAGGAAAGCTTGAAGTTTAAAATGCTTGTCTATTTATTAGAACATCAGCAAGTATCCATCGTTCGATTAGCGACAGCGTTTAATATCAGTGAGTCTTCTGTTTTTCGAAAAATCAAAGAATTGAACCAGCTCTTAGAGGAATTTGGATTACAAATCAAAAACGGTCAATTATACGGAGAAGAGCTACAGATCCGATATTTTTATTATGAATTATTCCAATATATCCCGGAAGATCAACGACCGCTTTTTTTGCAAAATACACCAGAAAAAAGACCATTCATTCTAGGATTGGGCCGCGTATTAGAAATGACGTTTACGGCATCAGCAGAAGCACAGATTGCTTGTTGGCTTGGGATCACGAAAAAAAGACTATTGAATGAAAAAAGTACGTACGCAACTTTGAAAGAAAAGAAGTTGCTCTATCAGTCGGACCGGCTTTATCAAGCAATCGATCCAATCATCGTGATGCATCTTAGTCGAACAGCAGCAGAACTGAATGTATACGAAACAATGATGTTTTACAGCTTTTTTGTTTCTTTTTCGATAGTAGAAGAAGAAATATTTTATCAATATGATTTGACACGGAGCAAAAAGTTACCCACCGCTGTTTTGGATACTTATATTCGGGAAACGATGCTATGGCATTATCGTCCTCGTCGTTTGAAAATCAAAGAGGAAAAAGCAGTAGGCTACCAAATTTCACAAATCAACAATGAATGGTTTTTCTTTGTTGGAAAGATCGAAGTCTACGAGCGTGATCGGCTTTTGGAGCAGCAGCAAAAAATGCTTGGGCATTCCTTAACACAGTTATTGGAGAAACTACAGGAAACAGCGATGCAACAATTGCCAAGGAAAAGTGCCGAAGACAGTGCACTTAGTTATCTGATGATCCAGTATGCCAATGTTCTTTTGATGATTGATTTTTATATTGCGAAACCAGTAGTGATAGGGATCGATTTAGAAAGTTTGCCTATTTACCGTATTGCTTTCCAACAGTATCTGATCAGAGAACTGAGAGGAGTCAGCGGTATTGAGATTGAAAGTTATGAAGAAGGAAAAAACTATGATTTGGTCATAACGTTTTGTCAGAGAAACAAGCAACAGAGTGAATATTATCTATCAGAATTTGCGTCGCCTTATGACATTATCCGATTGAAAAGAAGAATAGAAATGTTGAAAAAAGAAAAGAATTGATCAAAAACTAGCATCATAATAAAAAACTGTCAAAAAAAAGAAAAAAAGAATAAAATTTTGACAGTTTCTTTTTTTAAATGAGTAGTATGATAAAAGTAGTTAAAGAAAGCGTTTGCAGATAATGGAGGGAATCACAATGACAGAACCAACGTATATCATGGCGATTGACCAAGGTACAACTAGCTCACGAGCAATTATCTTTGACAAGAAAGGAAGACATATCGGCAGTTCTCAAAAAGAGTTCACGCAATATTTCCCGCAAGAAAGCTGGGTGGAACATGATGCAAATGAAATCTGGAATTCTGTACAGTCAGTTATTGCCGGAGCGTTCATCGAATCAGGTATCAAACCAAACCAGATTGCTGGGATTGGCATAACGAACCAGCGTGAAACAACAGTAATCTGGGAAAAAGATACAGGACGTCCAATCTATCATGCAGTTGTTTGGCAATCCAGACAATCAGCTGGAATTGCAGATAATTTAAAAAATGAAGGATATCAAGAATTTTTCCACGAAAAAACAGGACTAGTGATCGATGCCTATTTCTCAGCAACGAAGATTCGCTGGATTCTTGATCATGTAGAAGGTGCGCAAGAACGCGCTGAAAAAGGCGAGTTAATGTTTGGAACGATTGATTCGTGGTTAGTATGGAAACTGACCGATGGACAAGCACATGTTACTGATTACTCGAATGCCAGTCGGACGATGTTGTTCAATATCCATCAGCTAGATTGGGATCAGGAAATTTTGGATTTATTGAATATTCCTCGAGTGATGTTACCAAAAGTTACTTCTAACTCAGAAGTTTATGGTTATACGCAAGGTTATCATTTTTATGGAAGCGAAGCACCAATTTCAGGGATGGCAGGAGACCAGCAAGCCGCATTATTCGGACAAATGGCATTCGAACCAGGCATGGTCAAGAATACTTATGGTACAGGTTCATTTATTGTCATGAATACCGGTGAAAAACCGCAATTATCCAAAAATAATTTATTGACGACAATTGGTTACGGCATAAATGGAAAGGTTTACTATGCTTTAGAAGGAAGTATTTTTGTGGCTGGTTCTTCGATTCAATGGCTGAGAGATGGACTTCAAATGTTGCAAAAAGCTAGTGATTCGGAAGATGCGGCAAAACGCTCCACAAACGAAGATGAGGTCTATGTTGTTCCTGCATTTGTTGGACTGGGTGCTCCTTATTGGGATCAGGCAGCACGAGGGGCTATGTTTGGTTTGACACGTGGAACGACAAAAGAAGATATCATTAAAGCTACTTTGCAGTCGATTGCCTATCAAGTGAGAGATATCATCGATACGATGCAAGATGACACTGGAATCAAGATTCCTGTATTGAAAGTGGATGGCGGTGCAGCAAATAATGAATATCTGATGCAATTCCAAACAGATATCTTGAATGTACCGATCCAACGAGCAGAAAACTTGGAAACAACAGCACTAGGGGCAGCATTTTTAGCAGGATTAGCTGTCGGCTATTGGAAAGATACAGACGAGATCCGCGAATTTTATGAAGCTGGCAAGCTATTTGAAGTTCAAATGGAGGAAGAGCGCCGAGAAAAACTTTACAATGGCTGGAAAAAAGCAGTAAAAGCTACTCAAGCATTTGAATAAGGAGGAAATCCATATGTTTTCAAACAAGACAAGACAAGATAGCATTCAAAAAATGCAGCAAGAAGAATTGGATCTATTGATCATCGGTGGCGGAATCACTGGTGCCGGTGTGGCAGTCCAAGCAGCAGCATCAGGAATCAAAACAGGATTGATCGAAATGCAAGATTTTGCAGAAGGGACGTCCTCTCGCTCGACCAAACTTGTGCATGGCGGTATTCGTTATCTGAAAACATTTGATGTGGAAGTAGTAGCTGACACAGTTGGTGAACGGGCAGTCGTACAAGGTATTGCCCCACACATCCCAAAACCAGATCCAATGCTTTTACCAATCTATGAAGATGAAGGAGCAACAACCTTCAATATGTTCTCCGTCAAAGTAGCAATGGACCTTTACGACAAACTGGCAAATGTGACAGGAACTAAATATGAAAACTATACCCTGACACCAGAAGAAGTATTGGAAAGAGAACCATTTTTGAAAAAAGAAGGGCTAAAAGGTGCAGGTGTTTATCTGGATTTCCGCAACAATGATGCCCGTTTAGTAATCGATAATATCAAAAAAGCTGCAGAAGATGGGGCTTATCTAGTAAGTAAAATGAAAGCGGTTGGCTTCTTATATGAGGGCGATCAAATCGTTGGCGTCAAAGCTCGTGATCTGCTGACAGATGAAGTGATCGTGATCAAAGCAAAACTAGTGATCAATACGAGTGGTCCTTGGGTAGATAAAGTACGGAACTTGAATTTTACGCGTCCAGTCTCTCCTAAAATGCGTCCAACCAAAGGGATCCATTTAGTCGTAGATGCGAAAAAACTGCCTGTACCGCAACCCACGTACTTCGATACAGGAAAACAAGATGGGCGGATGGTTTTTGCTATCCCAAGAGAAAACAAGACTTACTTTGGCACAACAGATACGGATTACCAAGGAGACTTTACGGATCCGAAAGTCACACAAGAAGATGTGGATTATCTATTGGATGTAATCAACCATCGCTATCCAGAAGCAAATATCACATTGGCAGATATCGAAGCAAGCTGGGCAGGACTTCGTCCACTATTGATTGGTAATTCTGGTTCTGATTATAATGGTGGAGATAATGGATCGATTTCAGACAAGAGCTTCAATAAAGTGGTTGATACAGTAAGTGAATATAAGGAAAATAAAGTTTCTCGTGCTGAAGTAGAAGATGTGTTGAACCATTTGGAAAACAGCCGCGACGAAAAAGCACCTTCTACGATTTCCAGAGGTAGTTCTTTAGAAAGAGAACCAGATGGCTTGTTGACTTTATCAGGTGGAAAAATCACTGATTACCGTAAGATGGCAGAAGGAGCTTTACGATTGATTCGTCAGCTGTTAAAAGAAGAATACGGAATAGAGACGAAAGAAATCGACTCTAAAAAATATCAGATTTCAGGTGGAAATTTCGATCCAACGAAATTAGAAGAAACAGTGACAGAATTAGCAAAAGAAGGAGTAGCAGCCGGTTTAGAGGAAGAAGATGCTACTTATATCGCTGATTTTTACGGGACTAATGCTCGACGTATCTTTGAATTAGCAAAAGAAATGGCACCTTATCCTGGCTTGAGTCTCGCTGAGTCAGCTCGGTTACGTTATGGCTTAGAAGAAGAAATGGTTTTAGCTCCAGGTGATTATCTCATTCGTCGTACGAATCATCTGTTGTTTGAACGAGATCAGCTGGATGAGATCAAGCAACCTGTGATCGATGCAATTGCTGGGTATTTTGGGTGGACAGAAGAGGAGAAGGCGCAACAGACTAAACGTTTAGAAGCATTGATCGCAGAATCAGATCTGCGGGAACTAAAGGGGGAGAAATAAATGAACAGTGATATGACTCAAATCATGGGGGAGTTTATTGGGACATTGATCCTAGTTTTGCTTGGAGATGGTGTGTGTGCGGCTGTGAATCTAAACAAAAGTAAAGCACAAGCTTCTGGCTGGATTGTCATCGCATTTGGTTGGGGACTCGCTGTAACAATGGCTGTCTATATTTCTGGATTCATGGGCCCAGCTCATTTGAATCCTGCAGTCTCTCTAGCTATGGCGATGACAGGGGCAATTAGTTGGAATCTTGTCGTTCCTTTCATCATTGCGCAAGTTTTAGGAGCTTTTGCAGGGGCCATTCTTGTTTGGCTTTCTTATTTGCCACATTGGAATGCAACGAAAGATGAAAGTGCGATTTTAGGCACGTTTGCAACAGGTCCTGCTATACGGAATTATCCAGCAAATGTAATCACAGAATTAATTGGTACATTTGTATTAGTTCTTGGGTTGCTAGCTTTTGGACAAAACGAATTTGCACCTGGAACGAACGTATTCGCTGTAGGTGGATTGATCTTAGCCATCGGTCTTTCATTAGGAGGACCAACAGGATACGCAATCAACCCTGCTCGAGACTTTGGTCCTCGATTAGCACATGCGGTATTGCCAATAGCTAATAAAGGAACTTCAGATTGGGCATATTCATGGGTACCAATTGCAGGCCCAATGATTGGAGCAATTATCGCGGTAGGTGTCTATTCGTTAATGGTGTAAATCTTATAAAAGAGGTTGTGACAGAAGTGGTCAGCTTCAAGAAATAAGAAGGAATTGACGAAAATTGCTTCTCAAATTTTTGTAAAATTTTGGCTTATTACCGCAGATGCAAGCTTTTGAACACCGTTTATTCGGAAAGAGGGACTTTGACACGACTTTTGTCACAGTTCCTTTTTTTGTACGGTTTTACTCTAAGGTTTGACAATCAAAATGCGTCTTGCTATAGTTAAGTGGAAAATAAATAAGACCTAGAAGAATGGGGAATGTTTTGTGAGTGTAGCTGGTATCTAATCAGTAAGTCGAATAGCCAATAAACAAGGTTTATTTGGTGTGCTTATGAAACGGTACCTGTCAGGAAAACAATATCTTTGTATTCTAATGAGGATAGGACATGACTTTTTTAAGCTGTGTTCTATCCTTTTATTTATCTCTAGGCCCTTATTTATTTTGGGACAGGTATCTCTTCAAGAAAAGGAGAGAGTATGAACAACGAAATGATTAGTCAATTACAATTTGATCAGATCAAAAAGGAAATCCAAGCAAGAGCAATTGGAAACTATAGCAAAAAACGAATCAGCAAGATGACGGCCTCGACAAACCTACAAACCGTCTTGGATCGTCAAGAAGAAACAAGAGAAGCACGCTTGATCTTAGAAAGTAGTCAGCATGTTCCATTTATGGGATTGCCGAGGATCGATGCACTGACAGAACAAGTCAAAAAAGGGTTGGTTCTGTCGCCCGCTGATTTGATCGAATATGCGGATTTTCTAAGAAGCAGTCGGATGATCACAAAGTTTTTTGATAAGAATCAATACCAAGCACCTTTGTTGTTTGCTTATAGCAAGCATCTTCCTGATTTGATAAATGTAGAAGAGTTGATTGACCAAAAAATAAAAAATAATAAAGTCAGTGACGATGCTTCACGTAATTTGCGTAAAGTACGCAAACAATTACAAATAATAGAAAAAGAAATCCAGTCAAAATTGCTGAAATTCTTGCGTCATCCGAAAAACAAAGAAATGATCCAAGAGGCATTAATCGTTCAAAAAGGTGAATGCTATACGATTCCTATCAAAGCCAGCTATAAAAATAAAGTAGATGGGACGATCATCGATGAATCGAACAAAGGAACGACGGTTTTTATTGAACCGACTGTGGTTTCTAAACTGAATGAACACTATCAGTTGTTAAAAGCTGAAGAAATCAGTGAAGAATATCAAGTTCTGGCTGCATTGACTGGTGCTATTGCAGAAAATGAAGAAGCAATCGACTTATTGATCGAAGCGATGACGGTATTAGATATCATTTTTGCTCGGGCAAAATTCAGTCGAGAAATCAATGGGATCACGCCTAAAATCAATAAATCAGAACATATCGTCATCAAACAAGGCAGACATCCATTTTTACCTGATCATGCGGTACCATTGGATGTTGAAATCGGTAAAGACTATCGAGGCTTGATTATTACCGGAGCAAATGCCGGCGGCAAAACAGTCGTGTTGAAGACGGTCGGTTTATTGACTTTGATGGCGATGTTCGGCATGCAAGTTCCGGCAAAAGAAGGGACGGAGCTTGCTGTCTTTGATGAGGTTTTCGTCGATGTCGGTGACCACCAAAATTTAGAAAATGCGTTGAGTACATTTTCTGGTCATATGCAAAACATCGCTGCTATTTTGAAAAAGATAAAAAGGAATGCATTGGTACTTCTGGATGAGATTGGCAGTGGAACAGAGCCAAATGAAGGGGCTGCATTAGCGATTGCGATCATGGAATCTATGTATGAGCAGGGGGCATTGATCATTGCCACGACCCATTATGGAGAAATTAAGAAATTTGCCAGGGATCATGAAGATTTTGTGCCGGCTGCTATGGCTTTCGATCGGGAAGCACTTCGTCCTAAATATCAATTGCGTGTTGGAGAAACGGGAGAAAGCCAAGCTTTATGGATTGCACATAAAATGGCTATGTCTATGAAATTGATCCAGCAAGCAGAGCGTTATCTGGAGGAAAAAGCCTATCGGACACAGAAAAAAGAATTTCCTCCTAAGACAGCAGTTATAACTAGGGAGGACAATAAAAAAGAACGCCAGCTCTTTGCAAAAGGCGATCGAATATTTGTGAATGAATACCAAAAAGAAGCATTAGTTTATGAGGATATAGGTGAAGATACGATTGCCGTATATTTAGAAAAAGAAATGATCCATGTGCCTCGTCAGCGTGTTCGTCTGGTGCGTTCAGCAGAAAATCTGTACCCGACAGGTTACGATTTAGACAGTCTGTTTATCGATTTTAAAACACGAAAACAGCAGCGTGACCTAGAGCGAGGATCAAAAAAAGCCCATAAAGCGTTAGTAAAAGAAATGCGTAAACGACAGGAAGAAAGAAGAGCAAAAGATGAAAACAGCAAGTGAGTATTTCAGACCAACTCATATGATCAGTGATTGTAAAAAATGACAGCAGTAAAATCATTGGTTTTATTCTCTATGTAAGCTAAAATAAAAAAAAGAGTGCTGAGGAGGTGGGACGGTCAAATGAAAATAAGCACAAACTGGCGTAAAGAAATCCAAACGATTCCGAATCTTTTATCGATATTCCGTATTCTCTTGCTGCCGATTTATCTTTATTTTGTGCTGAGACAGTCGTTTTATGTAGCAGGAGCAGTTATTGTTGTCTCAGGCTTGTCTGATTATTTAGATGGGGTCATTGCTCGGAGATATAATCAGGTAACAGACTTAGGGAAGGTGCTTGATCCGTTTGCAGATAAATTGACACAACTTTTCCTGATTTTGTCTATGGCATGGTATCGACCGTGGCTTTGGCTGTTGTTTGGTCTATTCCTGATAAAAGAAGGCTTTATGTTTGTAGCTGGATTAATCGGGCTATCTAAAAATATCAAATTAAGTGGTGCGAAGTGGTATGGCAAAGTAGCGACTGCTGTCATCTATGTTGGCATGATCCTTTTGCTGCTTTTCCCAGAATTACCAACGCTGTGGGTGAGAGTCATTTTTGCCGTCATCACTTACGGTCTTTTACAATCTTTTATCTTGTATGCTATCGAGTACCGAAAGATGTTTCAAAGAAAATAAAGAAGGGGTGTGACCTATGTCGCACTCCTTTTTTTGATAAATAGACTCCCAATAGCTACTTCTCGATAATAAGCCAACCAAACCAAAAATATGAGAAGTTGTTTTTAAAATTATTTCTTGTAACTCGGAGTTAAATGGTAGGCTCACAACCTCTGGGTAAACGGTGTTCAAAAGCCAGTTTCTCGGTATTAAGCCAAATTTATGCAAAAATGTGGAAAGCCATTTTCACAAAATTTTTCTTAATACTCGAAACTAAGCGACTTTTTCACAACCTCTTCCTTAAACGGTGTTCAAAAGCTTGCATCTGCGGTAATAAGCCCAACCAAACGAAAAATAGGAGGAGCTATTTTTGTTTGGCTGTTCTTATTACTTGATGCAGGACAGCTTTTTCACAACCTCTTCCTTAAACAGTGTTCAATCAGCTGACCTTCGGTATTAGCTCAAAAAACGGCAAAATATGAGGAGCTATTTTCCCGTTTTTTTCTCTAATGCTCAGGTCAAACCGCTGATTTCACAACCTCTGATTCACGGTGTTCCAGAAGTAGCTTCTTCGAAAAATAAGCCGAAATGTTACAAAAATTTGAGAAGCAATTTTCGTCAATTCCTTCTTATTTCTTGAAGCTGATCACTTCTGTCACAACCTCTACTGACTAAGGCTTGATATAAGCATAACCTTGGGATTGCAGTTCAACTAAATCAAGTACACCTGCTGGTACAACGATTACTTGTTCAGGTAAAGAACTTTCTGAAATATGATTAGCACGCATAGCATTCGCGCAAGCGTGAAAAACGACTTCTTTCAAATCTAAGAATTCTGCATTGGCAGAGTCTAGATAACCGGTAATCGCGATGCCGTTGACGGAAACGACGATCGTCGTTTCAGGAGAAGCTTTTATCAGTTTTTTTACGTTTTTCCCTGTTTCTGACCATTTTTCTAATTCATCAATATGGAAAACGACTTTCATTGAAATCATTCCTTTACTTTTTAATAATCATCTTGATCGCTTGCTCTAATTTAGCCGCTTGCTCTTCTGGATTACTATCAGGATTTTCAAAGCAATTTTTCAGATTGTCTGCAACGATCATTCCCATTACGCGATCAATGCTAGAACGAACAGCGCTTAATTGAGTGATGACATCCATACATTCTTTATCATCTTCGATCATTTTTTGGATACCACGAATTTGTCCCTCTGTACGTTTCAAACGGTTCAGGATATTTTTATTCTCAATCTCCATAGCACATTCACCTCTATTTTTTATAACTCGATAATACCCCTAATCGGTATTTTATGCAAATATAAAAAGCAGTAAAAAAAATGAAGAGTCATTCTGGTTGACAGAATAAGGAAGCTCCTGTTTAATATACCCCGTAAGGTATTCATAAAATATAAACGAGGTGCAGAAAATGAGTTTGTTATTTCAGCCAATAAAATCGATAACAGTCCCAGAATTAAAGGAAAAGCTTTTAGAAAAGCCAGTATTACTTGATGTTAGAACACCTGTAGAATACCGGGGTGGGCATATAAAAGGAGCTAAAAATATTCCATTACAAAGCATAAACAGATATGATGGAGACAAAGAAAAGACCGTTTATGTGATTTGTCAATCAGGGATGAGGAGTAAACAAGCAGCAAAAGAATTAAAGAAATCTGGTTATGATGTAGTGAATGTACGTGGCGGTATGAATCAATGGTTTGATCGAACAGTAGGAGGGAAATAAGATGAAAATCGTTATTGTCGGAGGTGTAGCGGGTGGGATGTCTGCTGCTACACGGCTTCGCCGGTTAATGGAAGATGCAGAAATCGTTGTTTTTGAAAAAGGGCCGTATGTTTCTTTTGCAAATTGCGGCTTGCCTTATTATCTTTCGGGTGAAATCAGTGACCGGGAAAATCTCCTTGTCCAAACGCCAGAATTATTAACTGCTCGTTTTTGTTTAGATGTGCGTCCAAATCATGAAGTGACAGCTATCTTTCCTGAAAACAAAACGGTAGAAGTCGTACATGGAGGTCAAAAACACTTGGAACAGTACGATGTATTGGTTTTATCTCCTGGCGCAAAACCAGTTGTTCCGTCGATTCCAGGGATAACAGAAGCCAACAATGTTTTTTCTATTAGAAATGTACCAGACATCGATAAAGTGATGCATGCGTTAGAAAAACAGCCAAAGCGTGCCGTGATCGTTGGTGCAGGATTCATCGGATTGGAAATGGCAGAAAACCTAAAAAAAAGAGGTTTAGAAGTCATGGTGATCGAACAAGCGCCGCATATTCTTCCGACACTAGATGAAGAAATGGCAGCTTTTATAGAAAAAGAATTATCTCATCAAGGAGTAGAAGTGATTACTTCTCATGCTGTCGCTGGATTTGAAGACCACGGGAAACGATTGCGACTGGATGACGGGCGTACCATTCCTGCTGATTTAGTTATTTTATCCATTGGTGTTCGTCCTGATAACCAGTTAGCAGTGACCGCTGGAATCGAATTAGGCATACGCGGGGGTATCCTAGTAGACGAACGTTATCAAACGAATATTCCTGATATTTATGCGGTGGGGGATGCTATCGTTGTAAAACAGCAAATCACTGGAAAAGATGCACTTATTTCTCTTGCTTCACCAGCCAATCGTCAAGGTAGACAAGTTGCAGACACGATTTCCGGAATTTCTCGAAGAAATCAAGGCAGTATTGGAACAGCAATTATACGAACATTTGGAATGACCGCCGCATCCACCGGATTAAGTGAAAGAACAGCCAAAGAAAACGAGCTGTCTTTTGAAGTCGTTCATGTGTCAGGAAAAGATCATGCAAGCTATTATCCAGAAGCAACAGATATTTTACTGAAGTTGATCTTCCATCCAGAGACTGGCGAGATTTATGGTGCACAAGGTGTTGGGGCAAAAGGTGTGGATAAACGGATCGATATTTTAGCAACAGCAATCAAAGGGCATTTGACGATCTTCGATTTGCCGGAGTTAGAATTGACGTATGCACCGCCATTTGGCTCAGCCAAAGATCCAGTAAACATGCTAGGATATGCAGCAATGAACATTGCAGAAGGGCTTAGTGAAACCGTACAATGGCATGAATTGCCGACAGAATTAGCAAAAGGAAAAATTTTATTAGATGTGCGAACAGCAGAAGAATTGGAAAAGGGCAAATTCAAGGAAGCCAAACATATCCCTTTGAATGAACTTCGGGACCGATTAAATGAATTAGACAGCCAACAAGAATATATCGTCAGCTGTCATAGCGGATTACGTAGCTATCTAGCGGAAAGAATCTTGAAGCAGTCTGGCTACCACGTAAAAAACCTTGATGGTGCATTTTCTTTATATCAAACTGTCCGACCTGAAGAACTGATATATCCTAACAAATGATACTCGTTAAAAAGCTTGCATTCGACTCTTAAAAGAGGTAAACTAATCGGTTCCACCACTTTAAAAAAAGAGGAGAATGTGTATGGTCAACACACAAAAGCAGTTAGAAGAAGCATATCTGAAGAACGTGTATCAAAAGTTAATCGATAAAAAAAACGAACTGCGTGAATCGATGGATACGGCAAAAATAGAAGGAAACCAGTCGTTGAAAGAAATGGCTGGCGAGCTTCGATTGAATTTTGACAGTTACTTAGATAATCTGGATACTTTTTCGATGATTGAAATGAAAAATAGAGAAATCGATCAGATGAATATCAAACAGAAAAACGCAGAAAATCAGCTGGCAAAGATCGAACGTTTATTGAAAAGTCCCTACTTTGGAAAAGTCGTTGTAGATTTTCTGGATAATGAGCCAAAAGAATCCTTTTATATCGGTACAGCAAATTTCACAGATGATGCAGATGAAAATCTTGTTTATGATTGGCGTTCGCCAATTGCCGAACTTTTTTACAATAACATGATTGGTCCGTCTTCTTATACGGTTCGTCAAAATAAAATCGATACGGTTATCAAAGAAAGACGACAATTTATTTTGGAAAGAGATCGTTTGGTCAAGTTTTTTGATACGTCTGTAGCTATCCAAGACGATGTGCTATTAGAAGTGTTAGGTCAAGATGAGACCAATGAAATGAAGGCTATCACTGCTACGATCCAATCGGAACAAAACACAATCATTCGGGATGTGAAAAGTCAAAATATCTTGGTAAATGGCGTAGCAGGAAGTGGTAAAACCTCTGCTATCATGCAGCGTATTGCGTATCTGCTCTATTTATATCGAGATACGATGACATCTGATGACTTGCTGATTCTATCGCCTAATCATCGGTTCATTGACTATATTTCGAATGTCCTACCATCATTAGGCGAAAGAAATCCACTGAATCTAACCATCTTGCAGCTGGTTTCACAGCTTTCAGCAGAGGAAATAGAAGGTGAAGAAGCTTATTTCAAACGTATCACGAAAGAAAATGTATCAGAGCAAGCAGAACATTTGCGTAGTAAAGAATATATCGATGATCTAAAAGAATCCGATCTTTTGTTTCTAGATCATCCTGATTTTATCCGTGGACTTACTAAAAATGGAAAAACAGTTCTTTCTAAAAAAACGATCGAAAAAATATATGAGAAAGTCCCTGCTCATCCTAAATTGACCGATAGGCTTCAAGCAACGAAAAAGGCACTGATGAGCGAATGGAAGAATCATCTTTTGAAACAAGCAAAAAGTCCTGCTGTGCAGAATCAGGTACTCTCGTTGACAGAAGATAGACAGTTGAAATTATTCGGTGAATTGATTTCTGATGATTCGGAACAAAGTATCGCAGCTTATGCAAGGAAACTTTTACAAAAAAACTATCGAAAAATAACCAGACAGATCGAAGAAATGGCATGGGTGGATGAGCACCGATTGTTTGAAAGAATTTATGAAAAACGCTATGGCTCAGCTTATGTTTGGCAACACACACGTACTGTTGATGAAGCAGTCATTTTATTAGCTATTCATCATTTGCTTGTTGAAAAGGTAAATGTACCAGCGTTTCGCTATCTATTGATTGATGAAGTACAAGATTATACCTTGGCACAATTAGGTCTATTGATCGAATTATTTCCAAAAACTCACTTTACTTTAGTAGGTGACGAGAATCAAGCAATCTTTAATTCTTCCACTACTTTTGCTGATATTATGCGTTGTTTCGACGACTACCATCTGCCAATCCATCGGTATGATCTTAGAAATAGTTACCGTTCTAGCGGAGCAATCACAGAGCTTTTCAAAACCTATGCTGTGGATCAAGAGAAGATCGACATCGTATCGATCCGACCGCAAGGAAAAGAACCCGAATACCGCTCTTTTCGATCCTCTGAAGAATTGTTGGAAATATTAGATGAGATTTTGGATTCTCTAAAAGGAGAAAAAGCGGCAATTATTACCCAAACAGAAAAGGAAAACCAAACGCTGCAAGAATCGATTAAAAAAAGTTCATATGGATTAAAAAACTGCCAGATCATCCCTTTGAGTCTAGCAAAAGGACTGGAATTTGATCATGTAATCTTGTATCCATTTGAAAACGATAGAGATGAGCAAAGAAGACGCAGACAAATGTACACGGCGATATCTAGAGGAATGAAAAGCATTGTCGTATTGGAAAGAGAAACATAATTAAGAGATAAAAAAATAAAAAGAATAACTGATAAAAAGAACAAAATATTTTTCATTTGCCGATGAGAGATGTTTTGTTCTTTTTCTTAGGAAAAATTTAGGAACACTTTATGTGAAAAGAAATGAAAAGTATGGTAAACTCCTACGTCGTAACAAAAAATGTGAGGTGAGGATATGAAAAAAGTAACAAGAGAAGAAGTTGCATCGATTTTGGTGAAAGATAAGTATTTTTCAAAAGGTAATTATTGGTTAAAAATTTGGCAAACGCTAGTGGCTCTTTTCGGTTGGATGATCGTTGTTCTTCCTTTTATATGGGTGTTTTTCCCATTAACGAGACCAGAAAGAGCCAAGAATTTTTACTTGTACGCTTTTTTATTGGAAAAGAAAATGCTGTATTTCTTCATCGGCTTTTTTGCATTGATCTTTTTCAGCTTCCTGATTATCTCATTTGTGTTGACTAGATGGAACAATCGAAATTTGTATAGAAAAGTAAATAAGTCTTTTGAATATGAAGATGAAGAATTGGAAAAAAGACAAGAATTACTTGAAGAAATGTATACGGAACGTTTTGGAACAAAAGAAGAGAGAGAAACGGTCCGTTTTTATTCTGTCTCCGAAGAGAAAAATCTAGATACGACACTCATTGCAGATTTGTATAAAGAAAATGGGGTGGAACTGAAATGACCTCAATCACTCATACAGGTAATCAATTCCTAGATACTTGTTTGTCTATCATGTATTTTTTTCTCGTTTCTTACCCGATTTTAGGCGGATTTGCATGGTTTATTGGAGTCTGGTGTTATGTTTTTTTATACAAACATAAACAAAAAGAATGGGTAGATGTTCCATCGGGTGTCGAACCGTTCATTACGATCATGGTGCCAGCCCATAATGAAGAGATCGTGATCGAAGATACGATCGAGTATTTGATGACGAAATTGAATTATCACAACTATGAAGTATTAGTGACCGATGATGGTTCAACGGACCAAACACCAGAAATATTAGCCAGACTGATGAAAAAATACGCTAATCTTCGTGTGGTTCGGATCGAAAAAAATAAAGGGAAAGCCCATGCGTTTAATATCGGACTTGCCTTTGCAAAAGGGAAATTGATTTTAAGTAATGATGCAGATACGGTACCGGAGCCAGATGCACTGAACAGGTATGTGAATTATTTCATTCGCCCTGGTGCAAGACATATTGCTGCGGTCACTGCAAATATGGATGTCCAAAATCGTACAAAGTTGATTGCAAAATCGCAAACGGTTGAATTCTCAAGTATCGTTGGTATCATCAAACGAACACAGTCAGCTGTTTTCGGTGGTCTTTATGCGTACAGTGGGGCAAATACGATGTATCGAAAAGCAGCCTTGATCGATGTGGGCGGATTCAGACAAGATCGAGCGACAGAAGACATCAGTATTGCGTGGGATCATCAGTTGAATGGCTGGGTATCTGTTTTTGCTCCTGGGATCATCTTTTTCATGGAAGTACCTGTGACGTTGAAGATGCTATATCGACAAAGAAAACGTTGGGCAAAAGGTGGAACAGAAGTCTGGCTGACGAATTTCAAAAAAGTGATGCTCCACCCTTTTAAACATATCGGAAGAACAATCATCTTCATTGATCAAACATTGAGCATTGTCTGGTCAATATTCTTTTGTATTTCTATGGTTCTTTTTATTGGATTGATTGGGCATTATGTGTACCAAGGAAACTATGAACAGATCTATGTCACTTTTACATTCAGTTTTGTGTTCATCTGCTTTGAAATGGTCGCAGGATTTTTCCAGTTGCTAGCTTCGCTGATTGTAGATGATCGACGAAGAAAATTGAAATATCTTCTTTTCGCACCACTATATATGCTTTTGTTCTGGATAGTGAACGCGATAACAATCGTGACGACTTTCATTCCAGCAGTCAAAACGATTTTAGGTTATGGAAGCGGGACATGGAAAAGTCCGGAACGTACAAAAAAATAAAAGATGCACCGCTTTTTAGACAAACAGCCTGTTGTGTTTATGGTTCTTCCAGTCATTTTTGCTTATAATAAGAAATTAGTTAAAAAGTAGTAAGGATGGGGAAAGTGATGAAAAAAAGAATGAAGCCGTTAATATGGCCGATTGCTGTTTCCGGTATTTTCTTCTTCGGACACACGGCTTTTGCAGAAACTTCTGAACCTGCTCAAACAGAGCCTTCAACAACTATAAGCTCTTCTGATGCTGAAAACGGAACCTCGGAAACAGAAATGACTTCCAATGTACCGACAGATAATTCAGGAGAAACGATTTCGTCTTCAGAAGATACATCAACGAATAGTTCTACCTCTTCTGATCCAATCGATCATTTGCAAGACTTGGAAAATAAAAGAAAAGAACTCGAAGAAGCATTAGAGGCTGCAAAAAACAAATTGAAAGAAGACCAAGCAGCAATCGATCAAGATTTAGCTGATCTTAAAAATAAAGCGGGAAATGACCGTGCACAACTTGAGAAAAAGCTTGCCGAAGCGAAAGCAAAAGCGGAAGCTGTCCAAACAGATCTTGACGGGAAGATCCAACAAGCAAAAGAATTCAATCAACAATTAGATCAGGTTGCTCAAACAGCTTCTGGAAAGCTAAGTCAAACTCAAGCGGATATCACAGCGGCCAGTCAAGCGATCCATGGAAAGATCAGCGAAGCGCAAACAGTTGCTAATGATTTTGAAGCAAAAAAAGCAGACTTAGCAGCTAGTTTCCAACGAATAAAAGATATTTTGCATTCGGCAGGAGAAAAATCAGTGGCCTCTGGAACCACGACAGAAACAGTTCATCAAACGACAGAGCCATCCGAATCAACAAGTCAGACTTTACCAAAAACAAATGAAAAAACAGCTTCTGTCAATTATTCCTTCGTAGGCACAGGTGTGCTAGTTGCAGCAGCTTACGGAATCATTCGCAAAAAGAAATAAAAAAGAGAGAATGGGAAGGTAGTGAACCTCGAAGTTAGACTGAAAAATCTAACTCTTGGGTCCCACTACATGTCCCATCTCTTTTTATTTATTCAGACAGCTATTCCTACTTATCTTGTGGAGACAGCTGTTCCACTACATGTGACCATCAGCATGCCATTGTCGCTGCCTAATACTTCGTAGTCCATTTTTACGCCGATGATTGCATCAGCTCCTAATGCTTTTGCACGTTCGGCCATTTCCGCAAGGGCTTCTTCTCTTGCGCCCATTAGTTCATTTTCATAACTTTTTGAACGGCCGCCGAAGACGTTTCGCAAACCAGCCCCAAAATCTTTCAATACATTGATCCCAGTAATAACTTCACCAAAAACGATTCCTTTATAAGCTACTACGGTTTTTCCTTCCACACTATTCGTGGTTGTTGTAATCATTCGATCACTCCTCTCTTTAATAAAAGTATAACAAAGTTCAAGATGCGCAACACATATTTTCCCAAAATTAGGAATTTATTATATACTTGAATTGTTCATTAATGAAAGCGAAACCAATCGTTAGCAACTATGTAAAAGAAAGGAAGATTCTTGTGAAAAAGAGTATTTTGCTTATTTCTCATAGTCAAAAAGTAACAGATGGTATTAAAGAAATGATTGAGCAGATGCAAAAATCCGAAGAGGTGCAGATCTTTTCTCTCGGCGGAATAAATGGCGAGATTGGATCAGACCCGATGAAAATCGTAGAAGCTGTCAATGAATCAAGTGATGCAGCTAGTTATTTTGTTTTTGCGGATATCGGCAGCGCGGTATTGAATTCGGAACTGGCAAAAGACATGTTGGAAGAAGAACAGCAGCAACGTTATCATCTGGTGGATGCGCCTTTAGTGGAAGGAGCTTTTGCAGCAGCCATCACTGCCGGTATAACGGATGATACTCAGCAAATCTTAACAGAAGCACAAAATGCCGGAAAGAAAGGATGGGAATAAATTGAAAAAAATCATGAATGATCCAAGCAATATTGTCGAAGAAATGCTGGAAGGATTAGTAAAAAGCTATCCAGAACTTGTTCATCGTGTAGAATCTTCCCGTGTTGTAGCCAAGAATCAGAAAGCGGAACAAGTTGGTTTGGTTTCTGGTGGAGGAAGCGGACATGAACCATCCCATGCCGGGTTTGTAGGGGAAGGAATGTTAAGTGCAGCGGTGCTTGGTGATGTGTTTACTTCTCCAACTCCAGATCAGATTCAAACGGCTATCAAGGAAGCGGATAGTGGAAAAGGAGTTTTACTGATCGTTAAGAATTATACAGGTGATGCATTGAACTTCGATATGGCAAAGGAACTAGCTGCTATGGACGATATTGAAGTAGAAAGTGTGATCGTAGATGATGATATCGCCGTTGAAAATAGTACGTATACTGCTGGAAAACGCGGAGTTGCGGGTACTGTCCTTGTACACAAAATCGTGGGCGATGCAGCAAGAAACGGTGCTTCCCTAGCAGAGTTGAAAGAATTGGGAGAAAAGGTCGTACAGGCAACTAAAACGATCGGTGTAGCGCTTCGAGCAGCAACTGTACCAGAAGTAGGGAAACCAGGATTCGAACTAGGAGAAGATGAGATCGAGTATGGTGTTGGTATCCACGGTGAGCCAGGCTATCGTCGAGAAAAGATGCAGCCTTCTAAAGTACTGGCAAAGGAACTGGTTACTAAGATTTTAGATGATTACTCGAATTTGCCAAAAGAAGCAGGTGTATTAGTCAACGGAATGGGCGGGACGCCTTTGATGGAACAGTTCGTATTCATGAATGATGTTTTAGCTCTGTTGGAAGAAAGAGGCGTCAATGTAGTTTTCCGAAAAGTCGGTAATTTTATGACCTCACTAGATATGCAAGGCCTTTCTCTGACGCTGATCGACTTGACGGAGACACAATGGAAAGATTCTTTAGAAAGCAATGTACAGACGATTTCATGGTAAGACAATCTCAAGATAAAAGGGTGATAATATGAAACTAACCGTTCAAGAAATCCAAGAATGGCTCTCGCAATTTGTAGAGGCAATCAATCAGAACAAACAACATCTCAGTGATCTAGATACCCCGATTGGCGATGGAGACCACGGAAATAATATGGGAAGAGGGGTTTCAGCTTATGAAGAAGCTTTTCAAACCGATCATCCTGAAACAATTAGTGATACATTCAAAGTATTCTCTATGGCGATGATATCGAAAGTCGGTGGGGCTTCTGGTCCGTTATACGGATCTGCATTCATGAACATGATGAAAGCGACAAAAGAGGTCGATTCTATTGATTCTCAAGAAAAATTAGGAGAAGTGATCGAGCAGGGAACAGCGGGTATTCAAAGCCGAGGAAAGGCAGAAGCTGACGATAAAACGATGTTAGATGTTTGGCTACCAGTTACAGAGGCGTTGAAAGCAGGGAATCTAACAAAAGAAATCATTGACCAGGCAAAAGAACACACCAAAGACTTGGTAGCTAAAAAAGGACGAGCTTCCTATCTAGGAGAGCGTGCAATCGGACATATCGACCCGGGAGCTGCTTCCAGTGCCATTTTATTTACGACACTACTCAATGTGGTCAAAACTTCATGACCGTTCCTGTATAAATGGAAACAGAGGCTGAAATCGAAAAGCAAGCAGTTGCTTTTTCGATTCAGCTTTTTTACAGTTGTTTCTTTTAAATAAGATAGTTAAAATAAAAAAGAAAAGAGGGAACAAAATGGATCTAATGAAAGAGGACTATCAGTTATTTGACAGAGACAATTATGCATTCAAACAACTCAAAGAAATACATACACCAGATGAAGTCGAACAAATCAAACAAGAATACAAGGCACGTTGGCAAAAATGGAAAGAGATCCAGCTCCAGACAGCTGCACTTTTGCCTGATACGTATGGCATGAGCAAACCTAAAATCGAAAGCTGGACGAATGGCTGGAATTTACGCAGTCATTTTTGGAGTGCTTATCGAAGTGAAAATCGGCAAAACGAGAATGCGTGTTTAGCAGTTTTGTTGAATCAAAAACAATACCAAATCTATTTGATGTATCAGCACTATAAAAGTGACACGAGAGAAGGAAGCGTTGAAGGATACAATCAATTGCTATCTTTACTGCAGGAATGGAGTACCCAGGTAGCGATTGAAGAATATTATATCTGGCCTCAGCCTGAAAATGAGCTGGAAGATCATTTGCCTTTATCCGTTTATTTATCAGATAAGAGCAAGCAAGAAGAGCTGCGAGAAATAATGGGCGATCGAACCTTCCAACTTGGCAAACTGTTTTTTTCTCCAAATGAATACACAAACATCGAAGAGAAAACTGCTGAGGCGCTCAAAGAACTAGCGCCATTGTATCACGCGATAAAAAAGAAGTTATGAAAAAGCTGATTTGTGTTGCGTACTAAATAGATGGCACATCATCGAATCCACTGCTCTCATGAGGCAACATAAACAGACACCTGCGAAAAAATCATTTTTTTCGCAGGTGTCTGTTTGGTTTTTCCATCAGCCAAATCAGAATAAAAATTTAAACAAATCTAAAAACATAACGGTTAACGATCTCTAAAAAACAACGATTGCTTGTGTCCCGCTCATTCTTTTGTATATGTGTTTCGAATTACATAACAGAAAAAATGAAAAAATATTCATTTAGTTATCAAACAAGGAAAAGTAAGAAAAAGGCTTCTTTTTTCACTGATAGGTCTATGGTAAAATCCATTTAAAGCGTTTTCTTTGTGGAGAGAAGTAAGAAGGAGCAAGCATGAAAAAAATCATTTTCAGAGGACTCATAGTTGTCATTGCACTGAGTATAGGAGGGAAAATATTGATGGATAAAAGAGAAAAAGACAATGAAGAACTGCGTACCATCCAAACCGATTTGGCCGATTATTTGTATAATCATTATGAGATTTCAACAGTGGATGAAAAGCGAGAAAAGGAAATCTTCAAAGAATTTAATCAAGGTAAAGGAGACATGACTGAACAGGAATTTTTTGAAAGATTAGATTCTATAACTGAGTATATGGATATTGAGAAAATAGAATTTACAGGTTTCTCTGTAACCCCTATGAAATCTTTAGAGGTACACTTCGAAATCAATAACCTGCTTTCCCACACTGCGACATTAGGAGTAAAGTCTGCAGAAACAGGTCAGTGGATCTATAGGATTGATAGTGGTATAGAAAAACAAGGGCAAGATCATTATCTCAGTAGAAAAGACCAAGAGACCAATATGAGCATACTCATGAATATCGTCACATTCTATGATGGGGGGATCGACTGATGGATCAGAATCGAGTTTTTTCAGAAACAGTTTATCAAGTAGAAGTAGGAAATATAAAAAAGCTGGATAGATTTGGCGTGAAAAACGAATATTTAATTCTTGATATGGTAAACACCGACAAACATACGATTGGAAAAGAAAAAACACCAAAGAAAAACGGTATGCAAGCCATGGTCGTGGCTGAAATCAAAGATGAATATAAAAGTAAGAAGCAAAATCAATTACAGCAAATTTCCGGCTACCCCAAATCCGTCATCAAAAAAGACCTGACTATCGCCTACGCAGGTACCAAAAGTTGGCAGGACTGGAAAACGAACATCCGAGAAGTCGGCTTCGAGGACAAACACGACAACGGCGCCTTCCAGTCGGCTTTAGCGTATGCCGATGCAATCGAAAAGACCTATTCTGTCAAAGACGGCTACACCATTTCCACGACCGGTCATTCCTTAGGTGGAGCACAGGCGATCTATGTCGCTGTTTTAAAAGGCTATCACGGATTTACATATGCAGCGGCAGGCCCAGGCCTGAGTGAGAAACAGCTCAAGAATTATGAAGGGCAGATCATCAATCTGTATGACACATCAGACATTGTGACTAGCGGCTGGCTGACTGGCGGGAAAGGGCAACTGCCATTTCACAGTTTCGAAATCGACAACGCCGGCTGGAAAAACTATGGACACGATCTAAATCAGTTCAATCTCGACAAAAACGGGAATTACATCGATAAATATGGCGATATCGTCATCTATTCCGACCAACATGGAGGAATCGCCCTCGAACAGACCTTACTCGCCCAGCAAATCATCAAAAACAAAGCTATGATTCGTCAAATGGAGACATATGGCGAAAAAAATCAGTGGGAGAAAGAACGGATCAGTCAACTGAAAGAAGAAAACAAGTGGCTCCAACTACAAATCAGTGCTTTCTCCAAGCTAGTGACTTGGCGGAAAAGATTCACAGCGAGCAGCGGCGGTTTATCGACTAGTGAACAAATCTATTTAGACGACCAACAGGCGCTGATGATCGTGAAACACGCGGCTTCCGTCTTCGATCAAGCGATGGAACAAGTGCTAGTCATTTACCAGCGTGGGATTCGTGATTTGGAACAGCTGTGGGCAGATGGTCTTGCGATGGTCCGCAGACAGACACCCCTTTTGTCTCAGAACGAACTGTTCGATGCCCTGCGAGAAGTCGGTTGTACAAAGCAGACGATCGTTGATGAACCTACGCAGGAATTCCGGGAAAAGATCTTCAAAATCAAGCAGCTTTCAGCAGAATTCTCTACCTTGGCAAAAGAGATCGAAGCGAAAATCAATGAACTGGTCCAGCGTGATCGGGACTTGGCACGACAATTATTTTAAAACAAGGAGTAGTGAGATGGAAAAAGAAAACCAGATTCATGAAACATACCGAAAAGAACGACTGCAGCTAGAAGTTCAGGAAGATCAGCTCAGACAGATGCAAAAGAACATGCAGCAGATGGCAGAAACGACTTATTCCAATATACGTTTTTCGGTACGTTCCTTTGAATGCCCGAAGGATTCTTTGTATTTTGCACAAAAAGAACTCAGACGTTTAGAAGAGAGGTTCTCTCATGAATTGATGCAGAAACGAAAAAAAATCTATGATCAGCAAGATGAAGTCGAACGCCGTTATCGTGCTGATCTGCAACGATTAAACAAAAAGTAACAGGAAAGGAGATAATAAGTGATCGTTCTAGAGGAAAAAAATTGGGAAGACTACCAGAAAGAGATACAAAAAATCTCAGCAAGAGCTTTAGGAATTGCGATGACTCAAGACAAAGTCACGAAATGCAAAAAGGCGAAACAAGCCGCAGAGGTGGAAGCAAGCACGGCAAAAAAAGCGGTATCCTCTGCAACGACTGGATTGGAAAAAGCAGTAAAGGGTCGTTTCGGCAAAAAAGTAACAGCGGCATTTAGTAAAAAAAGCCGAATGTTAGTAAGTTTCTAGAAAATCAGCTACTCATGTTTGATGAACATCGTGACTTGTGCCCGAGGAGTTGGCAGGAGAACACCGTTTATTCAAAAAATAGGAGTTGCGACAAGGCGTTTGTCACAGCTCCTATTTGACATAAGAGGCAATTTTCAATTTTACTTATAGATAGTATGATAGTATCAAAAAATGATTTTAGGACATAAAGCACTCATTACCATTATTACCGAGAGTCTGATCCTGGTGGCCGAGGTGGCAAGCGGTATGCTTTTCCATGAAATGAGTATTCTGATCGTGGTCATAAACGGCATGTGTCTGCTTACTTATCGCACAAAAAGAAAAATCTTGATACAAATCAATTACCCAAGTTAAAAGAACAAGTAGAATAACAAACAAGGAAGAAATCCAAAGGAGGAATCTGCAATGAGACATGAAGGATTGTGTGTTTCACTCGTTCCGTTATTCAATCATCTCGAGATAGAAGATCAGCAAAAAATCCACTCGTTAGTGACACACAGAAAAGTGGAAAAAGGAGAACAGATTCTTGCGCCGAATGGAGAGTCTCAATTAGTAATCGTGGCTTCCGGCAGTATGAAAGTGTATCAATTATCTGCTAGCGGAAAGGAACAGCTTTTACGAGTAGTAGAGCCGGGCGGATATGAGGGAGAGAGCCAGTTGCTAGGCGTTCCCAATGAGTCTTTATTTGGCGAAGCACTAGAAAAAACGGAAATTTGCGTATTGAGACAAAAAGATTTCTCGGAACTCTTACTGCATTATCCCGCCCTTAGTCTGAAACTTTTAGCAATCAACGCTGAGAAATTAACAAAAGTACAGCAGCAGACAACTTTTTTGATGATGGAAAAAGTAGAAGAACGAGTCGCTGTCTATCTGCTTGACTTAGCTAAAGCGACAGGGAAGGATCACTTTTTCCTGCCAATGAAAATGAAAGAACTTGCTGCATTTATCGGTACGACCCCCGAAACTTTATCTAGAAAATTTAAATTATTAGAGGAGAATGGTTATGTAAAAAGAGAGAATCGGGAAGTCTGGATCATTGATAAAGAGCAGTTAGAAGACTTGTAAATACAAAAATGACCTCCAAATGTTGGATTTTTGATCCCAATTTGGAGGTTAGCATGAAATTGAACATGCTCTTTTTTTGTTATCCTTCCACTAAATCTCTTCTCCTATAACCGATAGCACCAAGGACGATCAGTGCAAGGCTGATACAGGATAACGTAAGGAATACGGAAAGATCGAAAGAATCGTTTGGCATGCGTGGTACCCAGCTAGGGACTGCTGTTTTGGAGAACCATTCTGGTAAATCCAAAATCCCGCCAAAGTAATTGAGCGCAAAGGAGTAAGCTAAGTAGATATAAGCAAATTTACCCATTCGAGGAAGCCAGCCGAATAGAAAGCCACTCACCCCGATAAACACTAAAACAGAAGGCAGAAAGTTGAATCCGGCTTTAAGAAACAGCAATAGATCCATATCTTTCGCATCCTTCATCGATGTCAAAGCAGAAAGTCCTAGCGCACCAGAACTAATCAGAATCGACAATATAGAAAACAGGATCGCTAGTAACAGACTTGTCCAATAAAGTTGGTTCCTAGAAATTTTTGTTGCGAACAGCTGATTCATACGTCCGTGGGTTTCTTCTGTAAATAAACGATTGATGCTAGCAATTGGTAAAATAGCAGCTAGACAAATCAAGACGACTATGATCGTGCTTGTGAAGTTTTTTTCAATTGAGACGCCAGATTGGATAAACATCTGTTTCATTAAGTCGTTACTTTCTAAAAACTGTTGCATATTCCCGTAGATAGAGCCGTATGCCGCCCCCATCAAACCAAAAGTGATAAGCCAACTGATTGTCATCCCTTTATTTAGATAGAATAATAAACCACGCAAGGATAAAAGAGAACGTTTAGCATACGGTTTTCCTTCACGTTCGGGGATATAGCCGGTGTTCAAGTCTCGATGTTCCTCTAAAACAAATGAACTGATTATCAAGATTAGACTGAACAAAAACAAATAAAGCAAAGGAATCCAGTTGTTAGTTGTAAATGGATAGGTCAAATAAGACCAGCCTAAAGGATTCCACATCGAAAGGGAGGAATCAGCTACATCTGTTATTGCTCGTAGAAGGTAAAGTCCACCTAAAAACGCTAAAGACAGACCATTCGAACTGGTTGAACTTGGCATCAGTTGTGCAGCAAACAGTGCAACGGCACTCCCAAAAATCCCCATACTACCTACAGATAGCCCAAAAAGCCAAGCACCTTCTGCAGTGATTGAATCTGCTTGAAAAAAAATCATCGTACAGCTGATTGATATTGCTAAAAGCAAATTGATCAGAATACTTTCAGCGATGACAGCTAAAGAGTTTGCTTGACGTCCGACTCGAAAGGAACGAATAAGTTCAATCAGACCAAGTTCTTCTTTTTTTCTCGTTTGGCTCACCACATGCAAAACAGAGATAACAGCAGCAAACAAACTGCAAAAAAGCAACATTTCATTTGCATACATCGCTCCTAAAGTATACTCAGCATCATTCGAAGCTGGAGTTGGTCCGACCATTGCAATCATTGCCGGGTTTTGCAAGGTTTCGTATAATCCAGCTAATCCTTGTCCTGAAGTCAATTCTTCAAACGCAGGGACAAAACCACCAGAAAAAGCAGTGACACCGACTAGCCATATCAGGATCTTTTTCCAGTCACGGCTAAGGTTTTGAGAAAAAAGGGTGGACCAGCGTGAAAATTTATCAGTCATTTCGATTCCTCCTCATCCTTCATAGTGCCTCATGAATAAATCTTCAAGAGTCGGTGGAATAGATTCAAATTTTTTCACACCTAATTTGGAAGTTTCAGCTAAAATCACATCGAAAGCTTCGTTGTCAGCAGCAAATTGAGCAAGGTGGTCTTTTTGCACAAAATCATGGACACCGTTCAATTGTGCTAAGTGGCTGTTATCTGCTTCTGTTTCTATAGTAATGGTCGAGCGGGTCAAATGACGTAATTCATCGAGTGTTCCTTCTTCTACGACTGTTCCCTCGCGGATGATCACGACTTTATCTGCCAGCCGTTCGACTTCACTGAGAATATGAGAAGAAAGCAGGATGGATTTGCCCTGTTCTTTCAGTTTTTCAACTTCTTCTTGAAAAATAGTTTCCATCAAGGGATCTAAACCAGAAGTAGGCTCATCAAATAAATAGAGATCCGAATCAACAGCTAAAGCAGCAATCAAGCCCACTTTTTGACGATTTCCTTTTGAATAGTTTTTTGCTTTTTTCTTAGGATCAAGAGAGAAACGTTGAATCAGTTCGTCCTTTTTTTGAGCGTTCCCTTTTCCATGAAGCTTCATGAAGAGATCGATGATCGCTCCTCCAGTCAAATTTCCCCATAAAGAGATGTCACCTGGAACATAAGAAAGACGTTCATGGATAGATAAACTATCTTCCCATACATCTTGACCAAAAATCGTTGCCGTTCCGCCGTCTTTTTTTATAATCCCTAAAAGTGTCCGAATCGTCGTGGATTTTCCAGAACCATTTGGTCCGATAAATCCAACGACTTCACCTGAATGTACGGTGAAAGAGACGTCTTTTAAAGCTTCGAAACGACCAAAGCTCTTTTTCAAATGTGTGACTTTGACGATTTCTGCCATAAAAACCCCACTCCTTTTTCTGGAAATATATACTAAATAAGGTTAAATAGTTTAATGAAATGGTTTTACACCTTTTTATAAAACTTTTTTTATTATTTTAGTACATAATATTCTTTTTATAAATTTCTGTCAATGAATTCATAAACAAGGAATTGCTGGCTTGATACTTTCTCAATAGATAGTTATAATAAACCTCAGAATAAATTTGAACTATATATATTATAAAAGTTTAAAATTACGGGAGGCTCTACAAATGAACGGTTTTGAAAAGAGAGCACAAGAGAAAAAGAAAGAGATTTTACAAGCCGCTTTTGACTTGATGAACACAGACATAGGAACCGCTGGAGTGACGATGGATAAGGTAGCTGAGAGCGCTCAGGTAAGTAAAGCGACTATTTTTAAATATTTTGGCAGCAAGGAAGGGCTGATTTATGAAGTATTTTTTACATTTATGAATGATTTAGGGCAAGAAGCGAAAGCGTTGATTGCAGAAAATCTTCCATTTGAAGAAACACTGATTGCCATGAGTGAAAACAAAATCCGTTATCTCAATCGAGTGAACAAACAATTTTATATCGATTTGATGACATACTATACAAAAAAAGAAAAAAAAGAATTTTCTGACGCGATGGATGCGTATACGCAAGAAAGTTTCAGTATCATGCTTGATCTTTTCCATCGAGGGCGTAAAGAAGGAAAAGTGGATTTGAAATATTCGGATGAGTTCTTGATCCTCTATTTTCAAGCAATGGTAGAAGGAATTTCTAAGCCGGAGATATACGCAAAACTGCTTCCATATACAGCAGAATGGACAGAAGTCCTGATCAAGGGAATCGCGCCGAAGAAGAAATAAAGCATAAAAAAGCCGAAACTGACGATAAAATGTCAGTTCGGCTTTTTTGGTTTATAAATGATGTAAAATCAAGCGGATTCGCGTGCTTCTTTGTCGTAGACATCATGAACGTTGATGAATGGATCAAGAATAGGGTTTTGTCCGTCTAAATCTGATTGGAACCGAATGCCATCGATATTGATTCGAGCATTTCGATAGAAATCCGTACCTAATTGTCCCCAAGCGGGAGTAGAAGCATCTACATTGCAGAAAATATCGAAACCTTGACTCTTTAAGTAAGCAAATTTTTGATTTTCTGCTGAATAAGGCTGCCAGTCGCTAATATCTGCACCAAATGGATAAATCAGGATATTTGTTTTTCCTAGGATAGGTGCAACTTCTTGCTGCCATAATTCATTGTCTTTTTTGACATCCTCTAATGAAGCTTGAGTCATATTCAAGTGTCCCCAGGTATGGGAAGCAAAGCTCCAGCCATCTTTCTTCAACTGATCAGCCACTTTTTTAGCTTCTTCGATCTCTTTTTTTGTTTTCTCGTTATCTCCGTATTGAGACTTGGATGTTCGATAACCTAAAACACCGTTGTAACCTGTCAGGGCCAAGGTGCCTTTTGCACCTCGATAAGAAAAATCAGGATGTTTCTTGACAAAAGCATCGATCAGAGGAACCATGTCAAAGTCCCCAATTTCTTCCTTATCATTCTCTTTATAAACATTTTTGATTTCATTGTTATTTGATACGACTAATCGGCTAGGAAAACCGGAATTATCCATATATTCATAATAACTGACATCATCTTGTGAAAGAACTAATGGTTTTTTTCCTTCAGGTAGCGCAAGCCCGTTAAAGGAAAGATTTCCTTGTTCGTCTTTTTGGATCAAATCATTCAAATTGACTAAAACAAAATCATTTTGATAGAGTTGTTCGATCGAACGGTTGAATTCTTCAACAGTTACCATATAGTCTTTGTATCCTTGCGCCTGTTGAGAGTGGAAGGCCTTTTGCGGGTCCACGATCAAGCTGTGAAAAAAGACGTGAGAGATCTGAGTAGGATCAGACCAGTCAATCAGTTGTTCTTTCTCCTTTTTCAGTGTTTGAAGAAGCTGCTGTGTTTCTGCAGATCCGTTTTTACTGTTTTTCTCCAATAAAGCAATCGCTTGGTCATAATCATAGCTTTGTGCCAGATTTTTTGCTTGAGTAACTAGCTGTTGCTTATCATCCATTGGCTCTTTTGTCTTTTCTGTTATTTTTTTTTCAGGAATGATCGGTTCTTTTTTTGTGTATGCCCGGATGACAAAAAACAGACTTAAAATTAAAATAACGACAGTTAAAGCAGAAGTGGCTCCTAAAATAATTTTTTGCTTTTTTTCCATATACCTCGTCCCTTGCTTTTTCATTTTTTTACTCGTCCCATTGTTCATTGTAACGAAGAAAGAATAAGAGGAAAAGTAAAGTGACTTCTCGATAGATTGCAGAAAAAATACAGAAAAAATAGTTTCTTTTAACAATAGTTAAAAATAAAATGTTCGGGATTAGAGCGGATTCAAAAAAGAAAAAATGAGGAATTTAAAAAAAATATCCTTTTTCTGTTGACAAAGAAAAAGTTGCGCTCTATGATAGACACATATTAATAATAACAAGACGAAGATCGAAACGAAGTAGTTGTTAAAGCCAATGTTTCAGAAAGCTGGTGGTTGCTGCAAACCAGTACATGCTTTAAAGCGAATTACATTTCAGGAGTCTCTGGCAGTGATTGCCACGCGACAGCGTTAAATGTTCGAGAGGTATGTTGGATATCTAGACATACAAATTGGGTGGTACCGCGAGATTTCGTCCCTTGGCTATATGCCAAGGGACTTTTTTTATTTTCCATCCCGAAGAAATACGTAATGACACATGCTAGCAGGTTCCTGCTTTCATAAAAAACTACACGGAGGTCAGTAAAATGAATATTATTGATGAATTAACTTGGCGCGACGCCATTAATCAGCAAACAAACGAAGAAAGACTTCGCGAGCTCGTTGAAGAAAAGAGCATTTCACTTTATTGCGGCGTTGATCCAACTGGTGATTCGATGCATATCGGACATTTGATCCCATTTATGATGATGAAAAGATTCCAATTGGCTGGCCATCATCCATATATTCTGATTGGTGGCGGAACAGGAACGATCGGCGACCCAAGCGGCCGTAAAACAGAACGTGTGTTGCAAACGATGGAACAAGTGCAACATAACGTGGATGCACTTTCCAATCAAATGAGAAAATTGTTTGGTAAAGACGCAAATATCACATTTGTGAACAACTACGACTGGTTGTCAAAAATCTCTTTACTTGAATTTTTGAGAGACTACGGTAAAAACTTCAACATCAATACGATGTTAGCAAAAGATATCGTTGCCAGCCGTTTGGAAGTAGGGATTTCATTCACAGAATTCACTTACCAAATCCTGCAATCCATCGACTTTTTACATCTGCATAAAACATACGATGTACAACTACAAATCGGTGGAGCAGACCAATGGGGAAATATCACAGCTGGTTTAGACCTGATCCGAAAATTAGAAGGACCAGAAGCAGAAGCGTTCGGTTTGACGATTCCATTGATGTTGAAAGCGGACGGAACGAAATTCGGAAAAACCGCAGGCGGTGCCGTTTGGCTTGATCCTAAGAAAACTTCACCATTTGAATTCTACCAATTCTGGTTGAATCAAGATGATCGTGATGTAGTGAAATACTTGAAATTCTTTACGTTCTTATCTCAAGAAGAAATTGAAGAATTAGCGAAAAAAGTAGAGACAGAACCTGAGAAACGTGAAGCACAACGCCGTTTGGCAGAAGAAGTTACAAGATTTGTGCATAGTGAAGAAGACTTGAAAGAAGCGCAAAAAATAACACAAGCATTGTTCTCTGGAAATATTAAAGAACTAAATGCGGAAGAAATCGCGCAAGGATTCGGTAAAATGCCGAACGTTGAAATTTCAAGCACACCTGAAAATATCGTGGAGCTACTTGTTTCCACAAAAATTGAACCATCTAAACGTCAGGCACGGGAAGATGTTTCAAACGGAGCTATAAGTATTAACGGTGACCGCGTTACCGATTTAAATTTTGTCATAAATCCATCCGATGAATTCGATGGTAAGTTTGTGGTTATTCGAAAAGGTAAGAAAAATTACTTTTTGGCCAAAGTAATTGATTAGAATTTAGTAAGTTTTTGCCTTGAAAAAGGGGAATACTATTACAACATTCCAATTTTGAAACCCATCCTAAAATAGAACGCTGGTTGTCGTTAATACAATCTTTGCGAGGGAGTTTACTTTTGTAAATTCCCTCGTTTTTTTTAATTATTTCAAAAGTGTGAATAATTCGGATAATTGATACATATTAAAATACGATTAAAAAACGGGCGAAAGCTTAGTTTACAGAATAGGAGAACAGGTGTAATGTAGGGCTCGACAAAATTTAAATATTTTTTTAGGAGGGTTTCACTATGAGTGAATCATTGTCGAAAGATCTAAACCTAAATGCCCTATTCATTGGGGACAAAGCTGAGAACGGCCAAATCTATAAAGCTTTGTTGAATGAATTGGTGGACGAACATTTAGGCTGGCGTCAAAACTACATGCCTCAAGACATGCCTATCATTACGCCAGAAGAAAAAAGCAGTGCTAGTTTTGAACACACTGTGAATAAAACAAAAGATGTTCTATCAGAAATTTCAGCGCGGATGCGTACCCATTCCGTTCCTTGGCATAATGCCGGACGCTACTGGGGTCATATGAACTCTGAAACATTGATGCCATCTTTACTAGCGTACAATTTTGCTATGCTATGGAATGGTAATAACGTTGCTTACGAATCTTCTCCTGCAACAAGCCAAATGGAAGAAGAAGTAGGCATGGAATTTGCAAAATTAATGAGCTATAAAGATGGCTGGGGACACATCGTTGCTGATGGTTCTTTAGCAAACTTAGAAGGACTTTGGTATGCCCGCAACATCAAATCATTGCCACTTGCTATGAAAGAAGTGACACCTGAACTAGTTGCTGGAAAAAGCGATTGGGAATTGATGAACTTGTCAACAGAAGAAATCATGAACTTGTTAGACAGTGTTCCAGAAAAAATCGACGAAATCAAAGCTCACTCAGCACGTAGCGGAAAACATTTAGAAAAATTAGGAAAATGGTTGGTTCCACAAACAAAACACTATTCATGGCTAAAAGCTGCCGACATCATCGGTATCGGTTTAGACCAAGTAATTCCAGTGCCAGTTGACCATAACTATCGCATGGACATCAACGAACTTGAAAAAATCGTTCGTGGTCTAGCAGCTGAAAAAACACCAATCTTAGGTGTAGTCGGTGTTGTAGGATCAACAGAAGAAGGAGCAATCGACGGTATCGATAAAATCGTTGCATTGCGTCGCGTATTAGAAAAAGACGGTATTTACTTCTACTTGCATGTAGATGCTGCTTATGGCGGATATGGCCGTGCGATTTTCTTAGACGAAGACAACAACTTCATTCCATTCGAAGATTTAAAAGATGTTCATTACAAATACAACGTCTTTACAGAAAACAAAGATTATATCTTAGAAGAAGTACACAGTGCATATAAAGCAATCGAAGAAGCAGAATCTGTAACGATCGACCCACATAAAATGGGCTATGTTCCATATTCTGCCGGTGGTATCGTCATCAAAGATATCCGCATGAGAGACGTTATCTCTTACTTCGCAACATATGTATTTGAAAAAGGTGCAGATATCCCAGCATTACTTGGAGCGTATATCTTGGAAGGTTCAAAAGCAGGGGCAACAGCAGCCAGCGTTTGGGCAGCACATCATGTCTTACCTTTGAATGTCACAGGATACGGTAAATTGATGGGTGCATCAATCGAAGGGGCACATCGTTTCTACAACTTCTTGAATGACTTGTCATTCAAAGTAGGTGACAAAGAAATCGAAGTTCATCCATTAACTTATCCAGATTTCAACATGGTAGACTACGTATTCAAAGAAAAAGGCAACGACGATTTAGTTGCGATGAATAAATTGAACCATGACGTATACGATTATTCTTCATACGTGAAAGGAAGCATTTACGGTAATGAATTCTTAACTTCACATACTGACTTTGCTATCCCAGACTATGGCAACAGTCCATTGCAATTCGTGAACCAACTAGGATTCTCAGATGAAGAATGGAACCGTGCCGGAAAAGTAACTGTATTGCGTGCTAGCGTAATGACACCATACATGAACAAAGAAGAACACTTTGAAGAATATGCTGAAAAAATCAAAGCAGCTCTTCAAGAAAAATTGGAAAAAATCTACGCAGACCAATTATTGGCAAGCGAAGCAAAATAAGCAAGGTAATCATGTTAGAAAACAGCTTGAATGCTAACTGTTTCTGACGCATGTTTGGATCTGAAGAGCAAGGGGTGACCTAAGCTCTTCGATCCCTTTGTTTTGAGGTTGTCTTTGAAGAACTCCTTCAAGCAATAGACTCAAAGAATCCCCTCAAATATTCGCTGAATTGTTTCGTTTATTGCTGAAACTACTTCAAAGACACCGTTATTTTATCCAAAAAATCAAGGAGAGTGTCAACGGTGAGTAAATCTGAAGTAAGTAAAATGGGTCTTGGGACCTTTATCGGTCTGACAATGGCACTGTGTGCAACGGTTCGGAGTATTCCTACGTTAGCCGCAGTCGGTTGGACATTGATTTTTTATTCAATTTTTGCAGTTTTGTTTTTTGCCGGTCCGATATCAATGGTTTCCGGTGAGCTTTCAACGATGCTTCCTCAAGAAGGCGGTCCTCAGTTATGGGTAAAAACAGCACTGGGCAGCAAATGGGGATTTGTCGTTGCATGGCTATTATGGGTGCAAATGTTCCCAGGTATGGTAATGGTCGCTTCTACTTTAGGACCATTGTTAGGAAACACATTTGGTAATGTAGAACTTGGCAATAATCATTGGTTCGTTTTAGGTTGTATTTTAGTTATCTACTGGATCATCACGATCTTGAACTTGAAATTCGATATGGCAAAAGTCGGCGGGAACATCGGTGTATGGCTAGGGGTATATATCCCAGTAGTCATCATGTTCGTTTTAGGTGTTTTGGCAGCCTTCAAAGTCGGACTAGTCTCAAACGGCTATCTAGGTGACTTTTCATGGTCAAAAGCTTTCCCTGACTTGGAACATATTGATTCATTGAAATACTTAGCTGGTATCACATTTATTTTTGTTGGGATCGAAATGAGTTCTGTTTACATGCCTCGTTTGAAAGACGCAACAAAAAATTATACAAAAGGCGTATTTATCGCTTTGATCGGATTAGTTTTATTGAATGTCATCAATGCGATGCTTGTTGCCAATGTCGTACCAGATGGAAAAATGGAATTAGCAAATATCACGCAGCCAATCTTGATTGATTGCCAAATCCTAGGCTTACCAGAAGTGATTGGAAATATCTTCAGCTTCATGGTATTTATTGGTGTGCTTTTACAATTATCAGCTTGGGTTACTGGACCATCAAAAACAATCATCCAAGTAGCTCGTGAAGGATTCCTTCCACCAAAATTCGGATTCCATAAAGAAAACAAATACGGCGTATCTAGAAATGTCGTTCTAACACAATCAATCGTTATTTCATTATTTGCTTTGCTTTATGGTGTAATGGATGACGTAAGTGCTGTGTTCTTGACACTTACAAATGCTACAACTGTTATTTATTGTATCGTGTACATTTTGATTGCTGTTTCATTGCTTAAAATGCGTAAGAAACATCCAGAATTTGAACGTCCTTACCGAATTGGTAAAAACGGAAACGGCTTAGCTTGGGTAGTCAGCTGCATGCTGATCTTCTCTATCATCGTTGTCGTATTTGCTACATTAGGTACAGCGACATTGAGTGATGCATTATTAGTAGCAGCTATCACAGTGGTCATGTTCGTTATTCCATTGATCATCAATCACTTCAAGAAAGATTCTTGGGGGATTGAGGTAGAAAAAAGTTTAGAAGAAAAATAAAAAAATAAGTCTTTCAGCCGACGATCTGTCGCTGATTTAGTAGGAGGTCCTGCCAAGTGAATAGTTTTTTCATGGCAGGGCCTTTTCATTTGAAATAGGAGATCGACGATGAATAAAAATATTTCTTTAAAAGAAAGTATCGCTGTATTGATCGTGTTGTTGGCACTCCTAGGAGTACTAATCATCGGATTCCAACTCTCGCCACATATCCCGATCCTTGCAGCTTTCATGTGTTTGTTGTTTTATGGCAGATTTAAAAAGTTTTCATGGGATGAGATCCATGATGGGATCATCAAAGGAATCACTCCGGGGATCATTCCGATCCTGATTTTTCTTTTGATTGGCGTCTTGGTTGCCTCTTGGATTCTATCTGGAACCATCCCTACGATCATGGTTTATGGATTCAAACTTGTCTCTGTACGTTTCTTTTTACCGACAGCATTTCTTGTTTGTGCAATTGTCGGAGTGACAGTCGGCAGTTCATTTACGACGATTTCGACGATTGGGATTGCTTTTTTGGGAATCGGTCATTTGCTTGGATTCAACGATGCAATGACTACAGGTGCGGTCGTTTCTGGTGCATTTTTAGGGAATAACTGCTCGCCTCTATCGGATACGACGAACTTGGCGGCTGGTATCGGCGGAGTCAATCTATTCGAACATATCGCTGGCATGCGTTATACGGATTTTCCGGCATTCGTCCTTTCGTTGCTTTTTTATACGATATTAGGACATAACAGTCATTCAGCCGACCTAGCGAGTATCAATGAAATGATCCAAAATATGAAAGCAAGCTTTTGGATTTCTCCTTGGACATTGATTCCGTTAGTTATTTTATTTGGCGGGGCAATCAAAAAAATCCCAGCTATCCCTACATTATTAGCAGGATCGACAGCCGCCCTCGTTCTTTCCTTTATCCATGAGAAAAGTTTGACGATTGGAAAAGCAGCAGACATCTTGATGAATGGTTATGTCGCGCATACACCTGATCCCAAGCTAGATGAACTGCTTTCTCGAGGCGGGATCATGAGTATGTTGGGTTCAGCCAGTTTGATTTTACTGGCATTGGCATTAGGTGGTTTATTGATCAAATATTTGATTGTTGAGACCATCGTGCAAGAATTAAAAGAAAAGATGGACCGACCTTCTCGTTTAGTCGGGTTTACTGCCTTGAGTTGTATCGGAGTCAATCTGATCGTTGGAGAGCAGTACCTGTCCATCATTCTTCCGGGAGAAACATTCAAACGCTCCTTTGATGAGGTTGGCTTATCAAAAAACTATTTGACACGGACGTTAGCAGATTCAGGAGCAACCGTTAATTCTCTTGTACCGTGGGGAGTTAGCGGCACATTCATTATGGGGACGATGAAAGTTAGCGCGTTGCATTACTTGCCATTCGCTTTTTTCTCGATCCTTGCTCCTATCTTTACAATAATAGGCGGTTTTTTATTGAATCGCCGACATGTGAAAAATTGAAGAAAAGATCAAAAGGTTGTGACTATTTTTGTCACAGCCTTTTTTGCGAAACTAGCGATTTATACGATTGAAAAACTATCTTTTCTTCAAAAAGAAATAATAGGAATAGAAGCCTTGATAATTGCGATAAAATAAAAATGGATAGATAAAATTCGAGAGAAACATGTATTGACGTAGCAGATGAAAGGGTCAGATTTGTTGGTGTATCATGAGTGCCGTTAGAAGAACACAAGGAGAGAGAAGATGGAACTATTAGAAAAAGAAAGTATTGATTTTTATTTGGAGCGTGCTTGGACCGTGTTACGGTATGCTTTTTTCAAGGAAGAAGAGTATGACGGACTAAATAGTCATCAGGAGGCAGTTTTAGAATTTCTCAATTACTCAAATAGATTGCGTACTGCCAGGTTATGGCGGAGCAAAGAAGGGCTTATAGTTTCTAAAAAAATATATGCACAGAAACTTTACGAATTCAGAGAAGAAAAAATCAACTATACGGATATCCGATTTTTTGACAAGATGAAAGAGTATCCTATTTATGTGAATAAAGAAATGATGAGGGCGAAAAGAATCACGCCTGAATCATTCTGGGCTGAGGATAGTATCTATCGGACTTCTTTTCTTGATGCGCCTCAAGGAGCGGCAGGAACGGAAGAAGAATTTAACCAGTTGAATGATCGTCTTTTCCCAGATAAAGATCATCTGCATATTTACCTTTGGAACAATGAATTTACGAATTATTATAATAATGGTCGTTATTGGGATGGCGCTTATGTGTGGTCAGTGTATGACGAAAAGAGAAAGCGATTCACTGTTTTCGATGCTATACTGGTATTGGATTGAATTACTTCATAATAGTGAGATAGCGAGAATCTACATCTTTAAAATCCTCATGTAATGAAACGAGAGGTAGTAAAAATCGGAGGAGGACAAAATGAAACTTTTGAAGGAGGTAACAGATCGATTATACAAGAAGTATATTCTAGATTTAGATTATGTTATTTTATCTGTATCAGATTATCAAGGATTAGATAGCCATCAAGAAGCTGCAATCATATTACTGAAATATGTAAATAATGAATGGTATAAAGGTGTTAGAGGGACAAAAACTATACGTAAACCTACGCCGTTTGTAGAGTTCATATTCCAAAAATGGTTACAGCAAAAAATGAAAGGTAAACCATCGGGTATGACTTTTCATGAATATTTACGTGAGCGTCGGAGTTTAAAAAGAACTGTAGATAACTATTGGCGAACGGAGAAGCCGATAAAAACGAGATTAGTACATACCGACTGGATATCTTTTGATCATGTGGCTGGTTACCCAATTTATTTGAATAAAGAGCGAATGATTCCATCTCCCATCGATTTTGAAGAAATGCTTCAGCCAGAAAGTCTTTATGAAAAGGTTTTTTTTGAAACGCCTTATGGACTTTATGTAACAAAAGAAGAATATTTAGAGCTGAATAATTATTTGTTCCCTAATAAAAAGAACTTAGTAGCCTATAGCTGGAATGACAGTTGGTCTAGTTATTTCACACCTGGGAGAGGATGGCGTGGAGCGCATATGTGGACGATTTATGACTCGTTAGAAAAGAGGATGGTTGTCATTGGTGCTTCAACGACGGATTAGTTTATATCTGTAAGAGTTAGCTAATGTTACTAAATATAAAATGTATCAAAATAAAAACCCGCAACGCGGGTTTTTTGTAGTTGCCTTTCTAAATCTGGAAAAGCGGTTAAAATATAGTATCTTCGATTTTTTCGAACGATAGTCTCAGTTTTTTGAATAATCACTCTAGCGTAGACAATATGATTATGACGATTGAATATATCGTCAATTCAGGCTACACGTATGCGTTCTACACCTCTTCCTAAAGATAATCCAAAGGATAAGTAACCGTAAGATTCATAACGTATACGCTTTTGATTATTTGGTTGTAAGTGACAATGACCGAAATTCAACTTGGAACTACCCGTTAGTAATCCTTGGTTTTTTGCAGACCATATCCCATAATTGATCATTACCAAAGCTTGAAGAGCATTGTAAAAGCTAGCGTGGTTTGATATATACGAGTTGGCATCCAAACGCCTTTCTAAGTCTGACCAAGATTGTCCAGAATGGAGTTCTAAAGTATGACCTTTCCCCCCATCTGCAAAGCGTTCATCATAAATCAAATCAAGTGGGGTATACCACCTGTCTTCGTTTTCCTCATACTGCTTCAATTGTTCCACTAATGTGTTATAGAGTTCGCGTGTCCATACCCCTAAAGGCGCAAATACTAAAATATGTCCGAATTGATCAACAATATTTCCTGTATCAGGATCGAATACACCTCTTCGCCCATCGATCGTGATCGAGTCATCTATTGGGATGGCTGCTTCACTGTAAGCAAAATCGATCGCTCCCCACTGGTATTCTGGAACGGCTACGCGAGTGTCAGCGTACACGAACTTTCCTGTTGCATCAAGGACAACCGTTTGTCCGTATAAGGTAGCGATTATACCAGAAGGATCGAAGCTCAATCCGTTTTCAGTCGGTGCCAAGACTTCCGCTAAGTTCTCTTGTATATCGGCAGTGCGTGTATGATAGGCTTGCGCCATTTGCTGAGCCGTCTGGACAGCGACTTCTCTTGAGGGTGTTTCGATCACCCCAAATTCAAAAGTGGTGTTTTGCTGGATATATTCCAGAAAGTCTTCTTGAGTCGCAATCTGGCTCATCAAGACAGACATCGGGACACTTAATTCGACTTCATGGACGAAGGAACCGTTGCTACCCCGATGGCCATAATTGTGACCGGAGATCGTTAGTAATGTTGTATCACTGCCGACTCGAGTTTCCATGACACGAACCATTTCCAGTAAGAAGAATTGATCTTCGATGAACATTCGATCAGCTACCGAGGCATCACGTCCGATCACGCCAGTTCGAGCGCTTTCGGTAAAAAGAGAACCATAAGAGATCAGTTTACGGAATGCCGGATGGTCATTGATCGAAAAGCGATAAGCACCATGATCCGTTGTTCCTGTCAAATATTCCCGCATCAATGCATGACTGGTCACGTCTTGCGCGTATCTTTTTTGCAGACCTTGCGAGAAATTATAGGTACTAGTAGTAGAATCAATTCCCGAAGTGGCAAAAGCGGCCAATTCTTGTTGCAGGGCAGGATTATTGGAAGATAATTCATACAAGCTCGCATTCGTTTTGAGTAAGTCTGCAGTGGCGACGCCTAAGGAGGAACCTAATTGGTAAAAACTATAACCAAGTCCTGCTCCTAGGATAGCAGAAACTACTGCAGCAGAAGCAGGGAGGGAAACCAATGCAGAACTTAATGTAGCACCAACAGCAGAAAAAGGAGAGAGGAAAGAGGATAAACTGAAGCCATCGGTGAAAGAAACCAATGCTGCGTTATGCGGATCTGGTTCTTGGGTAGTGACAGGGATACGAGAGATAGACGGGAGTTCAGGAACAACTTCGGTCGTCGCATGTTGTTCTGCTTTAATCGTATACGTTTCTTGGGCGTGCGTTTGGACAGGCGTGGCAGCAAATGGCAGAAGTGTCAACACAACAAAAAACAAATGAGTGCGTTTTTTCATGTTTTCTCCTTTCAAGAACACGTGCGGCTGATCGACAAGGGGGTCTTTTGCACCTCCATTCATTCCTATTCGATTACACATTTAATTATTCTTGAAAAAACAAAAGAATACAAGGCGTAATAGAAAAATCAATTTAAAAAAATGTTTTTTATATTATTGGTGTTTCCTTTGTGTATTCTTATGGAAGACAGTAGTTATGTCAAATAATCGTTTGTTTTTGACGCATAATCGTTCACACAACTGATAAAGAAAAAGAAGGGATAGATTTATCTATTTTAATATTAATGTTATTTAATATTTGGTTTTTAAACTTATAAAAATAACGTATTTTATGTAAAAAACTGACCATAGGATAAATGGTCAGCAAATTCAGTGATTTAACTAAGTTTCGTGCTTTCTAAAGGAACGACTGTCTCTCTTTTGATCAAGCGATGAGGGATGACCAAGCGTACGCCGCTACTTAATTCTTCATGGATCAGTTCACGCAGTTTTTGCATAGCGACACGTCCTAATTCGGAGATATCGATATCGATGCTTGTAAGGTAAGGATGTGTCAATGTTGAGAAGATCGAGTTGTTGAAGCTAATGACGGAAAGTGTCTCTGGAATGACATAACCATACATTTGTGCCAACTGCATCGTGCGAAGGGCGAAGATATCGTCAATGACTACCAATGCTGTGGCTTCGTTTTCTTTCAACGTTTTCTCAAAGGTCAGATAATCTTCTGTATGTTCCAGTACTACACTGGAAAACGCAGGAAGATCAGCCATCATCATCGCTTTTTGATAACCGAAATATCGTTCGAAATACAAACTCTCATGAGTCGTATTCGTCACGAATAGGATATTCTTATGTCCATTCTGGATCAAAAATTCTGTTGCTTGTTTGCCTAGAAGCTGGTTGTCATTATCTACATAAACGATTTCGTTTTCGTGATGATAAGGCTGTCCGATCAAAGTGAAAGGGATGTGGTTTTGGTATAAATAATCAATGACAGGGTCTTGACTATCTGAATACACTAGAATAAAACCATCTACTTGTTTTTGTAGATGCATACGCTGGACGTTCTCTAACAGTAAATCAAAATTTTTAGCAGTAGCAATCGCTGTCGTCATATCATAATTCCGAGCTTCTTCGTTGATTGCTTCCATGATCTCAAGATAAAAGGGATTCCCAATCCGCTCTTTTGAATCAAGAGGGGGTAAGATCACGCCGATGGCACTGGAAATGCGTTTTCCTAGATTGCGGGCAGTCATGTTAGGAACATAACCTAGTTCATCCATGATTTTTCGGACTTTCTTCTTTGTTGCTTCGGAAATACTAGGATGATCATTGATAACACGAGAGACGGTCGAGGTAGCAACACCGGCTTTTTTCGCCACATCTTTTACGGTAATAGCCATGATAAAAACACCTTTCTCTTGTTATTGTGCAGAGAACCGATAAATCGTCTGACTGATCCGTTCTTGACCAGGATGGAGGTTGATCGATCCAAAGTTGGGGAAATGAACGATATCAGGGATTTCTTGCGGTTCGATTGCTAATCCGTAGTTTGAATGCATCTGTTTTCCGTTGACAGAGAAATCAGCTTCAAATCCAGTCGTAGAAAATAATACCATACTTTTATTGGAAGTTGCTATAGTCATTTGACGACCAGAATGCTTCTCGAATAATTGTAAGGAAGTTCTGGAAAGCCTAGGATGATGCAAAAGAAACACATCATCTAGTCCAGCTGGATAACAAGCAAGGATTTCTTGCAGTGTTGGAGATTTTCTAAAGTCGATGGGCAGGTCTTCTTTTTTCGTCCAATTTCCAGTAGGTAGTTTTTCTTGATCTAATTCAAGTATACCATCTAAGAAGACCGTTAACTGATGGTCGTAGATGTCTCTTTTTCCATTTCCTGAAAGGTTGAAGTAGGCATGATTGGTCGGATTGCAGATGGTTTCGACCAGGCTACTGGCAGAGGTCGTCATCTCTAATTCGTTTTTTGTCAAACGGTAAGTGATCGTAGCAGTGATTGGTCCTGGATAGGTAGAAAATTCATCTTTTAAGTAAAAGACCACGCCTATTGATGAAGGAGTTTTGAAAACTTCTACTTCCCAATATTGGAAAGACCAGCCTTTCGTGCCACCGTGGATATGGTGTGATCCGCAGTTTTTCTCCAATCTATGCTCACCCCAGGAAGCATCTCGGATCCTTCCAGCTACAGGTCCGACAGTTGCGCCAAAAAAGTTTTTATCTGTTAGAACATCTTCGAAATGATCGTAAGACAATAAAATATTTTCTGATTTTCCTTCTTTGTCTGGCGCGAAGATTTGATGCAGGCGGGCACCATAGTTGAGAAGAACGACTTCTAAATAGTCGTTCTTCAACGTGATTTTCTTTATTTCAGTCTCTGGGACTGGTACGACGGAGATTTCTGGATTATCCATGGTCATGCCACTTTTCTTTTAAGTAATCAATCGTAAGAAAAGTCGTATCAGGGACAAGCGGGATCTCCTCTCCAAGGTCTTCAGCACGTCCCACGCCAATTGGTTGAGCACCACTTGAGAGGATGGCTTGGATACCAGCTTGCGCGTCCTCAATCCCGATACATTCTTCTGCTTTTAGTCCGACAGCTTTTGCTGCAAGGAGGAAGATATCTGGCGCAGGTTTTCCGCTTGCTGCTTCTGCCGGGTCGGCAATAGCGTCAAAGTAAGGTGTGAGACCCATTTTTTCAAGTAGGAAAGGCCCATTTTTACTTGCAGAAGCAAGAGCAATCTTGATTTTTTCTTCTTTTAAAGAATCTAGTAAAGGGACGACCCCAGAGAAAACATCTTTTGGTTCGATCGTCTGGATCATCTCTAAATAATAATCATTTTTTCTTTTTGCTAATTCTGCAAATTCTTCCTTTGAAAAAGAGTGTTCTTTTCCGCCATAAGCTAAAAGCAAAGAGAGAGAGTCTTCTCGGCTGACGCCTTTTAGCTGTTCGTTGAATGTGCGGTCGATCGTAATGCCGATTTCCTGACCAAGCTTTTGCCAAGCACGATAATGGAATTCGGCAGTATCGGTAATGACGCCGTCTAAATCGAACAATACCCCTTTAAACATTTGCTTCCTCCTTTCTTAGCGTTATTTCTAGGCGATCCTCTAAAGTGTAAGACTGTTCATAGACGAAAAGTTCCAGAGGCATACCTTCTAATAACTCGAAAGTAACTTGTTCATCTGTAACTGAGATGAATAATAAACGTCCGCGATAATTGATATGGAAAGAATAAGCATTCCAGGTTTTTGGCAGAAATGGTGCGAATTTCAATTGATCATGGGCGGTTTTCATTTGTGCAAATCCTTGGACGATCGACAACCAGCTGCCAGTCATGGAAGTGATGTGCAAGCCGTCTTCTGTGTCGTTATTGTAATTATCCAAATCCAAGCGAGCTGTTCGTTGGTACATTTCTACAGCTTTGTTTTCCATTCCTAATTCTGCTGCTAAAATCGAATGGATACTTGGTGAAAGGGAAGACTCATGGACAGTCATTGGTTCATAGAAATCAAAGTTTTTTTGTTTTTCTTCTTTTGTAAAAGTATCGTTGAAGAAATAAATCCCCTGTAATACATCTGCCTGCTTGATGAAGCAAGATCTAAGGATTTTGTCCCAAGACCAATGTTGGTTCAGAGGAAGATCGCTTGTGGGAATATCGGATACAGGCATGAGATCTTTATCTAAGAATGTGTCATGCTGGACAAAAATACCTAATTCTTCGTCCACTGGGAAGTACATGTTCTCTGCGATGTCTTTCCATTTGGCTAGTTCTTCTTCGCTGATAGTGATAGCAGCTTCTTCTTGATAAGTTAAATAATTTTCTCGCGTGTAACGCAAGACCCAAGCTGCGATCGTATTTGTATACCAATTGTTATTGATGTTGTTTTCATATTCGTTTGGTCCAGTCACTCCGTGGATCATGTATTTATTTGCTCGTTTTGAAAAATGGACACGGTCTGCCCAGAAGCGGGCGATTTCTGCTAAAACTTCCAGACCTTCATTTTTCAAATATTCCGTATCACCGGTGTAATTCGTGTAATTGTAGATTGCATAGGCGATTGCACCATTTCGGTGAATCTCCTCGAAAGTGATTTCCCACTCGTTATGACATTCGACGCCAGTGAAGGTGACCATAGGATAAAGCGCGCCTTTTAATCCTTGCTGCTGAGCGTTGTGGATCGCTTGCGGCAGCTGGTTATGGCGGTATTTCAGAAGATTTTTAGTTACTTCGGGTTTGGCTAAAGCGAGATAAAGAGGGACTGCATACGCTTCTGTATCCCAGTAAGTGGCACCGCCGTATTTTTCTCCTGTGAATCCTTTGGGTCCAATATTCAATCGTTCATCTTCGCCGTAGTAAGTAGAGAATAGTTGGAACAAATTGAACCGAATACCTTGCTGTGCTTCTTCGTCTCCTTCGATGACTACATCGGCAAGCTTCCATCGTTCTGCCCAAGCCGCTGTTTGTTCTTCTTTTGCTTGGATATAATTGTTTGTCTGATTTGCTAATTCTGAGACGGCTTTTTCTGCTTGCTGCGCTTCTGGGATATCTCGACTAGTAAGAACGATGATTTCTTTCTCTACTGTCCATGTCTCGCCTTGAGATAATTCAGCAGACAGGCAACCATGTAAGGCTAAAGTATCTTCGTGATAGTCAGGAACGACTGCTTTTCCGTTAACGAAATGACGCATTGTTGCAGTAACAGTGAATTGTTCGATCCCGAAGTTGTTTGGAATAGTTTTAGTTGTCAAATAGCCGATTTCTTCTATGGTTCCACGATCGATCTCATTCCAAAAATGTTCATCATAGTTGCTGTCTTCGTTTTGGACATTTCCATCCAATTTCGATACGAGGTCGACTGTTCCATTACCTTCAAGCATTTCTATAGTCAAATGGATGTAAGCCGCTTCTTTTTTGACAATGCTTAAAAAACGTTCAAAGGAGATACGTACTTTATTAGTAGAAGTAGTGATTGTGAACGTACGAGATAACACACCATTTTTCATATCTAGTTCCCAATAAAAATCTTCTGGTTCCAAAGAAGCCAAGTCGATCAGCTGATCGTTGATCGAAATATCTATTGCGATAAAGTTCAAGGCATTGATTACTTTTCCAAAGTACTCTGGATAACCGTTTTTCCACCAGCCGACACGTGTCTTATCAGGATACCAGACACCGGCCAAATAAGTACCTTGATGGTGGTCCCCTGAGTAAGTTTCTTCAAAGTTCCCACGCATCCCCATATAACCGTTTCCAATACTTGTCAGAGATTCTTGCAGTCGAAGATTTTTTTTATCTAATTGGGTCGTGCTGATTTTCCATGGATCAATAGCAAATAGTCGTTTGATCTGTTTCATTGTTCTCCTCCTAATGAGCTGTTTTATACGTTCATAATAAGCGCAACCGATTGCGTAAGTCAATAGACAATAGGAAATATTTCATAGAAAAAAGCATAAAAATAAATTTTTTTCGAGCTATTTATAGAAGGGAACTTATGTATTATGGGTTTTAAAGAATGGTATAGACAGAAGAATAAAAAATAAAGCATTTACAAAAAAGAAAACGCACGCTATAATACATTTAACGAAACCGATTGCGTAAAGGAGCTAAACGGAATGAAAAAGATATTTAGTTTTGAGTTTTGGCAAAAATTTGGAAAGGCTTTAATGGTTGTGGTGGCAGTGATGCCGGCAGCTGGATTGATGATCAGTATAGGGAAATCAATTCCTTTGATCAATCCTGAGTGGACGCCGCTTGTTACAACAGGCGGAGTAATAGAAAATATTGGTTGGGCAATTATTGGTAATCTTCATATTTTATTTGCTTTAGCAATAGGAGGAAGTTGGGCAAAAGAACGAGCAGGTGGGGCATTTGCTGCTGGGATCTCATTTATTTTGATCAATCGGATCACTGGGGCCATCTTTGGTGTCACAAGCGACATGCTTGCGAATGAAGATGCGTTTACTCACACTCTTTTCGGTACGAAAATCATGGTAAAAGGGTTCTTTACAAGTGTGTTGGAAGCACCAGCTTTGAATATGGGTGTATTTGTAGGGATCATCGCTGGTTTTGTCGGGGCAATGGCTTATAATAAGTACTATAATTATAGAAAATTACCGGATGCTTTGTCTTTCTTCAATGGAAAGCGCTTTGTTCCGTTTGTCGTTATCTTATGGTCAACGATCGTGGCATTGATTCTTGCTGTTGTGTGGCCAAACGTACAGGCCGGAATCAATAATTTTGGTTTATGGATTGCAGAATCACAGGAAAGCGCACCGATTCTAGCACCGTTTTTATTTGGTACATTGGAACGTTTGCTATTACCGTTCGGATTGCATCATATGCTGACGATTCCTATCAACTATACACAGCTTGGCGGATCGTACGAGATTTTATCAGGTGCACAGGCAGGAACACAAGTTTTTGGACAAGATCCGTTATGGTTAGCTTGGGCCACTGATTTAGTGAATCTTAGAGGTGCAGGGGATATGTCACAATATGAATTTGTGTTGCATAACTGGACACCGGCTCGTTTCAAAGTAGGACAAATGATTGGTTCTTCGGGTATTTTGATGGGGATGGCATTTGCGATGTACCGTAATGTCGATCCTGATAAGAAAGCAAGATATAAATCAATGTATTTTTCAGCAGCGTTAGCTGTCTTTCTAACAGGTGTAACAGAACCATTGGAGTTCATGTTCATGTTTGCGGCTGTACCATTATATGCCATTTATTCAGTCATTCAGGGAGCTGCATTTGCGATGGCAGACATTTTACCATTGCGGGTCCATTCATTTGGAAATATCGAATTGCTGACGCGGACACCATTAGCTATCAAAGCGGGTCTAGGTGCAGATCTTATCAACTTCGTGTTATGTGTGATCGTTTTTGGTGTTGTTACGTATTTCTTAGCAAATTTCTTGATCAAAAAATTCAACTTTGCTACACCTGGGCGTAACGGAAATTATGACAATGACAGTGAAGAAACCACTGTATCTAACAGTGGAACAGGAACAGCAGATCAGCAAGTGGTCCAGATCATTCATTTGTTGGGCGGAAAAGAAAATATCAAAGATGTCGATGCCTGTATGACTCGTTTACGTGTAAGTGTAAACGATCGGGAAAAAGTTGGGACTGAAGAAGCCTGGAAACGAGCAGGAGCAATGGGGCTAATCGTCAAAGACAATGGAGTCCAAGCAGTTTATGGACCAAAAGCAGATGTCTTGAAATCAGATATCGAAGATTTGTTGCAATCAGGAGCAGAGATTCCAGAGCCGCAAATGGTTTCTACAGGAAATGGACAAGCAGATAGTAAGCATTACTTAGGTATAGAACAAGAACTAGTTTCCGCAGCTTCTGGGGAAGTGATTCCTTTAGCTGAAGTAAAAGATCCAGTATTCTCACAAAAAATGATGGGTGATGGCTTTGCTGTTATTCCAACGTCAAGAGAAGTTGTTGCGCCGATCGCTGGAAAAGTGACAAGTATTTTCCCTAGCAAACATGCAATTGGGCTAGAAACGAAAGATGGCGTCGAAGTTTTGATCCATATGGGGATTGATACAGTCCAAATGAATCAGTCAGCTTTTGAGATTGCTGTCAAAGAAGGACAAAAAGTAGGAACAGGAACGAAATTAGCTGAGATGAATCTTGAGGTGATCCAAAACGAAGAAAAAGATCCAACGATCATGATCGTATTTACGAATGATAAAGTGGAAGAAGTAGTGATCAAGCAATTAGGGACAGTGGCAGCTGGTAAAGTGATCGGCTCCATTAAAATATAAGGGGAGGTTGTGAAATCAGTGTCCTGACCTGAGTATTAGAGAGACAAAACGGCAAAATAGCTTCTCATATTTTGCCGTTTTTGAGCTAATACCGAAGGTCAGCTGATTGAACACCGTTTATCGAGAGGTTGTGACAAAATTTTGTCACAACCCCTTTTGTTTCGAAATGAAGAGAAGGAGAAGAACCATGAAATTCATGACATTGAACACACATAGCTGGCTTGAGCCAGAACCAGAGAAAAAATTACAGGAATTAGCAGAGAAGATCCTGTTAGAAGATTATGAAGTGATCGCTTTACAAGAAATCAACCAATTACTAGAATCTGAAGAAGCAGACCCTGCAAAACTAATGAAGTTCTGTCCAGTAGAGAATCAAGTTCCTATCCGCAAAGATAATTTTGCCTACTGTTTAGTCCAGCTTTTAAAAGAACAAGGAAAAGAGTATTTTTGGAGTTGGGAAATGAGCCACATCGGTTATGATAAATATGAAGAAGGAAATGCGTTGCTTGCGAAAAGACCATTGGAAAGTCAGGTCCTCACCGTCTCCGAATCTCAAAAGAAAGAAGATTACCGGACGCGCAAGATCTTGATTGGAAAAACAAAAATGGATGATCAAGATATTTTTGTCTCTAGCTGCCACTTTTCTTGGTGGACAGATAAAAAAAGCGGCTTTTATTTTGAGTGGAAAAACTTGGAAAACTACTTTTTTGAAACTCACGCACCACTTTTTTTCCTAGGTGATTTCAATAATCCAGCAAATTCTGAAGGTTATCATATAGTAAAGGAAAGCGGTCTTCTTCTTCGAGATTCGTATGTTATCGCGAATGAAAAAGGCAAGGCTGCTACTGTGGAAAAGAAGATTGATGGTTGGGAACAAAATACAGAAAAATTGCGTATAGATTTCATTTTTGTCCCTGAAGGAGTACAAGTAAAAAAATATCAACGGATTTTTGACGGGATCGATAGTCCAATCATCAGTGATCACTATGGGGTTGAAATCGAAATAGCTGTACGATGAACGAACAAAAATATGACACAAAAAAACTAAACAAAATAAAACTCTCCGATCGATCCTACCGTTCGGAGAGTTTTTTTGATTGGATGTATCATCCGTTTTGACTAAGCATGTAGATGCTTGTATCTATGATAAATAAATAAGCACAGCAAGGTAAACCAACCAATCAAAGTAAGAGAAAGAATGAAATAGAAATAGATCGGCGTTCGATAATGAAGCGTGAGCTCGTTGATCCCTTTTTGCTGATTCACAATCGGGGTCCCGATATCCGTTAATTCATAATCAGTCAATGTTTTTCCATTTTGCTGTAGTACAGTCCGATCATAAACGATAACAGGGATATGAACCGTTTTGTCCCCAGTATTTTTCCACTTGATTGTCAAAAGACCGCCTGGATGTGTTTTTATGAAAGTTGTTTCGTTTTCTAATATTTCTTCGTTATATCGGTCATATTTGTTGTCTTTTGTCTCCTTATAGATTGGGAGATAGTCAGGGGTGGTTTTTTGAAAAACGAATAAGCTGGTAGACATATCTTTACTGAAGAATGTTTTCCTTGCTTCTTCCGGTGTATCGAAGAGATAAGTATGTCGACTGACAAATGTTTCATTCTCCCACTTTTCTAGATGCTGGTATAAGTTTTGGATCGTCTGTGCAGAAAAAATAAGAATACCCAATATACCTAAAAGACGGAACCATTTTTGCTCAGACCATTGATTTAGTGAAAGGGCAAGGTAAAGCAGAAGCAATAGCGTAAATGGGACGAAAAATCGAAATGGAAACTGAATTAAGCTAATAAAAGGCACATTTTTTTCGATCAATGTCGTCCAGGGAATCAAGCTAGTAGAAAGAAAAAAGAAAACAAGACTTGTATACAACACGATTTTTTGGAACAAGGTGTTCTTTTGTTGAAAGAAAATAAAAAGCAAAAAACCTGATAATATCAATATCGGAAAGGCTTTAGGGTAATGAAGCCAATAACTGCCATCTAGGTCGATCGCCTTTTGACTCATTTCTCTGTTAACAAAGGGAGGAAGAATCTTATTCCCGCTGTAAACAATAGCCAGTCCTGCCCAAATATTTGCTGTCAGAACAAAATAAAGCAAGACCGACTTGATCAGTTGAAGCAGTGCTTTTCCTTTTTCAGTCTGGTTAAAAAAGTAATAAAGATAAAAAGGAATATACATCAAAGCTAACATGATCGAAGACAGTAGATGAATCTGCGTCATAAGTCCAACTGATATCGCAACTTTGATCACAGGAAACTTTTTATGAAGGACGAAATCAGCAATAGGGATCATGCATAAAGGGTAGAAACAAGTTCCCCAACTAGTGAATCCTTGATTGATAGACCAATATTGAATAGAATACGTACTCATGAATAAAACGGCTACTGGTACACTTACCCAGTTCCGAACATTGACATATCTCAGTAAAATCAGCATAGAAAATCCTGAAATAAGATAAAGAATAAAATTTGAAAGAATCTGATAGTGAAACCAACTACCTGCAAGCAACACGATCAATCCTTGTAAATAAGCAAAAAATGGGCCGTAAACGGCATTAACGATCCTACCGCTTTGCTGGAATCCATAAAGGGAAGGAAAATAATGGAAATCCCCATGTTTGATTTGTTGCGCAGCATCGTAGAACCGATTGTAATGGAAGGGGGCATCAGCACCCAAAATTAGTTTATGTGTGAATAAATGAGGCATGAGAAATGCCAAAGCAATGAAAAAAATTGCTAAAAACGGGCCATATTTTTTCAATTGTCGAACTCCTTTGCAAACTTTAGATAAATTCATCATATATCCTATGCGGTAGGGAGGCAAGAAATTAGAAAATTTATGAAAATATTTATGAATTTTACAATAAAAACATAAGTGAAATTTCTAAGGAGAGAGGATGTGACAAAGCCATGTCGCCTCCCTTGTTTTGAGTCAAAATTTTTCTTAATACTCGAAACAAAGTAGTTTTTTTCATGACCTCTCGGTAAACGGTGTTCAAAAGCTTGCATCTGCGGTAATAAGCCCAACCAAACGAAAAATAGGAGGAGCTATTTTTATTTGGCTGTTCTTATGACTTGATGCAGGACAGCTTTTTCACAACCTCTGATTCACGGTGTTCCAGAAGTATCTTCTTCGGAAATTTCTTCTTATTTCTTGAAGCTAACCACTTCTGTCACAACCTCATCGGCTTTCATTTTCTATTTTTTTCCTGAACCCATATAATAAAAGAAAGAACAAAAAAACTTGCAAGGGAGGACACATGTGAAGCAGAGAAAACAAAAACAGTCTCGTCGGCTTTTGTTTCGTTTATTTTTATTGATATGTATCGTCGTAGGGTTACTAATCGCTTTGTATCCATTTTATGTGGATTCTTTAAATAGTCTTATGGATCAAAAACGAATGGAACAAGTACAAAAACGAACCGCAGCCGAAAATGAAGCGCAGCGAAAGAAAATGGAGGAGCAAAACCAACGATTAACTGACCAAGGATTCAATCCCGGGGCTGATCCTTTCGATGAACAGAACAGAAATGAAAGCACGACATCCAGCCAATTAGAGGAATGGCTGATCGGAAGTGTCAATATACCTAAAATCCAAATAAATATTTCACTTTATGACCGGCTTAACGGCATGATTCTTGAGAATGGAGCAGGCGTCTTGCAAGGAACTTCTTTCCCACTTGGTGGAAATTCGACGCATTCAGTGATTTCTGCTCACAGCGGGTTACCCAATCGACGATTATTTACCGAGTTAGATCGTTTAGAACACGGAGATACGTTTATTTTGACTGTTTTGGGGGAGAAATTGGCTTATCAAGTTGAAAATATACAAGTGGTACTGCCAGATGACACGTCTGTTCTAACGATTGAAGAAGGAAAAGACTTAGTTACCTTGCTTACATGTACACCGTATATGATCAACACGCATCGTTTGCTAGTGACGGGACATCGGATTCCTTATAGTGAATCGGTAAAAAAAGCAGAAGAAAAAGGAAATCAGGAAAGAACTTTGCGACAGTTGCTTATTCTTGCAGGAACGATAATAGCTGTAATCATACTGTTACTGTTTATTGGACGACTGATTTATCAGTATCGGTTAAGTAAAAAAGTGCTTGATTTTTCATTTATTATAAGTGATTCAGCAGGAAATCCAGTAAATGGTGGCTCATTTATTTTGAAACATAAGAAAAAAACACTTACTAGAAACGGTGTGCCGTTTTCAGTGCAAAGCGATCATTATGGGAAAGTCAAGCTGGATCAATTACCTGGTGGGACTTATCGAATCGTATCAGTTGATGATCCTAAAGTCGCTGCATCTTTTGGTATCAGAAAATTAAAACAAGAAAAGATGTACTTTTTTGAGGGGCGAAAACTAGTGAAAGAACTTCAAAAAAATGGTTTTTGGTTTAAACTCAATGACTAAGTAAGGAGAGAAAAAATGATTCGTACAACAACAGAATTGTCTGCTGAAGAACTGGAAACTGTTCTATCGATTTGGCTGCATGCTAATTTGGATTCTCATGGATTCATCTCACCAACTTATTGGGAGAGTCAAATAGAATCTGTTAAGAAAGCTTTGCCAGAGGCAGTGATTTATTTAGCAGAAATAGATCAGGAAATCATCGGTTTTGCTGGGGTGATCGATCAGTTCATCGCAGGGATTTTTGTAAAGAGGGAATACCGGCAACAAAAAATCGGTACGCAACTAATGAAAAAAATAAAAGAAACCAATAAAACACTGACTTTGACAGTCTATCAAAAAAATCAATCAGCTATTCATTTCTATCTTTCACAAGGCTTTACCATTCAAATACTGCAAAAAGATGAAGCAGTAAACGAGGAGGAGCTTGTGATGCAGTGGAATCAAACCAATGATTTTTGATGAACAGAGTAACGAAATAATGCTCCCAGCCTAATTTTTGCTGGGAGCATTATTTCATTTTGAAGTCACTATTTTAACTGTGTGAAGATGCAGATGTTACGACCTTTGATAAACGGTGTTCAAAAGCTTGCATCTGCGGTAATAAGCCCAACCAAACAAAAAATATGAGTAGCTATTTTTATTTGGCTGTTCTTATTACTTGATGCAGAACAGCTTTTTCACAACCTCTCCACTAAACGGTGTTCAAAAGCTTGCATCTGCGGTAATAAGCCCACTAGCCTAGAAAATATGAAAAGCTATTTTCTGACTAGCGTTCTTATTACTCAAAGCATAACGCAGTTTTCACAACCTTATTTTACTCGTTTATAATTTTCATCGAAGTATTTTCCGCTACGGATATCATCAGGCATTCCATCATATGGTGCTTCACTAATAACATCTTCATTGTCTATACCTGCATCACCCATATAAGTGATCGTAGCAAATTCAGGAACAAGTAATTTTGGATAAGTTTCATATTTTTCACGAGCTGCTTCCATTTCTGCGATATGTTCATTTTGGAAAGTAACAGTGATTTCTGGATGTTCTTCAACCCATTTAGGGAAAAAGATCATTCCGTGAAGTTTCTTTTCATTTGGCATAAAGTCTAATGCAACGTCTGTCCCTGTTGGTTCTGTCCAAGTAATTTTGAATACGCCATCTGTCAATTTAACGATATCAGCTTCTTGGTCTTTTACCCAACGACCTTTGACCATTCCGCCGTGGATACGGTAATCGACAGTATGGTCATTTTTTGCATACCATTCATATTCCCAACCGTTGTCATACGTATAAATAAAGTGAGTTCCAATAAAATCTTCCAATTCTTTAAATTCTTTCATGATTAAGCATCTCCTTATAAATTAAAACATGTAATAAACTACATGTTTTTGATTACTCGTTTATGATAGAATGGATTTAAAGATTTGTCAAGGAGGAAAAACTGATGGCAAGAAAAAATACACTTCGCTATATTTTATTAGGGTTATTGAGTAAGAAGCAGATGACAGGATATGAATTGAATCAATCATTCAAAAATGAAATAGGAGAATTTTGGCAAGCAAAACATAGTCAGATTTATCCTGAGCTGGCAAAAATGGAAGAGCAAGGAATCATTCAGCATCAAGTAGAGATCACAGGCGAAAAATTGGAAAAAAAAGTTTATGAATTAACAGAAGAAGGGAAGGAACAATTAGCAGAGTGGATTCATACACCGACCAATGAACTGCCGGCTAATCGAGACGAATTCGTTTTAAAATTGTATTTCGTCAAAGACGTGAATGATCCGGCATTAGTAGAAATCATCCAGCAGCAGCGTGATCTTCATGAAGAAAAACGACTTCATCTATTAGAGCGGAAAAAAACAATCTTTCCTACAGAAAAAGAAAAACATGAAAATTACGGACATTACTTGATTTTAGCGCATGCGATCAATCGGGAAACAGAATATGCAAGTTGGCTGACGGATGTATTGGAAGAAGAAAACAACCGAAAAAAATAAACTAAAAAATATCCGAACAGTGATGGATGCTTCCTTTCTATGTGAAAGAAATACAGATCACCGTTCGGATATTCTTATGTTCAAACAGGCTTTTTCTAAGTGTTATATGTATCATCTACTTTTTAAAAAGTCTGATGTTTAGGAGATTAGCGGGGCTTAGAATTCTTTTAACAGCTGATCGTAGTCAGCTTTTTCATCGACAGGAAGGAGTTTGTAAGACAATTCGTCTGTCTCGTTGTCATGAATGATGTACATCTTAGCATTCTCTTCTTTGAAGTTACCAATTTGTAAAATCGTATAGCGTTCGTCGATCAATTCGATATCTTTGATTGCTTTTGAAAAAACTTTGCGGACATGATGCATTTTCTTTTGTCGGATTTCTGCCTTTTCTGCAGCTTTAGATAAGGTAAATCCGTCATCTAAGTATTTTTTGATCAGTTCTACTTTTATAACTGTAGGCAAACGATATTTTCTAGGACAATTCGCATCAGCTTCGATCGAACGAATGAATCCCTTTTGTTCCCAATACCTTAATTGACGTGGAGACACACCGACGATATCACTTAATTCACTGATGCCAACAACCAATTGATCGTTTTCCAACAAACGTTTAAGGGAAGCCCCAACCATTTTTGTCACTCCTTTTGTCCTCTTACTTTCCTTAATTATAGCTGTATTAACTAATGTGTCAAGTAGGTTGACAAATGGTAGATTTAGGACTAAAGTATTCTAGTAGTTTCAGAAAAAATTCAGAAAGAAGGAGAAATATGAGTAACAACCAACCCGTAGATATTTACGGAAAACCATATAATCGGACACTTTTAGTTGTTGTCTTATTAATTGGTACATTTTGTACCGTTTTGAATCAGACCTTATTGACGACAGCTTTTCCTACATTGATGAAAGCTTTCGATATTTCAGCGTCTGATGTGCAATGGTTAACGACTGGTTTCTTGCTAGTCAACGGGATCATGATCCCAATAACAGCATGGCTGATCAATAAATTCAGTTCAAGAAATTTATATCTTTCTGCCATGACGATCTTTTTGATCGGAACGATTACTTGTTTTACAGCACCTAATTTTAGTACATTACTAATCGGTCGCTTGATCCAAGCTTGCGGTGTGGGAGTATCGATGCCATTATTGCAAAATATCATGTTGTCTATTTTCCCACCAGAAAAAAGAGGATCAGCAATGGGGATGTCAGGAATCGTTATTGGGCTTGCTCCTGCTTTAGGTCCTACATTATCTGGTTACATCATTGATAACTATCATTGGCGTGACTTGTTTGGTATGGTACTGCCAATCGTTGTTCTTGTCTTGGTTTTAGCATTCTTCCTAATGAAAAGTGTTATTCCATTGTCAAATCCTAGCATTGATATTTTATCAGCTATTTTGTCAACGATTGGATTCGGTAGTTTGCTTTACGGATTTTCTAGTGTAGGTGATGATGGCTGGGGAAGCTTGAAAGTAATTGGTTTCTTAGTCGTTGGTGTGATTTTCATCGCCTTGTTCTCATGGCGTCAATTACATTTGGAACATCCATTCTTGGAGCTCCGTGTATTCAAATCATCTACATTTACGATTGCAGCTGTTTTAGCCGGTGTAACGAATATGGCGATGGTAGGGGCAGAAATGGTCGTGCCATTGTATATCCAAAACATTCGCGGAGAATCAGCATTCCATTCTGGCTTGATGTTGTTGCCAGGTGCTTTGATTATGGGGGCTATGATGCCTATTACGGGTGCGATTTTCGATAAATACGGCGCGAAACGTTTAGCCATTACAGGGATGTTCATTTTAACAGCCGCAACTGCACCATTTGCTTTCTTGACAAAAACGACTCCAGTTTTATATATCGTGATCCTTTATGCGATCCGTATGTTTGGGATCTCCATGGTCATGATGCCGGTAACCACTTCTGGTATGAATGCATTGCCAAATAACTTGATCAGTCACGGGACAGCGGTAAATAATACATTCCGTCAAATTGCAAGCTCGATCGGTACAGCTATTTTGATCAGTGTGTTGACGAATGTGACAAAAGCAAATATCCCAAGCAAATCTGTATTGGACAATACACCATTAGCTTATAAAGATCAGGCAATCAATGCCACACTGTCAGGTTACCATGCCGCGTTTATCGTAGCAATCATCTTTGGGATCCTTGGCTTTATTATTGCCTTTTTATTGAAGAAAAAAGAACCTGTTCTAACGAAAGCGGGGGATAATGCATGATTATTGGAGTTTTGATTGTCAGCTTGCTTGCTTTTGCTTTAACGAACGTGTTCGCTAAAAAAACATGGCAAACCTTTTTATCTTTGATTTTCGGACTAATCTTCGTCGCTTCACTAAGTTTGATCGTCGCTAATTTGTCCAATCACTTTGGAATGGAAAAAGTAACGGAAACGAAAACAGAAAAAATTGTTTCCAGTGCTGATTCCCAAGGAGCAGATATGCTTTTGTATAAAGCTTTAGGGAATGGAAAAGAAAAAGTGTATCTTTACCGAACGAATGAAAAACAAGAGAAACCAAAAGCAACTGGTACGGATAACGAAACAAATAAAGTAGAAAAGACAGACGGCGATGCTGAAAAAGTGACGAAAACTACTTATTGGGAATACAAAAACGATATGTATAAATTCTGGTTCAATATTGCTGATAACAATCACGAATATGACAGCCGAGTGAATACATTCAAAATCCCAGAGACATGGGTAGAATTAAGTACGGACCAAGCAGCCAAGTTAGCTGAATTAGTGAAGAAAGAGCAAAGTACGATGGAAAGTGAAGCAAAAGCTTATGTGCAAGACGGTATGGTAAAAGCAATGACTGAAAATCCGCAAATGAGCAAAGCAGAGCAAGAACAACGTACGAAAGCCTTAGCTGCTGAATTCCAACAACAAGCATTCGCGAAATTAGTGAAAGAAGCAAAAGGCGAATAATATTTTGAACACCGTTTAAGGAAGAAGTTGTGAGCCTGCCGTTTCACTCTGAGTCACAAGAAGCAATTTCAAAAAACAGCTTCTCATATTTGTTGAATATTGTGACTTGTGACCGAGGAGTTGGCAGGAGAACACCGTTTATTCGAAAAAAGGAACTGCGACAAGACTTTTGTCACAGTTCCTTCTTTTTTTGCTATGCTATACTAGATGTAAAAAACAGGAGAAATAAAATGAGGAAAACTTATTCTTTTGAATCAAAAATCTATGCTTCCGAAGTCGGCAAGGGTGGCGCATATATTGTTTTTCCATATGATATAAGAGAAGAATTCGGTGCTGGAAGAGTGAAAGTCAAAGCAACTTTTGACAATGTGCCGTACGAAGGCAGTATCGTGAATATGGGCGTGAAAAATTTAGATGGTTCGGTCTGCTATATCCTTGGACTACGAAAAGATATTCGTAAAAACATTGGTAAAGATATTGGTGATATCGTAGCAGTTACAGTGAAGCAAAAATAAAAACAAAAGGTTATGACAAAAGATGTGTCACAACCTCTTGGTAAACGGTGTTCAAAAGCCAGTTTCTCGGTAGTAAGTCAAATTTATGCAAAAATGTGGAAACCCATGTTTACAAAATTTTTCTTACTACTCGAAACGAAGCGGCTTTGTCACAACCTCTTGATAAACGGTGTTCAATCAGCTGACCCTCGGTATTCGCTCATAACGCTGATTTCACAACCTCTTCTTTCATGATGGTTTTTCACCATCTTTATAATAAATTGGTTCTTTGATATGGAACTCTGTTTTTTCTAACCAATCTAAAATCTTGTAACCTAACTCTTCTGACATCGGAAAAGAGGCGTTGATTTGTGCATTGGAGATATGGTCAACATGGATACCGGAAGTGATCGTACAGCTTCCCGGAACGGCATTTTTGATGATCACAGCTATTTTTCCGGCTAAGACATCGTCTTTATGGAACCGACCATCGTGGCTAGGGAAACGTACAGTTTGGATCTCTGTATCACGAGAAAATGTAGTGACTGTTCCGATATGTGGTGTATCTCCGCCTGTTAAAGTAATCAATAAGTCTTTACCAATTACTTTAACAGCAGCTTGGATCGTGAAACCTAGTTTTGTTACTTCAACTATCGTTTCTTTTTCCATATTAATCACCTTGCCAACGTTTTGAATGCTCATTTACAATCCCAAATTGATCCATAAGTTTCATTGTATGGTGATCAACAAGATCTTGGATCGTTTGAGGCTGATTATAAAAAGCGGGGATCGGTGGTATGATTTGCACACCTAGTCGTGCTAATTTAGTCAAGTTTTCCAAGTGAATGGCATTTAATGGCGTTTCACGAGGAACAATGACTAACTTTCGCTGCTCCTTCATTGTTACATCAGCAGCACGTGCAATCAGGTTGTCGCCTAAACCAACAGAGATACCTGCGACTGTTTTCATACTTGCCGGTACGATGATCATTCCATCAGTCAAAAATGATCCGCTGGCGACAGCAGCACCTAAATCTTTGTTTGAATAATGGTAATCAAACAGGCTTTCGAATTCAGTTAGTGATAAGTCAGATTCCAGCTTTAAGTTCTGTTTTGCCCATGGACTGATGATTCCGTGTGTTTCTACCATCGGATATTCTTTTAGTTTCTTCACTAGGTTGATGGCATAAATGGTGCCTGAAGCGCCACTTACACCAATCACGATTTTTTTCTTCCGTTGTGCCAATTGTTCCATTTTCCGCACTCCTTTTTATGATGTCAAAACAGTTGCAGATCATTCATTATTTCAAATATTTTTCCCAATCTTCTACTTCTTGGAATTTTGCACGTACAAAATGTTCTTTCATATCGAAAGGAACTGTACCGTCAAAGATAGTTTTTGCACTCATCCCACGGAAACGAATAGAGCCAGGATTATATTCTGGTAATTCTGATGGGTCCAATGGATGGTTTCTCATTCCTGGGATCACAATGACGTCTTTATCTCCTTGGAAACGAGTGTTGAAAGTCCAAACTACATCGTTCATGTCGAAAATATCAACATCTTCATCGACTAAAATGACTGTCTTCAATTCTTTGAAGGCTGATAAAGCAAGAATAGCTGCTTGGCGTTGAATACCTTCATCCGCTTCGTTTTCTTTACGGATCTGCATGATGGTCATCAATTTACCGCCACCTGCAGGAGGATTGTAGACATTTACTACTTTTCCTGGAATAGCTTTATCAACCAAGGCAAGAATACTTGCTTCTGTAGGAATACCGGCCATAGATACATGTTCTTCACTGGGACCAATCGTTGTTTGCATGATTGGATTGTCTTTTCGGTGAGTAACTGCTTTGACTTTCACTACTTGCACAGCTGGATTAGCATCCCCAGTATAGCCAGGAAATTCTGGCATTGCTTTCCCTGAGTTCGTGTTGATATCTTCTTGCATTGTTTCATTTGGCATGATTTCTGCTTCAATAATGAATTCAGCACGAGCAACACCCACTTCATCGACTGCTACACCATCAACGATTTGAATAGGTTCGTTACGCAAAGCTCCTGCACACCATAGTTCGTTGTAGCCAAGTGGAGTGGTAGGTGGTTCGAAAGTCGTACCAATGGCAATTGCTGGATCTAAACCAATATTGATAGTGATAGGCATTGGTTTATTCAATGCTTCAAATTGTTTTTGGAAGTGACCAATGTGGCGCCCACCAGGCATGATGTACATACCGATCGTATCTTTGTCTTCTAGGACCATACGATGTATCGTTACATCGCTCATTGTTTTTTCTGGATCTGATCCTAAGACTACACCCATTGTGATGTATGGACCTGCATCTTCAGGAGTGTTTTTAGGTGCAGGCAAAATGTTGCGAATATCGAAGTCTGCATCGGTAGATAGATGAACGACTTCTTGTGCTGGAGCGTCTGCTTTGTCTACTTTCACAGGTTCGATTGGATTTTCTACAGCGTCTTTCAAGAAACGGCCAAGTGTTCGATAATCATGGTGCAAAATTTCGCCTACACGTTTACGACTAGCCATTGTCCCGATGTTCACACGTGTGCCGGGGAAACCTTTGATATTGTTGAAAGTCATAGCTGGTCCTTCTTGAGTCGGACGTTTTACTGTACCGCCAGCTCCGATATAACGGTAAACACCAGATAATTCTGCTTCAGGATCGATTTCAATATCTGTTTCGTGATATTGACCTGGAAGTGTTTTTAGTTCTTCGATGACTTTTCTTAAATCATATGGTTGATCTGTCATGAGAAATTCCTCCTTAGTTGTCTTTACCTATCTATAGTAAAAGGTGCAAAGGAGGAAAACAATTCAACTTGTTTGATAAAATATTCCTTAATGGAATGAATACGTTTTTTGATAATAGAATAAACTATGATATACTTACAACAATAAGAAAGCGCATACTAAATGCTAATGGAAGGAAAGTGAAAAAAATGGAGGAGTCGTTTCCTAAAGCAGTAAAAGTAGAAAATATAGCGAATATTTTGAAAGTTATATTTGAAAACGGGGAAGTAAAATACGTGAAATCTCATTGGACAGAAGAGATAACCGATGCCTTGCAATTTGGAAAAAAGGAAGAGGAAAAAGAAAAAATCTTCTCGCTCTGTCTACTAACATGTGGATTGGGACTGAAGTAACGATTGAAGCAGATGGAACAGTATTCATAAATGGAAAAGACAAATATACACCGCAAGAGCTGTGGCTCGAGGGGGAAAATCATATTCCAGAATTATAAATAGACAAGAGGTTGTGACAGAAGTGGTCAGCTTCAAGAAATAAGAAGGAATGTACGAAAATTGCTTCTCAAATTTTTGTGACATTTCGGCTTATTTCCGAAGAAGTTACTTCAGGAACACCGTTGATTGGGAGGTTGTGAAAAAGCTGTTTATTCAAAAAAAGGGTTGTGACAACAATTTTGTCACAACCCTTTGTAGTAATTGGAAAAAACGAATAGCTTTATTCTGCACGCAAAGCGATAGCGGCGTCTTTTTTCGCTGCCATTCGTGCAGGAAGATGACCGCCAAGCATCGTCAATACAGTAGAGACAATCACTAGAATGATCGCATGGACAGGATTTAGTTGCGCAACATTTTTTAGATCCGTCATGCTGTACAAGATGCTATTGATAGGGAATGTAGCTAGCCAGGCAATAAACACACCTAGTATCCCAGAAGAAATACCTAAAATACACGTTTCTGCGTCAAATACGCGAGTGATGTCTTTTTTCCGTGCACCTAAAGCTTTTAGTACACCGATTTCTTTTGTCCGTTCAATCACAGATGTATAAGTAATGATACTGATCATGATCATACTTGTTACTAAAGAGATCCCTGCAAAAGCAATGAGGACATAAGTGATAGCATCCATCAATCCGCCAGTCAGTTCAGTCATCGTTCCAGCTAAATCAGTATAAATGATTTTATCTTCATCTGATTTGCCTTTATTGTAATCATCTAAATAGTCCAAGATTTTTTCTTTGTCTTCAAAATTGTTCGGATAAATCATGATACTTGAAGGCAAGCTGTCTCCACCTAAATAACTAAGCAATGTTTGTTTGGTATTTTCGTCAACTTTTTCAGTAGTTAAGACATTTACATCACTGTCTTTTTGGGCTTTGACGATTTCTGATTCTTTGTTCTCATTGACGATTTGAGTCGTTAATTGATCACTATAAGCGATTCCTGGCGATAAGAGATTCATTGTAGAAGAAGACTTCACGCGTAGGATTCCTGAAATCTTCAATTCATCTGAAGAATTCTGGTACATCGAATCATAATCTGTATTAGGAATGAAATTCCCAGTTGGAAGTTTTGTATAGTAAGTATTGTTGTTTACTAACTTGAATGTTGTACCGACGATATCATCGAAATCAAGTTTTTCGTCTTCCTTCACATCAAATCCAAGATTTTTCAATGCATTGATATTAGTATTATTGTTGCCGTCTACGATCAGCACGACATCTGTTGCTGAGGCTGGATAACTTCCGGCAAGTAAAGAATAATTGTCTTTTAAAAAGTTTTCTTTGCTAGTGTCAAGCTGTGTAGGGAAACTTGACACTCCCACACCTGTCATTGCTGACATCGTACTAGACAAGGAAAGAGATTCCGTATCAGGGTTTTGATTCGAGAAGCTGACAGGCTGTACTTTGCCATTTACATCACGTAAAAGATTGATTCCTGTTGTACGAGTAAACCCAATATTATTACTTAAATTAGGATCGATGTCTGTTACATAATCGACATATGTTTGATCGATTTTATTCGTATGCTGTGCTTTGTCTTCTTCGCTGACTTTTGCTGTGATCGTTTTGCTGTCTGGATACTCTGCTTTGCTTGCACCCAATCCAGCATCGTCACGAGTCTGGTTAGTTGTTACCTTAGAAATAGTGATCGGAAATTTCGCCATCGTTTCAGCTTGCGTGTTATCGATCTGCTTTTGGAAACCAGAAGAAAGGGAAAGGACGATCGCGATTCCGATGATCCCGATACTGGAAGCAAAGGAAGTCAAGAAAGTACGTCCTTTTTTTGTTCGGATATTGTTGAAAGAAAGCTTCAACGCTGTCCAAAAACTCATCTTCGTTCTGCGTAGGTTAAATTGATCATCCTTTGGTCGTTCGATGTGAGGATGGGAATCCGTTAAGATCTTACCATCAGAAAATTCAATGATCCGGTCTGCATATTGATTGGCCAGTTCAGGATTATGTGTGACCATGATTACTAATTTTTCTTTCGATAACTCTTGGATCAGTTCCATGATCTGAATACTTGTTTCTGTATCTAAAGCTCCGGTTGGCTCATCACACAAAAGGATATCTGGATCATTGGCTAGTGCTCGAGCGATTGCTACCCGCTGCATTTGTCCACCAGATAGCTGATTTGGCTTTTTGTGCATATGATCTGTCAAGCCGACCCGATGCAAGGCATCTTCTGCCCGTTTTCGTTTTTCGTCTTTAGAAACACCACTTAATGTCATCCCAAGTTCAACATTTTCAATAATGCCTAAATGACCAATCAAGTTGTAACTTTGGAAAATGAACCCGATAGAATTGTTTCGGTAGGCATCCCAGTCGCTGTCCTTGAAGTCTTTAGTAGACTTTCCGTTGATCACCATATCACCGGAATCATAATTATCTAGTCCACCAATCACATTCAGCATAGTCGTTTTACCAGAACCACTAGGACCTAAAATCGCTACGAATTCTTTTTGTCTGAAAGCGACAGACACACCATCCAATGCTTTAGTGGTGGTTTCGCCGACTTTATAATATTTTTTTATATCTTTTAATTGAAGCATAATCACCCTTCTCCCGTATTGAAATATTCGGTATACTAATAAGTATATCAGAACAATAATCGTAGTATACGAAATAAATGTTAACTGAAGATGAACTGCAAGAAAAAATCTAGAAATTTTTCAAAAAACAGAGGGAGAACAATGAATCGTATTTTAATAGTAGAAGATGATCCGCAATTACAGTTGCTTTACCGTTCTGTGTTGGAACGAGCGGGCTTTTCAGTTATCACTGCACTGAATGGAGAGGATGCGCTGAAAAAACTAGAAACGACACGTATAGAATTGATCATTACAGATATCATGATGCCGAAAATGGATGGCTATGACTTGCTAGACTCATTACGTAGCACCAGATTTGACACACCTGTTCTAATGATTACGGCAAAGACCGATTTTGAGGATAAGAAACGCGGGTTCAAATTAGGGGCAGATGATTATATGACAAAACCCATCGATGTCAATGAGATGATCCTACGTGTGGAAGCATTGCTTCGACGTTCAAAGATCAATTACAGCAGTAGCTTGATAATCGGACAAACAAAATTAGAGCTGGATACTTATACAGTGTTACAAGATCAGCATTCGTTGATTCTGCCTCAAAAAGAATTTCTGCTTCTGTATAAATTACTGTCTTATCCCAACAAGATCTTCACTCGCCAACAGTTGATGGATGATATTTGGGGATTAGATACGAATACAGAAGAACGAACGATCGATGTACATATCAAACGTTTAAGGACCCGTTTTGAAAAGACGGAAGATTTTCAAATCATGACAGTACGGGGACTAGGCTATAAGGCGGTTATTTAAAGATGAAAAAAAAGCTATTTTCACAATTATGGATCTATTTTGCTAGTATCGTCTTCATTTCGATCTTAGTGACACTGCTGTGTTTTCTCGGTTTTATTTTCTTATTGTCTCGACATTCTATCTCACCTGCTGAATCGGCTGGAAAACCAACGCTATACCCGTTATTCGTCTTTGCAGGGTTCAGTATGGTCGTGGGTACAGGAATATCGATTTTTGTTGGGCGGCGTATTCTGCATCCAATCAGTGCACTAGGGACAAATATGAGTCTAGTAGCAACGGGAGATTTTTCGATTCGAATGGATGAACAGCAGAAAGTAGCAGAAGTACAGCAACTGTATAAAGATTTCAATGTTATGGTCCAAGAACTCAATAGTATCGAAACATTGAGGAATGATTTTGTGTCCAGTGTATCCCATGAATTCAAAACACCATTAGCAACGATCCAAGGATATGTACAATTGTTACAAGCCCCAAATCTCTCTGACGAAGAACGCCAAATATTTTTATATCGGATTATCGAAAGTATCACGCAGCTTTCACAATTAACAGAGAACATCTTAAAATTGAACAAACTGGAAAACCAGCGTATCCAACTGGAAAAGAAAGAGTACCGATTAGATGAACAAATTCGAGAAGTAATCGTTTTTTTGCAGCCTAAATGGGAGAAAGAACAGCTAGAATTGGATATCGAACTTGCTGCAGTAAATTACACAGGCAATGAAGAGTTTTTGTACCAAGTGTGGTTGAATATCATGGATAACGCCATAAAGTACAATCAAGTCAATGGACAGATTCATATCAAACTATTTGAGACAGCCACAGAGATTGTACTGGAAGTGACCGATTCAGGTGTAGGAATGAATGAAGAGACCAGAGATCGAATGTTTGAAAAATTTTATCAAGGAGATACAAGTCGTCAAATTTCTGGGAATGGGCTAGGACTTTCACTGGTCAAAAAAATTCTAGAACTGCATGATGGACGTATTGATTATAGCAGTATCGAAGGAGTAGGAACGACAGCAATGATACGGTTAAGTAAACAATAGGAAAAAGAATAAAACCCCTAAAAATTCTATTGAAGGTTTTTAGAGGTTTTTTTTTTTTTTTTTTTGAAAATAAAAGTTATTTTATTTGTGTTTAACCCTTTATATTATGAATATTTTTTATATGATTAGTTATTTAACGTTTATGAATCTAAAACGTTTTTTTATTATTTATTTTTATTATTTATCAAATTAAATGCTATGATTTTCTTGTGAAAAGGAAAAAGGAGGGCTGTTGAAGAAGAAAAAGGAAAAGTTAATGTACTTATTTGCAATACGAACAATGAAGGCGGGCAGGAACAATTTTGTGAAGAAGGGTTTTTATAAAGACTGGAAAAAATAGGAAATAAAAATAAAAAAACAATTAGGAGTCTTCCATGAAAAAATATTTTGTAGCTGGTTTGTCGTTTATTGTCTTTAGCTCGGTGGGTTTGCAAAATATGCCTGTTTTTGCTGAAAGTCAAGTTATTAAAGAAGAAGGCACAGTTAAATCTGAAGATATCTCTCAAGAAGACATTGAAAAAATTGATAACGTCACAGCTAAAGATGTGGTTGAACATGCAAAAAAATTAGGTTATAACCCAGAATTAATATGGACACGTCAGGAATTGCAAGAAGCCTATCAATCAATTCAGACAAGAGCTGGTGTAAATAGACTAATTACTATGAGTAATGATTTAAAATATTTGTATATGAGCAGTTTTACAGCAAAATTGGCTCTTTCTGGAGGGGCTGCAGCAGTTGCTGCATTGTTTCCTGGGATTGGAGTTTCAATAATTGCCGCAGCGGTTACCATTATTATTGCAGAAAGAATTAATCTTGACAGAGGGATTATTGTTAGACTTTCTAGAAATAAAACAACAAATTTACTTGTTCCTACAGCAGTATGGCAACAGGGATGAGGGCTCAATCCATTTTATCAAGTGTGATTTTTGTGTTTGGTCTATTTTGGGCAGGAGTAGGTGATGGAGATTTTTCTTTAGACAATTTTTTTGTATTTAGTGGCTTGTTCTTACTGTTCTTTAGGCATAAAATCGCTGCTTTCCTATTGAACTACGAGAAATGATAGATGTGTCATTGAAACAAGGACATGATGCAAGAAAGAGAGCGAAAGTCATAAGTCGCTCTCTTTTTGGATGGATAGATAGACAGAAAATGAAGGGCTTAGTTCTCTTCTTGTCTCAAATACTCCCAAAATGTGTCTGAAGCCAAAGAATGTTCACCGATTTTACGCGTAAATGCGAGATAACTTTCTTTTGTTGGAGAGATGGGGAGGATCACAGTATTTTCTTTTAACAGATTTTTGACTGTTTTTTCCATAACAATAGCAATCCCCATGTCATTTGCAATCATATTGATGATCAAGTCGATCCTTGATCCTTTATAAGAGATTCTCGGTTCAAATCCAGCTTCGCGACACAAGTCCAGCACAGGTTGATACAAGTTCGTAGTAGGGCCAAGAACCAAAAAATTCTCCTTTTTCAGTTCACTTAGATCCAATTTCTTTTTAGCAGCTAAAGGATGGGTTTTAGGCAGAACTGCTACAAAATCGTCTGTTTCAGTAGGTAGCCACTCAATCGAACTTGGTGGGGCCTGGAAGCTTCTGGCAAAGTGGATCGTATCACTATGTTCATTTGTATCGTCATAAGTCAGTTCGATACTTTCCACTTCTTTCAACTGGACCGTAAATTCAGGATGGCGTTTCAAAAATTCGGTAATTTTGGAAAAGCCTTGGTAATTGATCATGGTTGGTATCGTTAAGATATTTAATGAAAGATTGTTTTCTTGCGTATAGGTTTCAAGCACTTCTTGCATGGCATGGTATTGTTCTACGACATTTTTTACATAAGGGAGCAACAAGCTTCCAGCTTCGGTCAACTCGATTTTTCTATGGGCACGTTCGAATAATTTGACGTCTAATTCTGTTTCTAACGAAAGAATCTGTTTAGAAATGTTTCCTTGGGTGGTGAATTGTCGTTCAGCAGTTTTGGTGAAATTCATTGTTTCGGCTAAATCAAGAAAAACTTCAAATTTACGGATATCCATCATATTCCTCCTACTTATTCCAATAAAGAATACCTTAACACAAAAAATGAATTGGTGTAACCTACTCTGTCTGGTACAATCTTTCTTGCAGTGAAAGCAATGATTGCAGAAAATTTTCTGTAATAATTTTCGCTTTGTAGAGAAAGAGAGGAGTTTTTTTGATGCCAACTGGAGTTTTGATCAATGTAGGTTCCGTTTTGCTTGGCGGACTAATTGGCGGATTAGTAGGAAATAAATTAAGCGAACACTTTAAAGCGCAGCTGACGATGGTTTTTGGCGTGTGTTCGATGGGGATGGGGATTTATTCCATTGCGCCAATGAAAAATATGCCAGCTGTTATTTTTGCTTTGGTGATAGGAACAGCGATTGGACTGATTGTTCATTTAGGTAATGGGATAAACAAGGGTGCTGCATTGATGCAGGTACCTATTTCTCAAATCTTCCCTAGCGAAAAGCTTGGTATGACCCACGATGAATTTATCAGCACATTAGTGACGGTCATTGTTTTATTTTGTGCAAGTGGTACGGGGATTTATGGAAGCTTAGATTCTGGGATGACTGGAGACAGTACGATTTTGATTTCTAAATCTGTTCTTGATTTTTTCACAGCAGCAATTTTTGCATGTAATTTAGGATATGTCGTTTCTGTAGTAGCGATTCCCCAATTCATTATTTTTTATATCTTATTCTTATTAGCAAAATTTATTTATCCATTGACTACACCAGATATGATCTTAGACTTTAAAGCTTGCGGTGGATTCTTGATGGTTGCTACCGGTTTTAGAATGATCAACGTGAAAATGTTCCCAGTAGCTGACATGATACCAGCGATGATCGTTATTATGCCACTAAGTTGGATGTGGACGAATTGGATCATGCCACTGTTATAATAATAATCAAAGAGAAGCCATTTTTTGCTGACTAAAAGGGATCAAACCTTTTAGTCAGTTTTTTTGTATTTGACAAACTGATTTTGAAACTATATTATATGTTGTATAATATAGATTGGAATAAAATATTACACTTGAGAATAGAAGGTGACGTAATGCACATCCAGATTCCAACTGTTCTTCTTGATGGCACTGTGTTAGCAGCATTAAGCAAAGAAGATATGTATGGTTATGCCTTAACAAAAATCGTACAAGAAAGTCTCTCAGTCAGTGAATCTACACTGTATCCGGTTTTGAGAAGATTGAAAAAAGAAGGGTATCTTGAGACCTATGATGAACCTTTTGAAGGCAGGAACCGTCGATATTACTCGTTGACACCAATAGGAAGTCGTCATTTAGAAGAAATTATTGATGAATGGATTGTTTTTCGAGATTCTTTAGACCGGTTATTGGAGGAGAGCACAAATGAATGATTATTTGAATGAAGTTGTGGATCATCTTCAAGAAATTCCTGAAGACGATCGTTTTGATTTGATCCAATATTATGAGGAATATTTTTTAGATTCCGGAAAAACATTAGATCAGGTCATTGATGAATATGGTACACCAAAGCAGTTTGCTTTAAAATTAAAAATCAGTTACTTTTCAGAAGAAGAACAAGCAGAAGACGAGTTAGTGAGAAGTCCAAAAAGACAAATGCGTCTGATTTGGTTGATTATTATCGGTTTATTTGCTTCTCCTGTCCTCATTCCACTAGCATTGGGGTTTATATTGGTTATTGGGGGACTATTGATTGCTTTGCTAGCGCTCATTTTTAGTATCTATGTCCTATGTATCAGTATCTTAGGTATTGGCTTATTCATGATCATCTCAGGAATCAGTGTGTTTGGTCAATCGATTCTGAGTGGGTTGTTCTTTATCGGTGTCGGTCTGTTCGCCACGGGAAGCGCAGTATTTATTTCGCCACTGTTGCTGAAAGGAACAAAAGGGCTTTTTTATGTCATGATGAACTTTGTTAAATGGATGGGACGGCGTTTTATTACAAAAAGAGATCTGCATTCAGCGGGCGTTTGAAGGAGGACAGATAAATGAGATTAAAACATTTTTTGATTACCGGTATTATCCTGATGGTTACTGGCGGACTCCTAGCAGGTGCAACTTATACATTAGGTGCTCAAAAGAGTCTGACTTGGGATAATGGCCCTCGATTGATCGATATGGTGACGGAGACGAAAAAAATCAAAGAGGCAAACAAAATCGTCATCCATGCAGAACATCAAACCGTGTCAGTTATACGCGGATTGGATTTTGAGATAAAAACGACCTACGATAAGACAGAAAAGCCAGAAATAAAGGAGGAAAATGGTGTATTGACCGTGAATGCGGTCAAAAAATCAGAAGGTGCGATTATTAGTTTGGAAGACACCAGTGCACAAATCACTATTGTTGTCCCTGCAGATCAGGAATTATCTGAATTGACGATCGAAGGGAATAATAGTGCGATCGACATCAACGAAGTATCGATCAAAAAAGTGAATACTACGACACACGATGGTTGGGTATCATTCAATGAATTTACGGGAGGAACAATAACGGCGAAAGATGAATTAGGTTCTCTTCGTTTAGATGAAGTCAAGGTGGATAACTTGACCGTCATAGGAGAAAGCAGCAATTTACATCTAGAAGACAGTTTGGTCAGCAAAGAAGGAAAAGTTACTTTAAACAGTAGTAATTTATCTTTGCATGAGATGGAAAACAGTGGCTATACTCTCCAAACATCTGGTGAATCTCATATTGAAAAAGACTACCAGCCAATAACAAATACGTTGTTAGAGCAAGGACAGAAACGGCTGAAGATCACTGCCAAAGACACTTCTATCAATATCACGACAGATCAAGAGGACAATGAAACAGATTGATCGAGCAATCAACTGGATATTTTAAGAAAAAACAGCAAAGATCGGAAGGATCTTTGCTGTTTTTCATCGCTTAACACACATAACTATAGTAAAATAAGTAAGAACATATCTATAAAGAAAACAGGGTGAAAAAGTATATGAAGGCAGAAGAAGGTCAAAGAGAAAAGTTAAAAACAGAAATGGAAAGATTACATACTTATATCACTCAACTAAGTCAAACCTTCTATGATCCAGATAAAGAAAAAGTGATGGTCAACTATCCGAACAATTCAGAAGGTCGTCAATTAGAGCAAGTGTACCATGAAGTTTTCAAACATTTATTGACGGTGAAGAAAGAACTGGACTATTATTCTTTACCGATTATCGATACAGGAATATTGAAGTATGATGGGGAGAAGGAACGATTTATCTTTAAATCTGTTCGGGAAGATTTGCCTCTTTCAGCAGGGATGGATCTAGAAATCTTGGTAGAAGACTATTTTACAGAAGAAAAACACTGGGTTCGAACAAGATTGGATTATTTGCCGCAAGCAGCCGGAGGAACACAGGCAAGCGGTTGGTACATCACTGAAGACAAAGATTTGGAACTAGAAGGTGCAATGGCGCGAATTCGAAAAAAGGATTAAAAAGCAACACTATATATTTATTGAAGGATAAAGGAGCGCAGAAAGTAGAATGAGAGAAAAAAGAGCAATTTATATCAATGGTTATGCAGGAATTGTCGGTTTGGTCGTATTAGCTTTAGTTGGTTTATTTTTCTTCTATTTAGGCATGTGGCAAGCGAAAGTTTGGGCACTATTTTTAAGTATTTTTCTTTGGCTGATCGCGTTACTGTTGCTAAGTTCGGCAACTGTAGTCAGCCCTAATCAAGCAAAAGTGATTTTGTTTTTTGGACAATATTTAGGTACGATCCGGGAAAATGGCTTTTTCCTTACGATCCCTTTGGCACAAAAAATGACTGTTTCGTTGAAAGTTCGGAATTTCAACAGTTCTGTTTTAAAAGTCAATGATTTAGACGGAAACCCCATCGAAATCTCAGCGGTAGTCGTGTTTAAAGTCATTGATACAGCAAAGGCATTATTCGATGTAGCGTATTATCAAGATTTTGTAGAAATCCAAAGTGAGACAGCCATCCGGCATATCGCTAGCCAATATCCGTATGATACCTTCAATGATGATGATTTGACGCTTCGAGGAAACACTACGGCAGTGTCTGACGAGTTGAAAAAGGAGTTGCAAGAGCGTTTAGCAGTAGCAGGTGTCGAAGTAATCGAAACACGTTTGAACCATTTAGCCTATGCAACAGAAATCGCTAGTGCCATGCTGCAACGTCAACAAGCAAGAGCTATTTTGTCTGCTCGACAAACCATTGTTGAAGGAGCTGTCACGATCACTCAAATGGCTTTGGAGCAAATCGAAGAAGGACAAGAAATCAATTTCACCGATGATCGGAAAGTCCAATTAATCAACAATTTACTTGTCTCAATCATTACAGACAAAGGAACGCAACCTGTTATCAATACAGGCGACATGAAAGACCGTAAGTGACATACTTTTTTTAAGATAGGAAGAAGGAGTTTAGGACGGATTATTGTCTTGAACTCTTTTTTAGTTGTTTAAAGAAAATGACAAAATTGAAAGAAGAATGATAGATGATTCGAAGGCAGAATTGTTCGTTTTTTTCTATAATCAATATATAAAGTAAGAGAGAAGGGGAAAAAGTGAAAAAACTTCTGATCGGACTACTTGTTTTCATCGTTGTGGCACTTGCAGGGGTGAAAATCGCAGATTACGTAGTGATGGGCGGAGAAGAATACTATGTACAGATTACGACAGATGGTGCAAAAACAGTATCCAAAGCAGACACTGGACAAGAAACAGTCAACTATAGATATATCCTGCCTGGTTATACGAAAGAGGGTAAGGAAAAAGAACTAGATTTCAATGGGCAATTGACTCGACCGCTTCGTAAAGGAGCATATTTAAAAATCACCTGGAACAAAAAGAAAGGTGTCACTTCATATGAAGAAGTCGAAAAAAAAGATGTGCCGAAAACAGCACTGGAAAAACTAATTAAAGGGTAGGGAAAGAAATGAACAAAATAGTCGAAGTTCAGAATGTAACAAAAGTATACGGGAAAAACAATGAGAAAAAGACGCAAGCATTAAGCGGCATCAGCTTCGATGTAGAAAAAGGTGAATTTATTGGGATCATGGGCGCTTCTGGTTCTGGTAAATCAACGCTTTTGAATATTTTATCCACATTAGATAAACCAACAGATGGGCATATTCGAATCAATCAAAAAGATGTGACGACATTAAAAGGAAATCAACTAGCAGATTTTCGTGCGAATGAAATCGGCTTTATTTTCCAAGATTTCAATTTATTAGAAAGTTTGACAGCACAAGAAAATATCGCTGTTCCTCTTTCTTTACAAGGTGTCAGACCAAAAGAAATCAAGCAACGTGTCCAAAAAATTGCAGAACGTTTATCGATTGCTCATATTTTGGAAAGCTATCCTTCTGAGATTTCCGGTGGACAAAAACAACGGGTCGCTGCTGCACGTGCATTGATTACCCAACCAACGATTTTATTAGGCGATGAGCCTACAGGTGCGCTGGATTCTAAAAGTGCCCGGGATCTTTTAGATACGATGGATGAATTGAATACAAAAGATCATGTATCGATTCTTCTAGTGACGCATGATCCGTTTTCTGCAAGTTATTGCCAACGTATTTTATTCATCAAGGATGGCGGTATCCATCAAGAAGTGAAACGTGGAGAGCAAAGCCGGGATTCCTTCTATCGGGAAATACTATCTATTCTTGGAAACTTGGAACAGTAGGGGGAGATTGACTATGCTTTGGAAATTATCACTTACTGGGATCAAGAGCCGTTTAAGAGATTACTTGGTATTATTCTCAGGATTAGTTATGGCATCTGCTATTTTTTACATGTTTGAATCAATGGCGAGCAACGAAGCCTTTTTGAAAAGTAATACGATCGTTGCAGCTACAGTTATCATTTTCCGATTCGGTTCTGTTTTGCTAGGGATCATTACCTTCGTTTATATTTTATATGCGAATTCTTTTTTGATGACGATGCGGCAAAAAGATTATGCAATGTTTATGATGCTAGGAGCAAAAGGCAGAAAAATCGCACAGATGATTTTTTCTGAAACATTCTTAGTAGGAATCGCGGCTACTTTAGTGGGTTCAGCTGTCGGTGTAGGATTGACAAGTATTGTCCACCAATTATTAGTGGATCAGTTAGATATCAATATTTCGCATTTTACACCTTTTAGCATTCATGGATTGTTGATCACCGTTTTGTTTTTTGCTATTTTGTTTTTATTAGCAGCTATTGTCAATGCTTTTTCAATTGTCAAAAAACCGATTTTAGCATTAATTCGTGCGGATCAGACACCAACAAGAATCAAGCAGCATAAATTCTTGTTCTTCCTTGAAGTAGTACTAGGGATTGCTTTTCTAGGCTGCGGTTATTATATGATGAAGCACGTGGGCACCTATCAAGTTTTTGGTATAGGAGTAGCCTTAGTTACGATCGTATTGGGAACTTATTTCATTTTCCATTCTGTGATCATTTTCTTTTTATCATTACTAAAGAAATCAGAACAGATTTCGTTGAAGAAATTGAACAATTTCACATTGTCACAGTTAAGTTTTCGTATTCGTGAATATACACAAATGCTCTCCATGGTTGCTATGCTGTTTGCCTTAGCACTGGGCGCTTTGACGGTAGGATTAGGTTTTAAAAATGAAATTGCAGACTTGACAGAAAATAATTCTGGGTATGATCTAGTGATGAATAATCCTCGGGCAGAAGATCAGCAAAAAATCAAAGAACTTTCACCAACACTTTCTGCTTCTTATACTCAAAAAGAAGATGCGGGAACGATTTACTATAATGCAAGTGAATTTGCAGCTCAACCATTAGTCATGATAAAACATGAAGATGGAACACCGCCGAAGATCACGAAAGAAAAAGTTCCTGCTGAAAAAATGAATGAACTGACTGTACAAGACGAGCTTCGAAGCTATGAATTGCCGGAACAGCAAGAAAAAGAAATCAAGGTAGTCAGTCAAACAGAATTTGATCAACTGAACTTGCCGCAATCCACTTTACAGCTAGTTCAGGTAAAAGACTTCCAAGCAAACTTGGAACCAATCAAAGCACTTGCTACACAAAATAAAACAAATAATCCATCTTTGCAAAAAGTAGAGTACAGCAACCAGAAGTATGAAATGTATGAAGTATACAACAGTCTATTCTCTGGTTTTGAATTTATGGGATTCTTCTTAGGTTTAGCTTTCTTGACTATGCTTGCTAGCTGTCTGATGTTCAAGATCTTGTCAGGAAGCAAGAGTGACATCGCTCGTTATGAAATGCTTGAAAAGATAGGAACACGACGCGGATTGCTTAAACAATCGATCCGTAGAGAAGTAGGTGTGTTATTCTTAGCACCAGGAATCTTAGGTGTAGTCCATGTCTTATTCGGATTACAAATGTTTGGTCTATTCATGCAAAATCCATACAAAGATATTTGGGTGCCATTTACGATCTTCTTCGTATTGTATTTCATCTACTATGTACTGACGACATGGTTGTATACTGGAATCGTATTGAAAAAGAGGGTGTGAAAAAGCTGTCCTGCATCAAGTAATAAGAACAGCCAAGCAAAAATAGCTCCTCCTATTTTTCGTTAAGTTGGGCTTATTACCGCAGATGCAAGCTTTTGAACACCGTTTGTTCGGAAAAAGAGGTTGTGACAAAAATATTGTCACAACCTTTTTTCGCGGTCTTTTATTAGAATATAGTAAATTTTTTCTCGTTACTCACGGAATAAGCTGTTAAGAAAACGGTTTCCATGTATACTGGAATCAGTACAAATGAAAGAAAAGAGGGTGCAAGTAACATGGAAATCAATGAACAAAATTTTGGCGGAAATTATCACTTGATTACGATCACGAATCAAAATGGGACATCTTTGTCTGTAAGTGATCTAGGTGCACGAGTCGTCCATTTTCAAACAATGATCGATAATGAAAAACGAGAGTTGGTTTTAGGATTTGATGAAACAAAAGAATATCTGGAAAAAGATCCTTATATCGGAGCTTCAATCGGACGTATGGCTGGACGGATCACGAATGGCACATTCAAATTAGATGATGAAACATTCAAAGTAAAAACAGACCCAGATACTGGCCATTGTTTACATGGCGGTGCACCTAGCTTTGAAGCCAAGCAGTGGCATTATACAGTTATTAATGGTGAAAACGAAGACTCGGTCATTTTCTATCAGACTAGTCCAGACATGGAAAATGGATTTCCTGGCACGTTAGACGTAGAAGTACGGTATACACTGACGAATGATGATACATGGCGAGTGACAGTCCAAGGGATCAGTGACCGGAAAACGGTATTCAATCCGACGAATCATGTTTATTTCAATTTAACTGGTGATCCAGCACAGCCAATCGACGAACATACGCTTTGGTTGAACAGCCGATTATTCGCTACGCTCAATAAAGATACGACGCCTACAGGAGAAGTGGTTTCAGTAAGCGGTACAGTATTTGACTTTCAACATCCTAAAAAATTAGGTGAGGTATTCGCCAGTGATTTTCGCCAATCAATGATGGTAGGCGGTATCGATCATCCATTTTTATTGAAAAAACAACCCGATCTGCTAAAGGCAGCGGAATTGATAAGCCCTGATGAAAAAGTGTCAATCCAAGTAAAAACAGATGCTTCGGGAATCGTGATTTTTACCGCAAATTTTGGAGAAGATGGGCCAGAAATGCGTGGGAAGAAATTAGTAGATCATGGCGGTATCACATTTGAGACTCAAGAATTGCCAGGTGCGGAGCGGCTTGAAAGCTTTGGAGATGTCACTCTGGAACCTAACCAAGTACGCGAATTTGTAACGGAATACAAAATAAATAAATATAAAGAAATAGAATAAATTAAAAAAGGGGATGTGACACTGTCACACGCCCTTTTTTATTTATTCTATTTCTTTAAAGGCAGATCAAGCCAGAATGATTTGTCTAAACTTAACAAAGTTAGTACAGGAACAGTTGCAGCTTTAACTGTACGAGTAGTTGTTTCTGGTATCTGTCTTGCCGTGAACGTGTTCCACAAATCCCAGATTGAAGCGACACGGAAGATGGAAGAAGCATTGTTGACGCGTTTTATCGTTGAAAATTCTAATCCTGTGATTGGCACGCCATCTGTTGTCCATTTGATTGGCACATCGAATCGCTTAGACATATTGAGGATTTCAGCGTTTGCTTCTTCAGTTGTTGCTGCTTCTTTTTTCGGTTCATCATATTTTGTCAGGTCGTACGCTTCGATGATCGCATTCAATTTTTGTGAATATTGGCGATCTGTAGCATAACGTCCTTCCAAATATTTGGTTGCTTCTTTGTAGTCTTTTGTTTCCGACTTCCAAGTTGGTTTGTAGAAATCAGGATTGCCAGTCAGTCCATTTTTGATCAAGTCGGCATAGTCTTCCAAACTTTCCTTGTAAGAAGGATACTTACGGAATTGTGCGCGGATTTGGTAGCTTTGTCCGGAACTATCTTGTTCAAGTGTATTGAAGGTCACGCTGCTTCCTTTATACGATCCTTTGATACCAAAAAGGTTATGATTTGGTTCGCTTGATAATAAGCTGTTTCCAGATCCACTTTCAAGGATAGCTTGAGCCATCATGACTGATGCGTAGATTCCTTCTTTTTGGCCGATTTCCTGTGCATCATCTGCAATCTTTTTCAAGAACTGATCAGTTGTTTGGTTTTGACTGAAATGGAACGAGCCATCTAATCCATCTAAAATAGATGAGCCGCCTGTCAGCGAACCTGAAGCAGCAGGTAAACCTGCTAAGTTTACTCGGACAGCAAAATCAGGCGTGAAATCTGAAATAGAAGTTACTCGAACTTTATCTCCTGGTTGGGGCGCATGGATAAATTGTCCGTTCCCAATATAGATACCTACATGGTGAGTAACACCGGAAGAAGGTCCCCAGAAGACGAGATCGCCAGGTTGGGCCTGACTTACTGGAATCTGCGTACCTGCATATTGCTGTTCGCCTGTCCAGCCACCGATATAATGACCGGTTGCTTTCATATATACGTAATAAGTCAAACCAGAACAGTCAAAAGTATTTGGACCTTTTGCTCCCCATACGTATGGTTTTCCAAGATGCTTGAATGCTTCTCGAACGATTGCTTGTTGGACATTCGTTGCATTTGTAGGCAATACAGCATCAATTGGTGATTTTACAACAAAATCAGAAGAAACAGAAGATGGATTCTCTATACCGCTTTGATTTGCTGTATTTGGACGAGACGAAGCATTGTTCGTTCCGCCATTCGATGAACCATTGTTTGGATGGTTTGGTTCTCTCTGAGTATTTCCATTGTTATTCGATCCAGATGGGTTTGTTTGATTCGAAGAATTCCCGCTGTTCGAATTATTGTTATTATTGTTTGAATTATTTGAACCATTATTATTGTTGTTATTGTTGCTATTGTTGTTATTACCCTCATCTGGTTTATTTGGCGTTTCCGGATCTGGTGTACTAGGGACTTCTTCACTAGGATCAGTTGGTTCCTCTGTTGAAGTATCCGGTACAGGTTCAAATTCTGCAGTAATAGATAAATTGTTCGTACCTACTGTAAAAGTCTTTGCCTCATAGTTCACTTCTTTAGCACCATTCACAGCGACTGAAGCAATTTGTTCACCTTCAGCTGGCGTAATAGTGTAAGTCACCTTCATTCCTGCTGATAAACCTTCTACCGTTCCGCTTTCTGTGATATTCAAAGGTTGCTGTTCAGCGGTATCCTCTGACGAAGCAGTTAGTTGAATCTTCCCAATCAAAGAAGGAGCAATCGTAAGGGTATATGTCTCGGCTGGCTTTTCATTTTCTGATGGATCAGCCGGATCAGTTGGTTCGGTCGATTCTGTTGATGAGTCAGTTGTTCCGGTTGTGCCTTCTGTAGAAGAATCCGTTGTTTCGCTAGTAGCTGAGCTGGAAGTAGATGTACCTGTTGTGACTGTTTGATCGGTTGTTTGATTATCTACAGCAAATACGGCATTAGTCGACAAAACAGTAGGAGCAATCAGCCAAGTAGCAGCTAGCAAACGCATCGTTTTTTTGTTTTTCATAATAAACTAGTCCTTTTCCTTTCATTGATTTTCTGTTTTATTCAGCATTCATAAGTTATTCGATTGAACAGATAATCGTGTCGAAAAGCTTTTTCTTTCTATGAATCTGCTTGTGTATTCTAAATAAAACAAGTTGTAAAAAAGCAACGAGCAGTCATTCGTTGTGGTTTGATGTTCATTTTATTGCATAAGCCATCTTTGTTTGGGGATAAACAAGTGGGGATAAAAATGGTCATGCATATGTAAATTATACCAAAGATTGGAGAGTATCACAAAAAATTTATAAAAATAACGATCCTAAAAAAGAAAAAGACTGAAATATGTGATAAGCATCTCACACTTCAGTCTTTTTTCGTTCATTATTCGTACGACATTAAGTCTTCATCAAACCCGCTAACAAGGGTGGTGATCATTGCCACGACTAGACTAACAGCCAATCCTGCTAAGTACCAGAAAAAAGTACCGGAAATAAAGGCTGGCAATGTGGTCAGGCTACCAAATACAAAAGCGATCGCTTTCACTTGAGCAAATCCCATGACAGCTCCACCAGCAGCTGCACCGATGCAAGCAGCAACAAATGGTTTTTTCAATGGAATCGCGATTCCGTAAACAGTAGGCTCGGTCACTCCCGCAAGTAAAATCGAAGCGAAAGCAGAACCAGAAATCGAACGTGTCTTTGAACGTTTACTTCGGAGGAATACCCCTAAAGCTGCACCAGCCATTCCAAAATTAGCTGCTCCTGTCAACGGAACGATACGGTCGAACCCATAAGCTGAGATATTGCTGATCATGACAGGATTTACAGCCCATTGGATACCAAATATCACCAAAATATTCCAGCCTCCAGCGATGATTGCTCCACTGATCGGACCGTTAATATCCATCATCCAAGTAATTGCTGCAGCTAAACCTTCACCAAGATAAACACCGGCAGGTCCGAAGACCATTAATGTCAAAGGAACCGTGATGACTAATGAAAGTAAAGGTACAAATACTAATTGCATGTTTTCACGAATATATTTTTTAAGGAATCTTTCGACAAAAGAATAAAAGAAAATACCTAAAATCGCCGGCATGACAGTAGAGGTGTACTGCATCAGCACTACAGGAATCCCCAGAAAATCAGTAGCTGCTTTACCACTATCTGAAAGTAAAGAGGTCAAATTTGGCTCAATCAGCGCTGCAGCAATGACAGCCGCGATATATCCATTCACTTTGAACGTTTTGGCGGCAGAAAAAGCGAGAAAGATTGGCAGAAAATAAAAGACAGCATTCGACGCAGCAGACAAAATATGATAAGTCCCGCTCGTTTCACTAAGCCAGCCAATCGTAGTCGCTAAAACAACCAGACCTTTTAATATACCAGAACCGGCAAATAGGGGAATGATTGGCGTAAAGATTTCCGATATCAAACCAAATAGTTTTTCGATCGGATTTAGCTTTTCTTTCGGAGCTGTATGATCGATTTGACGTGTCAATTCCTTATAAGCAGGAGCCAATCCCTGATCCATAATTACTTCTGCATATCTATCGAGTAAAATGAAATATTTGATGGAAGGGATTTGCTGCTTTAATTTTTCTACATTTGCTGCTGGCTGTTTTTGTAATTTGATACGAAGCCGAGTCGCACATGGGAGGACAGAATCAATATTGTCCTTTCCTCCTAACTGATCAATCAGCATATGAATCTGCTCGGACAGTACCATCTGTTCAGGATTCATTGTCGTTTCCATTAGAAGACCACTCCACTCACTAAGATAATATTGGCATAAGGTGTCATCTCGCCTGTACGAATAAATGCATGGCAGTTATTCAAATCTTTTTTCATTTCTTCATGTGGGATAAAGCTAATCGGTGTATCTGGTAACAGGAATTTGATTTTTTCCAATATTTCCGGATTCATTGTCTTTATTTCTTCCGCCAATTCAATGGATTGTACTTCAAGTTCTTCTAAAACGTTTTCTAAAACAGATAAAAAGCTTGGAAGTCCGTTTGAAACAGCTAAATCTATTTTTTCAGTACCAAAGGGAACAGGCATGCCTGCATCCCCGATACTTAATTTGTCAAAGTGTCCCATTTGTGCGATTACTCGTGAAATATCTGAATTGATGACTTTTCCTTTTTTCATGTTTGTTTCTTCCTTTCGTTGTTAATTTATGACTGCTGATTGTTCTAAAGCTTCACGGTAAGGGATAGAAGGTTGCGCACCATAAGACTGTACGGCAATAGAAGAGGCTAGATTTCCATAAAGGATCGCTTCTTTCAAGTTACCAAGGTCTGGCTGAAGTGTGCTGCTCAATGCCCCAATAAATGTATCACCTGCGGCTGTCGTATCGACAGCATCTACTTTAAAAGCAGGGACAATACCGTGTTCTTTTTTTGTGTGGTAGAAAGCACCGACACTGCCCAATGTAATGATTACTGTTCCAATGCCTAATTCATGCATTTTTTCAGCTGCTGCGACCAAACTGTCATGGTCTGTAACTCTGATTCCTGTAATAATTTCTGTTTCTGTCTCATTTGGTATAATGATATCTGTCTTTTCGAGTAGTTCAGTAGGAATGGTTTCTCTAGCTGGTGCAGGATTCAGGATCGTTGTTTTTCCTGCGTCTTTTGCAATAGAAAAAGCTAGGATCGTCGCATCTAAACTACTTTCGAATTGAGCAATAATAAAGTCACTGTTTGTAATCAATTCTTTGTTCTTTCGGACTTCTTGTTCATGGAAAGCATTATTTGCGCCTGCATGAATCAAGATACTGTTTTCTCCTGCTGCGTCCACCATAATCATTGCTTGTCCGGTTGCGGCGCCCTCGATTTCAGCAATTCCAGATGTATCGATGTTTTCTTTCGTCAGTAGATCCAACAATTGCTGTCCTTCACTGTCAGTTCCAACACCTCCAATAAAAGATGTTCGTGCGCCTGAACGTTTGGCTGCCACTGCTTGGTTGGCACCTTTGCCTCCGCCAGCGTGAAAAATCTCATGTGCATGCATCGTTTCTCCTGGTTTTGGCATTTTGGTTAAACGAAGGGTAGTGTCCATATTAATACTTCCAATTACTGTAACCGTGTTCATTTCACAAACCTCCAACTATCTCATTTATTTTGATGGGAAGAATTATTTTTTAAAACGTTTTAGTAAAACGTTTTAATAGTTCGATAAAAATATAGCACACCTTGAAAGCTATTTCAAGGGTGCAGTCGAAAATCTTTTTTCTAGTCGTACAGGTAGCCGTTTTTCTTCCCACTCTTTTTCTGGGAATTGGATTCGATCTAACAATAATTGGGCAGATGTTTGCCCCAATTCGAAGATTGGTTGTGCAATCGTCGTCAGTTTTGGCTTGATATATTCGCACATATCTATATTATCATAGCCAATAATGCTATAGTCTTCTGGGATGCTTTTTCCAGCTTCCTCTAATCCGCGATATAATCCAAAAGCTAATTCATCATTTAAAGCAAACACACCAGTTGCAGCAGAATCAAGAAGTTTTGCCGTGATTTGGTAGCCGCCTTGTTTTGAGAACTGTGTAGGCAAGAGGATCAGTCGGTCGTGAGGGATTTGGTAAACATCAAGAGCAGATTTAAACCCATCAATCCGAGCGTGGACATTTTCCGGAAGATTTTCAGGATAGACAAGGGCAATCGTTTGATGTCCTAGACTAAGCAGGTGCATACCTGCCAGGTAACCACCGCGAAAATCGTCTGTTCGTACGGCATCACTAAATCCTTCAGATTTTTTTTGATCCAAAACAATGAAGGGCCGGCCTTGTTTTTTTAAATTTTCGTTGATTGCATCTGTAGAGACAGCAGAAGTCGCGATAATGAATCCATCCACACCTCGACGTGTGAGCTCGGCTAGGTACTCGATTTCTTTTTGATGATCAGAATCAGCATTACATAATATCGTGACGAAGTTCTGATTGTACAAGATATCTTCAATTCCTCGCATCAATGTACTGAAGAATGGATTCGTGATATCAGGAACGAGTACGCCAATCGTTTTCGTTTCCTTGGTAATCATTTGTCTAGCAAAATAATCAGGTTGATAACCTAATTCTTCTTTAGCAGCTAAAACTTTCTGAACGGTTTTCGGACTGAATTTCTCCGTATTTCCATTTAATATCAAGGAGACGGTTGTGATTGAAACGCCGGAAAGTTTAGCGACTTCTTTGATTGTGATCTTTTTTTTCACCATGTTCATACTCCTATCTAAATCCTGTGGTTATTTTCCCATGAAATCAAAAAGAAGTAAATGGAAATCACATATGCCAGTACTTATTTGCTTTGTTGGATCGCTTCGATTATTTGTTTCGTTGAGCGTACTCGTGCAGTTTTCGGAAATATCTTTTTTATGAACAATTGATGCGATTCTTTGTCACGATCACTGCAAGCATCTTCAGCAAGCACGATATGGTACCCGTGTTGAAAGGCATCTAATGCAGTAGCATATACACCGTTTGTTGTCGCTACACCGCTTAAAATGATGGTCTCGATTCCACGACGGCGAAGTTGAAGATCAAGAGAAGTACCAAAAAAAGCACTTGGATTGTATTTTGTGATAGTCAACATATTATCTGTATCTTTCAAAGAATCCTTCAAAAGTAAATCAGTGAATTCTGGAGGTACAGAAGCAGTCATTCCACCCATATCAGTTTGTTGACTCAAATAAGGGAAAGTGGAGATGTCTACGTTCACTAAAACTTTCAAGGCAGCGGTACGTTTCAATGTACTTGCTAACAAATCATTGTTTGTCAGAATAGATGCTGCAGTGTGTGGAGAGAGTGTACCGTTATTTACGATCCCTTTTTGCATGTCGATCGCGACAAAAGCAGTTTTTGATAAATCAAAAATCATATTTTTCTTTAAATCATTCATGATGTTCCTTCTTTCAAATAACAATGTTTTTTATGTAAGTAAATCATAAATCGTTTATTTGTCAACTAAATAAAGGATTCCTTTCTTTAGTCTAGAGAAATTCAATGGTAAAATAAATAAGTGTGAGAAAACGCATTCGATGCATAGATATAGCGAGAAATATCGTGAAAATGGAGGAATCAGAGTGAAGTATGTCGAAGTAAAAAATGAATACAAACGATACAAGATGGGAGAAACGACCATTATAGCAAATGACGATATTTCTTTTTCAATTGAAAAAGGCGAATTAGTGATTATACTTGGCCCTAGTGGAGCGGGAAAGTCAACGATTCTTAATATTTTAGGTGGGATGGACACACCTGATGAGGGGCAGATCATTATTGATAACACAGATATTGCACAATTTTCAGACAAGCAGCTTACTGCTTACCGACGAACAGATGTAGGGTTCGTCTTCCAATTCTACAATCTCGTTCCTAATCTAACAGCAAAAGAAAATGTGGAATTGGCAACGGAAGTTTCCCCTGATGCGCTTGATCCTGTAGAAGTATTGACGCAAGTGGGCCTAGCTCATCGATTGAATAACTTTCCGTCCCAATTATCAGGAGGCGAACAGCAGAGGGTTTCCATTGCTCGAGCATTAGCCAAAAACCCTAAATTGCTTTTATGTGATGAGCCGACAGGTGCACTGGATTTTGAAACAGGAAAGCAAGTATTGAAATTATTGCAAAATGCTAGCAGACAACATGGCAATACTGTTTTGATCATTACACATAATTCTGCTTTAGCGCCCATCGCTGACAGAGTCATCCACATCAATGATGCGAAAGTAAGGTCAGTTGAATTGAATGAGCATCCTTCATCTATTGATGAGATTGTATGGTAGGGGGATTTTATGAAAACAAAAACATATCTTAAAGCAGGTTTTCGCGAAATCCGGCAATCTAAAGGGCGGTTCATTGCAATCATCCTCATTGTCATGCTAGGAACACTTTTATTCGTAGGTGTCAAAACTGCTGGACCTGTCATGCAAAAAACGATGGATCACTATGTTGGGACAGCAGGACTTTCTGATTTGCAAATCGTTTCTACTGGTGGTTTGACACAAAAAGATATCGCTCAAGCAGAAAAGATCCCAGATGCAAAAGTAGAAACAGGAAAACAGTTCTATTATTCCAATACTGGCAAAAATGAAGTGATCCAAATCTTTTCTTATAACAAAAATAGCAGGCAGAACAAGCTACAATTAATTGATGGAAAACGCCCGGAAAAACCCAACCAACTTTTATTAGATGAAAAAGCGGAGAATGCAGGGTATAAAATCGGTGATGTCTATCAGATTGATTCAGATGAATTGAAAGAAAAAGAGTATACCATCACTGGATTTGTCCGCTCTCCATTGTTCATCAACAATTTGGAGAGAGGATACGCGAATGTCGGAAATGGTAGCGTTGATTATTTTGTCTATTTGCCTGAATCCAATTTCAAGACGGATATTTATTCTGTCTTATATCTTGATTTTACGAACGTAAATAATTTGAATACGTACAGCAAAGCTTACAAAGATAAAATGGAGCAAAATCAAGAAAAGGCAGAAAAGTATTTACAAGATCGACCCGAAGAACGCTTAGAAGAGCTGAAAAAATCGGCAAACGAAGAATTAGAACCAGCACAGCAAAAAATAACAGAAGGCAAAGCACAAATAGCACAGGGAAGAACACAGTTAGAAGATGCTAAAAAACAGTTAGCGCAGCAGTCAGCAGCTATCCAGCAGCTTCCTGAAGCGCAACGGACAATCGCTGTACAAACTTTGTCTCAACAAGAAGCTCAACTCGCTGATCAAGAAAGGCAGTTAGTTGAGAAAGAAAGAGAACTAGCTTCTGCGGAGGAAGAGTGGAACGAAAATGCAGAAAAAATTGAAAATTTAACTAAACCATCATACCTATACAATGAACGTTCAGAAAATGTCGGGTTTCAAGAATTTGGTGATCTGGCTGAACGTATCGCAGCAATCGCCAATGTTTTTCCTGTCTTCTTTTTCTTTATTGCCGCATTGATCACCTTTACGACAATGACGCGTATGGTAGAAGAAAACCGCAGGGAAATCGGAACATTGAAGGCGTTAGGTTATACGAAAGTTGAAATCGCAAAAAAATATGCAATCTATGCAAGTCTAGCTTCAGGAATAGGCATTGTTTTAGGAACGATATTAGGAACGAATCTTTTACCAAGGATCATTTTTGAACTATCTAACGAGCGATATGACATCGGGAGTGCCCTTGTTTTTTATGACTGGCCACCGATTTTACAAGCAGCTGCCGCATTCTTCATTGCCGCATTTGGCGCTGCAATGATTGTTTTGTTCAAAGATCTAAGAGAACGGCCTGCTGCATTGCTTCAGCCGAAAGCACCGAAGCCAGGGAAACGTATTTTTCTTGAATACATCACTCCGCTGTGGTCACGCCTTAGCTTTAATCAAAAAATCAGTTATCGAAATCTCTTCCGATACAAGTCAAGAATGCTTATGGCGATTATCGGAATTGCTGGCTGTGCCGGTCTGATGGTTGCGGGCGTGGGATTGAAAGATTCTCTAAGTTCTGTCTCAGCCAAACAATTTGGACCAATCATTGACTATCAAGCAATCGTTACATTAGATTCATCCACGGAAGAGAATCATCAAAAAGCAGCGGATATGTTGCAGCAGCAAGAAAAAGTAAATGAGATCCTAGCTATTCATACTCAAACCGTAGAATTGAGAAAAAAAGGGCATGCTTCGCAAAGTCTGACAGTGATTGTACCGAGTAAAACAGCTGATTTTGATCGTTTTATCCATTTAACAGATCTTGAAGAGAACCCACGTTCCTTACCTAAAGCAGGAATCGCTATTACGCAAAAAGCAGCAGAACTATTTGACTTATCTACAGGAGATCATATGTCGCTTTATGATGAAAATCAAAAAGAATGGAAAGTCGAAGTAAAAGAAATCGTGAAAAACTATCTAGGCAGCTTTATTTATCTGTCCCCTGAATATTATGCTTCAGTGACCGATCAATCGATGACGGATAATGCATTTTTGCTGCGTACAGATAAGATGACAACGAAAGAAGAAGAAATGCTTTCCGAGAAACTGCTTGCTACAGACGCCGTGACAAATACGTCTTTCATGTCCAAACAAATCGAAACGCAAGAAGAATCAATGGCGAACTTAGACTCGGTTGTATTAATCTTTGTCGTATTGTCAGGATTGCTGGCTTTTATCGTCTTGTATAATCTAACTAATATCAATATTTCCGAACGTGTACGCGAATTATCTACGATAAAAGTCCTTGGATTTTTTGATAAAGAAGTCACGATGTATATTGTTCGAGAAAATATCATCTTTACTCTCTTAGGGATCATTGGAGGATTTGGTGTAGGATATGTATTGACTGACTTTATCTTACAACAAGCATCTATGGAGAATGTCATCTTTCCACTAGTGATTACATGGTGGGCTTATGTTTTATCAGCAGGATTAACCATCGTATTCACGGTTATTGTGATGATTGTTACCCATTTCAAATTAAAGCATATCGATATGATTGATGCGTTGAAATCGAATGAATAAAAACAGAGGTTGTGAAATCAGCGGTTGTGAGTCTGCCGTTTCACTCTGAGTCACAAGGAGCAATTTCAAAAAACAGCTCCTCATATTTTTCATTTGAAAGGACTTATTGTCGTAGATGAAAGCTTTTGAACATCATTTATAGAAGAAACAAGAACATTTTGCTATTTTAAACAAGAGACTAGACAAATACATGTCTGATCTCTTGTTTTTTATTGGACAACACCCTCTTAGGAAGTATAAAGATAAATTTTACAAACGCTTTCTGTTCAGTTATAATAATAAATGATAACTTGTATATATAAGTTGTAATAGGTAAGAAATCAGTTGAATGGAGGCAAATATCCATGACATTTAAAGACAAAGTCATTTATCAAATCTATCCCAAATCTTACAAAGACAGTAATGGTGATGGAATTGGAGATTTAAAAGGAATTAAAGAAAAACTGCCATATTTGAATGATCTAGGGATCGATATGATCTGGCTAAATCCTATTTATCCAAGTCCTCAAAAAGACAATGGTTATGATATCTCTGATTACACAGCCATCGATCCTATCTTTGGTACGATGGAAGAATTCGAGCAACTAATAGCTAAAGCAAAAGAATACCAAATAGAAGTCATGCTCGATATGGTACTGAATCATGTTTCGACAGAACATGAGTGGTTCAAAAAAGCACTAGCAGGGGATCAGTATTATCAGGACTTCTTCATTTTAAGAGAAGAACCAACGGACTGGGTATCAAAATTTGGTGGGAGTGCTTGGTCGCCCTTTGGAGATACAGGGAAATATTATCTGCACTTATATGATCAGACACAAGCTGACTTGAACTGGCGGAATCAAGCAGTAAGAGAGGAATTATTCAAAGTAGTTCGTTTTTGGATGGAAAAAGGGGTAAAAGGATTCCGTTTCGATGTTATCAATGTTATCGGTAAAGACGAGCAATTGAAAAATAATAAAGAAAATGATGGTAAACCTGAATATACGGACAAACCAATCACCCATACGTATCTAAAAGAATTGAACCAAGCAACGTTTGGGACGGATTCCACTATCATCACAGTCGGTGAAATGAGCTCTACGACGATCGAAAATTGTATCTTGTATACAGAACCTAGTAGAGAAGAATTATCAATGGTCTTTAATTTTCATCACTTGAAAGTTGACTATGAAAATGGCAATAAATGGTCAACTCCCCCATTTGATTTTGCAGAATTAAAGCGACTGTTCCATACTTGGGGAGAAAAGATGAGTGATGGTAATGGCTGGAATGCTTTATTTTTTAATAACCATGATCAGCCACGTGCGCTCAATCGGTTTGTAGCTATCGATCAGTATCGAAAACAAGGAGCAGAGATGCTAGCAACCATGATCCATTTAAATCGTGGAACACCATACATTTATATGGGAGAGGAAATCGGCATGGTCGATCCAGACTATTCCTCAATTTCCGACTATATTGACGTAGAAAGTTTGAATGCTTACAAGTTGCTCCTTGCACAAGGATTCACAGAAAAAGAGGCGTACCGTCGAATCAAAGCAAAATCTCGTGATAACTCTCGAACACCCATGCAATGGTCCGATGCAGAACAAGCAGGTTTTACTACAGGAAAACCTTGGTTAAAAGTTGCAGGTAAGCTAGAAGAGATCAATGTAGAGAAAGAACGATCTTCTGAGGATTCTATTTTGTCCTATTATAAGAAATTGATTCGATTGAGAAAAACATATCCAATCGTTGCACAAGGCGATTATCATGCTTATGGAGCAGATCATCCGCAAGTTTATGGCTATCTTCGCCAATTTGAAGGGCAGCAACTGCTTGTATTAACAAATTTCTATGATAAAGATACAAGGATCACCATTCCAGAAGGATTCACAGAATCCGATATTCTTATCGATAATTATCCTGATACTGTTCTCCATCAAAACCTGGAGCTAAAACCATATCAGGCAATTGCTTTACTGAAAAACTAAAATAAAAAAGTATAAAACGCCGATCCTACGAGTTATTCTCGTGAGATCGACGTTTTGTATTTTATTTAAAATAATCTTCTTCAGAAAATGAAGAGTGTTCATACTCTCCTTTGTCGCCATAAAATTTATTGTAGCGTTGTTTGAATTTACGGAAAATAAAAGTAACGAGTAATTTGACTAACGTATAGATAGGAATACCGAAAATAACGCCCACAATTCCCATTAGATCACCCATGACAAGCAAAACGATCAAGATCGTAATCGGATGGATCTGCAAACGATCACCCATTACTCGAGGAATCACCAAGTCACCATGGAGAAGTTGTACGGCAAACCAGACAATGACAAATTTGACAGCCATAAAAGTAAAGTCTTGGAATGCAATGATCAAACCCGGGAAAAAAGCGATAAACGGTCCAATATATGGAATAATACATAATAACCCAGCAGAAATAGCTAAAACACTGGCAAATTCTAATCCGATCAGTAAGAAACAAACCCAGTAGACTGCTCCAAGGATAAATGAAGCAATGATCTGCCCCTTTAAAAATGAACCCAATTGTTGATTAGCAATCTTTGTCAAATTTTTAAAGTCTGTACGAAATGCTGGTGGGACAATGGCTAAAACTGACTGATAAAATTTTTGAGGATTTCTCAAAAGGAAAAAAGTGACAATGGGCCCAGTAAATAAAGTAATGAAAATAGCTGTAACAGTTGAAAAAATATTGCTGATCCGTTGTGCGCCACTTTCCCAATAATTTCCAATAAAGCCAGCTATATCAGACGTCACGTCATCAATAGAAGTAAAAAATTGATTAAATGAATCGGCAAAAGGTGTTTTTTCCAAAAATTGACGGAGACTCTCTTGGAAATCTTGAAATAAATCTGGCAAACTGCTAATCAATGTTTTTGTCTGTTCTTCAAGAAAAGGAACAAGCCATACGCTTCCAAGCCCCAATAAAAATAAAATAATCACATAAACAATAATGACTGACAGGTTCCTCGAAAGGTGCTTGCTTAAACGTTTGATGACTGGTTCCAAAAGATAATATAAGATCAGCGCAAACAATAATGGGGGCAAGATAGTAGCGATAATAATCCCAACAGGCTTGAATATAAATGAAATCTGATGGAAAAAATAAATGATCAGTGCCAGCAGGATCACCATACCTAAAACATAGTAGGAGGTTTTGCCTCCCAAAAAGCGGATCAAACGATTCGTTGTATCTGTTTCTTTTTTCACTCATTTTCCTCCTTTGTCTATAACTTTATTATAGACAAAAGAGGGGATAAAAGGAAAATGATAGAGGTTGATTGAAAAAATATCGGGAACCATCCATACGAATTTTCTCCTCAATTAAAATAAGAAAACGCTTGACAGCTCTTTTAGCCCTATGATAAATTAAATTCTGTTGCTAAAGCGTAACTATTACGATTTGATAGAGGCGAATCGGAACATTCAAATGAAAGAAGATGAGAAGGAGTGTTATAAATGAAACGACTGATAGGTATATTGGCTACACTGGTTTTAACAGGTATGTTAGCTGGTTGCGGGGCAAGTGGAGAAGCAGGGGACAGTAAAGAAAAACTGAGCGTGATGACGACCTTTTATCCTATGTATGATTTTACAAAAGCAATCGTCGGGGATGAAGGAGAAGTAGAATTATTGATTCCAGCAGGGACTGATTCCCACGATTATGAACCTTCTGCTAAAGACATGGCAAAGATCCAAGATACAGATATCTTTGTTTATAATGATGAAAACATGGAAACATGGGTCCCCGCAATCCAAAAAACATTACAAGAAGGCAACGTCCATACGATAAAGGCGACAGAAGGTATGCTTTTACTTCCGGGAAGTGAAGAAGGACATGATCATGACCATGAACACGGGGAAGAAGGTCATACACATGAGTTAGACCCGCATGTATGGCTAGCACCAAGTTTAGCAATCAAGCAGGTAGCAAGCATACGTGATCAGCTGATTGAAGCCTACCCAGAAAAACAGGAAGTATGGACAAAAAATGCAGCAGCCTATACCGAGAAACTTCAAGCACTCCATCAGCTTTATCAAGAAACATTTAAGCAAGCAAAACAAAGATCTTTTGTCACGCAACATGCTGCATTCAACTATCTGGCATTAGAATATGGATTGAATCAAGTATCTATTGCTGGTCTTTCTTCTAGTGAAGAACCGTCTGCGGCGAGAATCGCTGAACTGAAACACTTTGTTAAAGAACATGGGATCAACTATATTTATTTTGAAGAAAACGCCAAAGATAGTATTGCCAGAACGTTAGCAAACGAAGCAGGTGTATCTTTAGAAGTATTGAATCCTTTGGAGGGGTTGACGAATGAACAAATAGAAAATGGAGAAAACTATCTTTCTATCATGGAAGCAAACCTCGAAGCGTTGAAAAAAACGACAGAGACAGAAAACCCGTTAGAAGATACTTTGACCCCCAAAAAAGAAAAGAGCGTCTATAACGGTTATTTCGAAGACGAGGATGTACAAGATCGCTCTCTTTCAGATTGGTCAGGAACTTGGCAGACAGTAGATACGTATGTAGAAGATGGGACATTTGATCCTGTTTTTGAATATAAAGAAAAATTGAATCAGGATAAGACAGCACAAGAATATAAAGAATACTATACGAAGGGCTATCAAACAGATATTGCTTCAATCAAGATCGGTGAGAAAGAGATGGCATTTACGTTTAAGGATGGAACAACGAAACGTTCAAATTATCGTTATGTAGGAAAAGAAATCTTAACCTACGAGGCAGGAAACCGTGGTGTAAGGTATCTATTCGAAGCAGAAGATAAGGAAAGTGGCGCGTTTAGATATATTCAATTCAGTGATCACACGATTGCACCGGCTGACTCCGAACATTTTCATTTATATGCAGGAAATGAAAGTCAAGAAGTATTGCTAAAAGAAATGGAAAATTGGCCAACATTTTATCCAGACACAATGGATGGCCGTGAAATTGCACAGGAAATGCTTTTGCACTGAGAGACAAAAAGAACCGAAGGGTTTGGATCGGCTGATTATTTAGTCGATCCAAACTATTCGGTTCTTTTTATGAAATTAACTTTTTTAATCCACGGATAGAGACAGGGATAGTCTCACCGTTTGCCAACGTGACTTCTCTGGTTTTTTTATTAATCGACCGCACGTTTTGTGTATTGATAACATAAGATTTATGACAACGAATAAAATTCCGATGCATTTTCTCGATTTCTTTGATCTTCTCGTAGAATTGCAATTGAGCATGAGTCAAATGAACTTCCAATTTATGTGGTGCGCCTAACGAAGTAGAAAAATATTGGATTTCTTTGATCGGTAAAAATTTGATCTCATCATTGAACTCTATTTTGAAGATATCTTTTTGGATCTGGGACATTTGAAAATCTTCAAAAATTTTGCTCAGAATCTGCTCGACATTTTCTTTTAAATCATAAAGGTCTTCTTTCACAATATAGTCAGTCGGCTCAATGTTGCTTTTTAAGATTGTCATCGACATTTCCGTATGAGAAGTCACATAGATTATTTTTCCTAAAGGATCTAATTCACGGATCAATTTACCAATCGCTACGCCATCCATTTCACTGTCTTCTAATTCAATATCTAAAAAGTAAATACCAAAAGAAGAAGTTCTGATCTTGGCCGCATTGAGAAGTTCTTCCGGATCAGAGGTAGAAATATGAACATAACTGTCTAAGTTTTCAATCATGATCCTGTTTTTGATCACCGTTGATAAAACTTCCAATTGTTTTGGATCGTCTTCACAAATATAAATGGGAATCATATCATTACTCCTTTATTTTATTTGTATATAAATCGTTTGAGAAAAACGTTGGTTTTCAATTGATGTTTCAAGGAAAAGATAAGGGTTTGTCTTTGTCAATTCATCCAAGATAAACAACCCAAGTCCTTCGTTTTTTGGATTTGTTTTTGTTGAGAAACCTTTTTGTTTCAACTGGTTTAACGGTAATGTATTTGTTGTTGTATTGATTACACGAATCATCACAGAATGATTTTTCTTGATGATTGTCAATTCGATCTTTTTCTTCTTTGCAGCACTAGCTCCTTCAATCGCATTGTCTAAGATAATACCAAGCATACGTACAAGGTTTACCGTATGTTTCGTATCCAACTCGATTGGCTTAGGAAAATGAAGCTGGACGATCAATCCTTTTTCCTGTGCCATCATGAGTTTTAATGACAGCAAACTGCGTATTTCAGGAACTTTCATATTATCCAACATACTTAGATTGGCCGGGAAAAGGTTCATCATCTGGCGTGTAGGCAATATCGTTTGATCGTAGTACGACCGTAATCCTTCCAAGTCGCCTTCTGCAATATAGCTGTGAAGAGAAAAGAGCAGATTTTGGTAATCATGTTTGAATTCTCTCAAGTCTTGATAGTTTTTTTCCAGATCTTTGATATAATCCTGCTGCATCCTGACTTGTTGCTCTAACAACTGATCAGCTAATTTCTTATTAGAGATTTTCCAATAATAAACCAAGATGATCAAGCCGACACACAGATAAAGAATGAAAAAACTAGTATTCAAAGCTAAGACATCAGGTGTTTCACCAGAAAAACGGGTATAAAAAATAATGATATAGTATGTAAATAATATCAACGTCCCAATCGTACCAATCATACGGCGGTCCACTGTGTGAAACCAAGTCTCTAACGATTTTTTAAAACAAAAAGCTAATAAAGCAGATAAAAGAGCGGATAAGGCGATGTGAAAATACTGCAAGGAATCTCCTGGTTCAACAACCGCAGATTTCAAAACAAAAAAATCGCCGATGCTTGTTAAATGATCTCCTAAAAGCGACGTCAATAATCCAAAAGGAAGCGCGTAAACTAATTGTTGACGCGAAGTCGAAAAGAAGAAAAAAGTAAGCATCAGCATTCCTATAGCAATTAGAGCAGTAAAAATCCCTAAAACTGAGTAGACCCATCCAATCAAAACGCAAGAAATCAGAGTGACTCCTGCAAACAGATAGTTGTATCGGATATGATGGTCAATCAATAAGATACAAATTGTGTAAATCAAATATTGCAACGCTATGGACCATAAAAACATAAAGTACAGCTCCCATTGATTTTTACCAAATTATAGCACAATTAGCGTATTATTTTTTTAATTTTTCAGGGATTTTGAATTCAGAACTCATACCAAAGCAGCAGCCAGATACAAAAAAGTCAGATAAGTTAGTTAATTGTTTAATGATTGTTTTTTTCATGAAAGATTCCTCCAAAATTCATCAAGTAGTTTGTAATAGGAAGCAACGTAGCTATTTCTAAAACAATCCCAAGTAGCAAATAGGTAGAAAAGTAAGAAGCTGAGAAAAATAAAGTGATGAGAGAAAAAATTAGAAACATGCTGATCGCCTTCTTTAATAATGGTGGACGTTTCTCGGGTTCAATGGGATTGATTGCTGTACCTCTTGATCCATAGCGAAGCAGTAACAAAAAGCAGCTGATTAACAAAAAGACCATCATTGGGAAGGAGATAGTCAATTGCAGATGTTTCATCACCAAGGGAACGCCCCATAAATAAAGCAGTGTCCACAGCAGACAAACGAATTCAGAGTCGGAATGCAATCCATAAGCATATCTGCGGATGCAGATATAGGAAAGAAAGGTAATTCCTGTTTCCGCCCATGAGCCCGTCACCAGAGAAAAGACTAGAACGACCGCTAGTTTTCCAAGGTTGTTCAATAAAACTTCTAAGGCAAATTTTACTTGGACATACACCATATCTTCTTCCGATTTGTCTCCGCTGAATAAGGTTTCTAATAATTTGTTCACAACTTTATCTTTCATCTCATACGTACCTCCACCACAAATTCTATGCTAAAAAAAATAAAAAACGTGTTTTGTTTCATAAAAAGTGGTTTTGGCATCAAAACCGTCATGATTTCCTTAAAAAAATCTTCATTTTTTAAATCCTTTCCAAAAAAGGTGACAGTTTTGATACGAAAAGTACTTTTTATGACAAGTTTGTGTTTTTTCGAGTATTTTATGTTAAAAATTTACTGACCTTAGAAAAGGTGATGGAGGGATTCTTATGGAAAATGAACAATTGTTTGAAGTCGGCGAAACATATGCATTTAAATCTGATTTATTTGAATCACCAATAAAAGGAAAAATAGAAAAAATCTATGAAAATAGCGTGATGATACGTGTCATGAATTGCGCAGCAGAAGACAATGATACCGCTCATAATCTGCACTGGCAGTTAGTCGTACGCAAATCAAGTACAATAGAAGAATAAAAACAGATAAAATGTTGAGAGCATAAAAGAGTAGAAGTTCATACATTCTACTCTTTTATTTTCATGAATAGGCGTGACTTCTAGCTACTATTGGCGAAGCAGCCTGTAAGGAGCAGATAAAGTCAAGGCTTTTATTTCTATCAATGAAGTAGTAAAATGAAGAACAGATTTTATTACAGGAAGGATGCCGATAATTGTGATTATTGTTGCAGGAACGATCGGTGCAGGGAAAAGCACACTGACTGAAATGCTTGCCCAAGATTTAGAAACAAAACCTTTTTATGAGAACGTGGAGGATAATGAAGTATTGCCACTGTTTTATTCTAATCCGGAAAAGTATACTTTTTTATTGCAGATATTTTTTTTGAACAAACGTTTTTTGGCGATTAAAGATGCTTTCAGCCATGATGACAATGTACTAGACCGCTCCATCTACGAAGATAGTATGTTGTTTCATCTGAATGCCGATTTAGGGCGTGTTTCTGAAGTAGAAGTAAAGCAGTATGAAGGGCTTTTAGAGACGATGCTGAAGGAATTAGAAGAAATTTCGCCGCAAAAGAAACCGGATCTGCTGGTTTATATTCGTGTATCCTTTGAAACTATGTTAGCAAGAATCAAAAAACGAGGTCGGGAATATGAACAGCTAGAGCAAGATCCTGAACTCTATTCCTACTATAAAGAACTCAATCGACGTTATGAAGAATGGTATGAACAGTTTGATATATGTCCCAAAATAGTAATCGATGGGGACAAATACGATTTCGTAGCCGATCCAGCATGTGGAGAACAAATCGTACAAGAAATCAAGATGCGGGCAAAGAAAATGACAGAAGAGGCAGATGCCCAGTCAATCCGCTACACTACAAATAACCCGAAAGCAAAGGGTATCTTTACAACTAAATAATAAAAAAACTAAGCAAATTGCTCACTCACAAAATTTCTTTGTGAACAGCATCCTGCTTAGTTTTTTTGATTCAGGGGAATCAAAAGGTGAAACGGTTCGTATGATAAAACTGCCATAACTGAAATGTCTGAGTGAGGGCCATGATCAAGAATAAAATAGAAACGACCAAAATCGAATGGGTGCCAAACAAATGATGACAGAATACAAGGACAATAGCCCCTGCGATAAAGGCAAGAACGACAGTTAAATAGTGGAAAAATCGATCAAAATCTGCTTTTTCTTTAGTAATACAATAATCATATAAATTTGTTGCTACCCCTTTTAAATTTCCTGTTGTGAATAAATTGGTGTAGGCACGCCCGTTGATTTTATCAAAAGCCACCCACTGGATCGAGGCCGTAAAAGCAATTAAAATCGTTACTAATGCGGGATGCTCATGGACAGGTGTCAAACTGACAAAGAAAAAAATCACCGCTTCATAATATAGAACAAATAAACGCCAGAAATGTTTTTCTTTTTTTCTAAAATAATCAATCAAATACTTTGTTAGAAGAATCCCTAAGAAAAAGAAAAGGGTAGATAATACTTTTTTGCCAACGCTTAGCCACTCTCCGTCAAAAGCTTGGATGATCGATAGGATGATATTGCCAGTTTGAGCAGAGGCAAAAGCACCATACTGGATATAAGTATAACTGTCCATTGCTCCTCCGATAAATGTCAGCAAAAGACCTATTGTACGCCCCTCGTGAAAGGAAGTTTGCATTTTTTTCATCACCTTTTATGAATATAATTTTGTCTTCCTTATCTTAGCATAAACGATTGAAAAAAAGGAAAAATTTTCAGAAAACTAAAATCATCTCGCTCCCCATTTTCATTTTTAGAAAGGTCTGTTAGTATAAAGAAAAAATAGACAACGAGATTTTAAATAATCAAATTGGAATAAACAACTTCAAAGAAGAAAGATGGGAAGGAAATCAATCAGTTGGATGAAAAAGAAATTCTCCGATTACAAAAAGAACTGAATCGTTGGGAGAACAAATATAAAAAGCTTCAACAAGTCTTTCGGCTACAAGAAGAAATTATTGCTACCTATGAAGCGGCTTATGGAGAAGCCCCTGGACTTATTGAGGAAGAAATGCAGGAAAAAGAAAGCAAAGAAAACAACTCTTTCTTTAAAATGATGGAGAAACGTTCTTATAATCGCTTCAATCAAGAACAAAAAGCAGCTATCACATACGATATGCAGAAACATCTTCGAATCATAGCGGGAGCTGGGAGCGGCAAGACGCAAACAATCTGTGCAAAAGCTGTGTACCTGATGACACAAAAACAAGTAGACGAAGAACGCATACTGATGATTACTTTTACACGGAATGCTGCAAATGAACTAAAAAAACGAGTAGATAATTTCAGCCAAAGGAAAACTGCTGTCCATATCGGAACATTCCACAGTATCTTTTTCAGGATATACAATGAGATTTGTCGAAAATTCCCTGATGTGGCAATGCAAGGGATACAAGGAGACTTTTCAAAAGATACTGCGCAAAAAGTAAATGCTGTTTTGCAACAGCTGATACGTAAATATAATCTTTATCTATTTGATCAATATGGAGAAAAAACGATTGCTTCTCGCTTAGACTATTGGCAGAATATGAACCTATCAATAGAAGAAATGATTCAGTTAGTTAAAGAAAAATATGATTCCATTGATAAGAATGCAAGACAACCGATATCAGAACGACTATATGGATTGCTTACAGAACTCCAAGAACAAAAAAGAAGGCAGCAATTGTTAGAGTTCAATGATGTACTCCAAAATTTGAAAAGCGCTTTGGAGAATGACGAGATTCAGCGCTATATTGGACAGAAATATGATTATCTATTTATTGATGAATTTCAAGATACTAATCCACTTCAATGGGAAATCGTGAAGCGGATGACAAAGGAAAACGGAATCAAGTTAATCGTTGTTGGAGATGATGACCAAAGTATCTATGGATTCAGAGGATCAGAGCCAGCATATATCAAGAACTTTGAAAAAGAATATCCTACTAAAACTCTTTTCTTATTAACTAATTACCGCTCTCGGGCAGCTATTGTCCAAGGAGCGAATAGATTGATCAGCTATAACAAAAATGATCGGATACCAAAGGCGATGATTCCAGCACAAAAAGAAGCGGGCATTATGGAGGCTTATTTGTTCTCAGATACAAAAGCAGAAAGCCAGTGGCTGATAAGTCAAATTCAGTCATTTATTCAAAAAAATGGGAAATATAAGGAATCGATTATATTATACCGATCGGCTTCGCAAACACAGCAACTTGTCCAATCTCTGCTGAAAACGAATATTCCTTTTGTACTGGAAGCAGATAGTCCATATGAAGGTATCTTTGGCATCAAGTCTTTCCAACAGTTCTATCAAAAAATCGTTCATTGGCAAACAGCGCAGAATCCGCAAAAGAAAAATCAAACCTATCAGCAATTGCTGCGGCAGCTGATGGTAGACTGCTATCTGAAAAAAAGTGAATGCGATCAATACTTTTCTCCTAAATATCAAAATACAGCCATTACGGATTATATTTTGTCGGTAAGGCCCAATTTAAAATCCAAATCTGCAGAAATCCGCCAGTTTGAGGAAGCGTTGCGTAAAACAGACCAGCATCAAGAAATCTATTCGCTTGTACAAAGCTATCTTCATCTGCCACGTATAGCTAAGGAAATCGATCAGAGTGATCAAGAATGGATACGAGAAGAAGTAAAGCAGCATGCTACTTTTAGAAGTCTCCAAGCCTTATCGCAAGAAACCCAAGCAACAGCTAAAGAATTAAAAACCCGCTTGATTGCTTACAGACAAGGAAAACTTGATGCGCTATGTATCCAGAGCATTCATAAAAGTAAAGGTCTTAGTTACAGAAATGTCTTTTTAATTGGCTGTAACGAAGGAAGTTTGCCTTATAACGGAGCAACAGAAAAGAAAGTCGTCGACTCTAATGAAATAAAAGCAGAACCAGTGACGACGATAGAAGAAGAACGAAGACTATTTTATGTTGCGATGACTAGAGCAAGAAATCGTCTGTATCTATGTGTACCTCAAATGAAAAATACAAGAAAATTGAAAGTATCGAGATTTGTCAAAGAAACCGGTAGTCGTATGAAAAAAGGAAAGTGATGAAAGAGAGGTTGTGACAGAAGTGGTCAGCTTCAAGAAATAAGAAGGGATTTACGGAAATTGCTTCTCAAATTTTTGTAAAATTTCGGCTTATTTTCGAAGAAGCTACTTCTGGAACACCGTTTATTCGGAAAAAGGAGGTGTGACAAGATTTTTGTCACACCTCCCTTATTTATTTTTGAAAAATGAGAATACTATTATTAAAATAGGGAATACATAGAATAATTCTCATTATTTAAATGTAAATAATCGATTTTTTTCGACTTTTTTTATTTTTTATTAGCTAATAATTGGTATTTTAAAAGAAATTGCTGTAGAATTGGATTATAATTAAAAAGGAGTGAGAAAATGATAAAAGTGTATACTTCGCCTAGCTGTACTTCCTGTAGAAAAGCAAGAGCATGGTTGCAAGCGAATCAACTTGAATTTGAAGAGAAGAATATTTTTGCCGAACCGTTAACAGAAAGTGAGATCAAAAAGATCTTAGCAGCGACTGAAGGAGGAGTTCAAGATATTATTTCCACTCGGTCGAAAATTTACGAGAAGTTGGGAATAGATTTTAACGAATTAACTTTAAAGCAAATGATCGTCCTATTCAAAGAATATCCTTCATTATTGAGACGACCTATTTTGATTGATGAAAAAAGAATACTAATCGGATTCAATGAAGATGAAATCCGTTCATTTGTCCCTCGTGAAATTCGGTGTGTTGCTAGAAACCTAATCTATTTACAAAACAATAACATCTTAAATTCATAGGGAGGGAGTCTTCGTGGAAGTGAAAGTCTATGGATCGGCGCACTGTGTAACCAGTCTGAAGGCGAAACAATGGTTAGAATACCATCAATTGCCTTATCAATTTGTTGACTTAGAAGAACGCGATCTAAGTACAGAAGAAGCAGAAGAATTATGCAGTTTTGAAGAAGTGCAAGCAGAACAGCTATTTGCGACTTGGTCTGAGGCTTTTCACAACATTGCGATAGACCTTTCCTGTGTAGGTAAAAAACAACTGATTTCTTTATGTACACAACATACAAAACTCCTCAGACGTCCGTTGATCATTATCGATGAAGTTCTATTTATTGGATACAATGAGCAGTTGATGGAGCAACTTATCCTAAATAAATAGTCTTTACCTATTTTAATCAAATTTCTGAGCGCTTCGTACAGTTGGAACAGTCGAACACTTAACATCAAGTGTGTTATGTGTTCTTTTTTTGTCTTTATTTTTCTACTATAAAAGATATGCTCGATTTATGTGGTCAAAATTCAAATGTACGAGGGAAAATAGGCTGAGAAATATATTGACATGTGTAAATTTACATGATATATTCATTTTTGTTGTTTTAAGTAATACGCAAATAAAGCAGCATTTAAAAAAACTTAAAAAATAGTTATTGACATGTTGATGACGACATGATAAGATAACTGAGTCGTTAAAAAAGAACAGCTTGCGAAGCTTGATTCTATCGAAAAAAACTTCAAAAAAAGTTCTTGACAAATAACAAACGATAAGTTATGATAAATGAGTTGCTGAAAGATTTCAAAAAACGAAATCGAAAAAAACTTTTAAAAAAGAGTTGACAATCACTTGTCACTCTGATATGATATAAAAGTTGCTACGGCAGCCAAAACAAATCGGAGAAACACTTCCGATGAAGTAGACCTTTGAAAACTGAACAAAGTAAGACAAACCAAATGTGTAGGGCGTCTTGATTCAATTCAAGACAACAAACATTTTTAACAAGCAAGCAATATGCTAGCAAACAAATTGAGCTTAACAATCGCAAGATTGTTCGAACTTTTTATGAGAGTTTGATCCTGGCTCAGGACGAACGCTGGCGGCGTGCCTAATACATGCAAGTCGTACGCTTCTTTTTCCACCGGAGCTTGCTCCACCGGGAAAAGAAGAGTGGCGAACGGGTGAGTAACACGTGGGTAACCTGCCCATCAGAAGGGGATAACACTTGGAAACAGGTGCTAATACCGTATAACAATCGAAACCGCATGGTTTTGATTTGAAAGACGCTTTCGGGTGTCGCTGATGGATGGACCCGCGGTGCATTAGCTAGTTGGTGAGGTAACGGCTCACCAAGGCCACGATGCATAGCCGACCTGAGAGGGTGATCGGCCACATTGGGACTGAGACACGGCCCAAACTCCTACGGGAGGCAGCAGTAGGGAATCTTCGGCAATGGACGAAAGTCTGACCGAGCAACGCCGCGTGAGTGAAGAAGGTTTTCGGATCGTAAAACTCTGTTGTTAGAGAAGAACAAGGATGAGAGTAACTGTTCATCCCTTGACGGTATCTAACCAGAAAGCCACGGCTAACTACGTGCCAGCAGCCGCGGTAATACGTAGGTGGCAAGCGTTGTCCGGATTTATTGGGCGTAAAGCGAGCGCAGGCGGTTTCTTAAGTCTGATGTGAAAGCCCCCGGCTCAACCGGGGAGGGTCATTGGAAACTGGGAGACTTGAGTGCAGAAGAGGAGAGTGGAATTCCATGTGTAGCGGTGAAATGCGTAGATATATGGAGGAACACCAGTGGCGAAGGCGGCTCTCTGGTCTGTAACTGACGCTGAGGCTCGAAAGCGTGGGGAGCAAACAGGATTAGATACCCTGGTAGTCCACGCCGTAAACGATGAGTGCTAAGTGTTGGAGGGTTTCCGCCCTTCAGTGCTGCAGCTAACGCATTAAGCACTCCGCCTGGGGAGTACGACCGCAAGGTTGAAACTCAAAGGAATTGACGGGGGCCCGCACAAGCGGTGGAGCATGTGGTTTAATTCGAAGCAACGCGAAGAACCTTACCAGGTCTTGACATCCTTTGACCACTCTAGAGATAGAGCTTCCCCTTCGGGGGCAAAGTGACAGGTGGTGCATGGTTGTCGTCAGCTCGTGTCGTGAGATGTTGGGTTAAGTCCCGCAACGAGCGCAACCCTTATTGTTAGTTGCCATCATTTAGTTGGGCACTCTAGCAAGACTGCCGGTGACAAACCGGAGGAAGGTGGGGATGACGTCAAATCATCATGCCCCTTATGACCTGGGCTACACACGTGCTACAATGGGAAGTACAACGAGTTGCGAAGTCGCGAGGCTAAGCTAATCTCTTAAAGCTTCTCTCAGTTCGGATTGCAGGCTGCAACTCGCCTGCATGAAGCTGGAATCGCTAGTAATCGCGGATCAGCACGCCGCGGTGAATACGTTCCCGGGCCTTGTACACACCGCCCGTCACACCACGAGAGTTTGTAACACCCGAAGTCGGTGAGGTAACCTTTTTGGAGCCAGCCGCCTAAGGTGGGATAGATGATTGGGGTGAAGTCGTAACAAGGTAGCCGTATCGGAAGGTGCGGCTGGATCACCTCCTTTCTAAGGAATATTACGGAGACTACACAATTTGTTTTTACTTTGTTCAGTTTTGAGAGGTTTACTCTCAAACACTTTTGTTCATTGAAAACTGGATATTTGAAGTAAATGTAAGTAATACAAACCGAGAACACCGCGTTGAATGAGTTTTTTAATAAGTTCAATTGCTTATTTTCTTGATCTAACTTCTATCGCTAGAAGAAGGATCAAAACCCAACCGCAAGGTTGATAAGGTTAAGTGAATAAGGGCGCACGGTGGATGCCTTGGCACTAGGAGCCGATGAAGGACGGGACTAACACCGATATGCTTTGGGGAGCTGTACGTAAGCTATGATCCAGAGATTTCCGAATGGGGGAACCCAGCATCTTTAATAGGATGTTACGATTGTGTGAATACATAGCACATTCGAGGTAGACGCAGAGAACTGAAACATCTAAGTACCTGCAGGAAGAGAAAGAAAATTCGATTCCCTGAGTAGCGGCGAGCGAAACGGGAAAAGCCCAAACCAACAAGCTTGCTTGTTGGGGTTGTAGGACTCCAATATGGTAGTTCTTTCAGATAGTCGAATGACTTGGAAAAGTCAGTCAAAGAGGGTAAAAACCCCGTAGACGAAATGTGGAAGACACCTAGGAGGATCCTGAGTACGGCGGAACACGAGAAATTCCGTCGGAATCCGGGAGGACCATCTCCCAAGGCTAAATACTCCC